>NZ_JBYISM010000001.1:0-503493 GCF_057708605.1 Nocardia sp. bgisy118 | reverse complement strand
CCCCCGCCCCCCCCCCCCCTACCCCCCGTCGCGTTCGTCAGACCAGCTCGCGCAGCTGCTCGATCAGCTTGACCCGCTCGGCGGGCGTGGCGGCCATCGGCACCACGTTCAGGACGGTGACGCCCGCCTCGCGGAAGGCGGCGATACGTTCCTTGACGAAACCGGCCGGTCCGACCAGCGAGATGTCGCGGACCAGATCGTCCGGCACCACCTTGGCCGCCTCTTCCTTGCGCCCGGCCAGGTACAGCTCCTGGATGCGGTCCGCCTCGGCGCCGTAGCCGTACTTGGTGGCGAGGGTGTGGTAGAAGTTCTTGCCCTTGGCGCCCATGCCGCCGATGTAGAGGGCCAGGTGCGGCTTGACGAACTCCAGCAGCGGCGTCACGTTCTCGCCGATGGCCAGCGCCGGACCGGCAAACACGTCCAGCTTGCCGAGGGCGGGGTCGCGCTTGGCCAGGCCCGCGTCCAGCGACGCGCCCCAGACCTCCTTGGCCCGCTCGGGCAGGAAGAAGATCGGCTGCCAGCCTTCGGCGATCTCGGCGGCCAGCTCCACGTTCTTCGGGCCGAGCGCCGCGAGCAGCACCGGAATGCGTTCGCGCACCGGGTGATTGATCAGCTTCAGCGGCTTGCCGAGGCCGGTGCCCTCGCCCTCGGGCAGCGGGATCCGGTAGTGCTTGCCCTGGTATTCGAGCCGTTCCCGGCGCCACACCTTGCGGCAGATCTCCACCAGTTCCCTGGTGCGCCCGATCGGCGCGTCGTAGGGCACGCCGTGGAAACCCTCGATCACCTGCGGGCCCGACGCGCCGAGGCCGAGCAGGAACCGGCCCTCGGAGACGAAATCGAGGCCAGCGGCGGTCATCGCCGTCAAGCTGGGGGTACGGGTGTAAATCTGCAGGATGCCGGAGGCCAGCTGCAGTCGCTCGGTCTTCGCGGCGAGGTAGCCGAGCGCGCTGACCGCGTCGAAGGAGTACACCTCGGGCACGAAGACGGTGTCGAGTCCGGCCCGTTCGAGGTCGGCCACTTCGGCGGCCGCTTCCTTGAAGCCGCCCGAATAGTTGATGCCCAATCCGATCCGCATGTGCTCAACATAACCCCAGGTTTGCGCCGACTGCGCACCGGCCGTCCGACGCGGTGGTCGGGCAGGGTGCGCACGGCCGCAGGCGGTAGCGTGATCATTAATTCACGCCGCCGGAGAACGAAAGGCAACCCGTGTCGCAGCCGAGCACGTCGTCCCAGGAAACTGCGTCTTCCTTCGGTGAGGTCACCCTCGCGCAGTACCTGTCCGATCTGGCCGCCAAGATCCCCGCACCCGGCGGCGGTGCGGTGGCCGCGCTGCACGCGGCGCAGGGCGCGGCACTGATCGGCATGGTCGCCCGCTACACGACCCGGGCCAAGGACGCCGAGCACCGGCCGATCGTGGACCGCATCATCGAGGCCGCCGACGCGGCCCGCGCACGCGCGCTGGCCCTGGCGGATGCCGACGCGGCCGCGTTCACCGCGGTGGGCGCCGCGTACAAGCTCCCGAAAGCCACCGGCGAGGAGACCGCGGCCCGCACCGAGGCGATCAACGCCGCCCTGGTGGAGGCGGCACGCGTGCCCGCGGCGGTGGTCGACGAGGCCGACGAGGTGCTGTCGCTGGCCGCTGAGCTGCTGCCGATCGGCAACCCGAACGTCGTCACCGACATCGGCGCCGCGGCCGACGCGGCACGCGCCGCCGCCACGAGCTCGCGGCTCAACATCGAGATCAACCTGGCCTCGCTGCCCGCAGCGCTGGGCGACAAGTTCGCGCCCGCGTTGCTGCGCATCGAGGAGATCACCGCGCGCGCCGACAGCCTGCACGCCGAGGTCGTGCACGCCGTACGCAGCTAGCACGACCCATGGGCGACACGCCGATACGGAAACACGCCGCCATCTTCCTCGGCAGGAGCGGCCTGACCAGGGCGCGTCGGGCGGTTCGCGCGGCGATGTATCGGCAAGCCTCCCCAGGTGACCATGTCCGGATCTACGGTTGATGGTCATGAGTGACGATCCCCCGTCCTCCGAGATACCCGGCTCCGATCCGGCGCTCCAGGTCCGCGCGCGGCGCGCGCAAGCCTGGAGCAACTACCATGCCGCGCGCATCGCGCTCGCCGACCTGCGCATCCGCACCAACTTGCAGGGCAGGCCCGCTTGGCTCGGCCGCTTGCCCGGCGGCGCGTACGAGCGCGCGGAACGGCGTCTCGACAAGCTGCGGCGCGAACTGGGCAGGCACGGGGTCGGGGCCGACGAGCACTCCTGGGGATTGCTCTCCGGCGGCGAGACCACCACGTTGGCCGGTGTGGTCGGCATCGAGACCACCATCGCGGTCGTCACGTCGCGTTTCGCGGTGAGCGCGCCGCAGTGGGCGCGCCAGCTGCGCGCCATCGCCCGCGACTGCCCCTTCGTGCGCGAACAGGCCGCCGAAGGCGACCGCCGGTGCGTCGACGAGCTCACCAACCGGCTGCTGGAGAGCGTCCGGCTGGCCCCTTCCGAGGTGGCGCGGCAGCGGCTGATCGATCATCTTCCCGGCGAACTGCGCCCGATCCCCTCCGACATCGCGCAGTTGCGCAGACGCGGACCGGGCCCGATCGAGATCGGCTTCGAGATCCACACCAGCACAATCGAACTCGAGGGCATCACGGTCACGCCCGCGCTGCGCGGAATGGGCCTCGGCAGTGCGGGACTCGCGCACCTGTGCCGGACGGCGGACGCACATCGCCTGCACATCGTCGGCCAGCTGCTGCCCACCTTCCGCGACGACGAGGCCGCGATCCCGGCGCTGGCGAGCTGGTGCCGCGGGCACGGGTTCACGGTGCACGAACGGCTCGGCGGGCGCATCGCCCGCCGGCCCGCGACACCCAAGCCGGAATCGCGATCCGTGCGGGGGCTCGGCGGAGCGCCGACGACGTAATCGGACCCCGTGGCTGGATGAGAGGCGCGCTACTCTTCGAAGGCTTAGAGAAAACCGACCGGTCTCATGGTTGATCCCCGGGAAATCCTGTCCTGGATGTTCGGCAAGCCGGGTTGATCATGAAGGCGTAGACTGGTTTTTCGCGTACGACACCATCTCGAAAGGGGTGGAGCCATGAGGAGCGTACTTCGCCACCTGTTCCTCGCGACCGTGGTCATCATGCTGACCGCGTTCGGCTCCGGTGCGGCGGGAGCGACACTGATCGTTCCTTCGTCCGCCGACAGGATCACGGCGATCACGCCGACCGCAGGACAGGAAGTCGGCATCGCGCATCCGATCACCATCCAGTTCGCCGCACCCGTCACGAATCGCGCTCGCGCCGAGCGTCTCGTGACAGTCGGCTCGGCAGGCCCGCTCGACGGCACGTTCGCCTGGACCACCGACCGCGAACTCACCTGGACGCCGACGGGCTTCCTGCCCGCACGCTCCGCCATCACCGTCCGAATCGGCAACGCCCGCACCGAATTCCGCACCAACGAAGGCGTGTACGCCGAGGCCGACATGTCCGCGCACACCTTCACCGTCAGCATCGGCGGCCAAGTCGTGCGGAGCATGCCCGCCTCCATGGGCAAGTCCGGATTCGAAACTCCCACAGGCACTTTCCCGGTGCTGGAGAAGTTTCGCTCGGTGGTCTTCGATTCCCGCACCATCGGCATCCCGCTGAGCTCGCCGGAGGGCTACCTGATCAACGGCGAGTACGCCGAACGCCTCACGTGGGGTGGCGTTTTCGTGCACTCGGCACCGTGGTCGGTGGATTCGCAGGGCTACGCCAACGTCAGCCACGGCTGCATCAATCTCGCACCCGACGACGCGGCCTGGTACTACCAGACGGTCGGCATCGGCGACCCGGTCAACGTGCACTGGTGAGCCCGGGTCCAGTGGTCCGCCTCTCCGCGCCACGCGCCCCGGACGTTTCGCAGAACGCGGTTCCCTGGCAGTATCGTGCCGGGGAGCTGGTTTCGATGTGGGACTACCCGACGGCGTGACCTGATGAAGGCGGGGAGATGGAACGACCGGACATGACGACACGACCCGGACAGAGCATGATGCCGCGGGCTGCCGCGCCCGGGTCGCCGCCGTGGCCCGGTGAATTGCGCTTTCGCGGCGACTGGCCGGTCCGGGAGTCGCAGCGGCCGTACGACTCTCACGAACCCGAGGGGGAACCCGACGCCGAATTCGCCCCGGAGCCAATGCACTTCCCCGAAGAGGACGTCTTCGCACGGATGATCGACCGATCCCCCAAACGCCCGCCGCTGCGCCGCTGGGCTCCCGCGCTGATCGGTTCCGTCGCCGCACTGGCGGTCACTGCCGCGGCTTTCCTGTACTTCCGCGGCGGTCCCGCGCCGCAGCCCACGGCCTCCAACAGTCCCGCCCCGACCACCGAGCCGCTGGTGGTTCCCGCGTCCCGCTGCCCCGCGGAGCGCATCGGCGACAAGATTCAGGGCAACGGCGACGGCGGCACGGATTCCGGTCCGGGGGCCATCTTCGCGTTCCAGTACGCGTACTACGTGACGCGCTCCGCCGAACAGGCGCGCACCGTGGTCGCGCCGAACGCCTCGGTGCCCACCGTGGACGCCATTCAGCACGGCATCGACAGCATCCCCGCGGGCACCACGCACTGCGTCGCGATCACCCCCGGCGCGTTCGCGGGCCAATATCGCGTCGTGATCACCGAGTCCCGGCCCGGCCGCGACCCGATGACCTACAACGCCCAGCTGGTCAGCGTGGCCCGCGCGGGCGACCGCACCCTCATCACGGGCATCGCCGCCGCGGGCTGAGCCGCACCGCCCGCCGATCTCGCGGACGATTCCCCGCCGCCCGGCCGCCGCCGGCTGAACCGCGCCGCTCGCCGATCTCGGCGACGGTTCCGCCACCGCAGCCGTCAGCCGCGCAGCTTCTCCGCCGCCGCGACCACGTGCCGCATGAGCAGCGCGGTGGTCACCGGGCCGACGCCGCCGGGGACGGGGCTGAGTCCGGCGGCCTTGCCGCGCACCGAATCCGCGTCCACGTCGCCGACGATGCCGCCGTCCGGCGCCTCGTTGGTGCCAACGTCGATGACGATCGCGCCCTCGCGCACGTGCTTGCCGGTGACCAGCCCGGCCCGGCCCGCCGCGGCCACCACCACATCGGCCGTCGAGGTCACGCCGGCCAGGTCGGCGGTGCGCGAATGGCACACGGTGACGGTGGCGTCCTCGGCGAGCAGCAGCTGCGCCAGCGGCTTGCCGACGATGTTCGAGCGCCCGACGACCGCGACCAGCTTGCCGCGCAACGGGATCTCGTGGTGCTTCAGCAACTCGACCACGGCCTCGGAGGTGGCGGGCACGAAACCGTCCAGACCGGCGGCGAGCAGGCCGAGCGAGAGCGGGCTGACGCCGTCG
This sequence comes from Nocardia sp. bgisy118, assembly GCF_057708605.1. Classification (NCBI taxonomy): domain Bacteria; kingdom Bacillati; phylum Actinomycetota; class Actinomycetes; order Mycobacteriales; family Nocardiaceae; genus Nocardia; species Nocardia sp. bgisy118. Next base: position 498,129 of record NZ_JBYISM010000001.1, on the reverse strand, counting down.
ACGTCCTTGTCGGCGGCGATCGCCGAACTCACGTCGTCGAGCGAGACGCCCGCGGGCAGCGGGGTCTGCAGCATGATCGCGTCGAAGGAGGGGTCGGCGCTGCGCGCGTCGAGTTCCGCTCGGATCTGCTCCGCCGTGGCGTCGGCGCCCAGATCGATGCGATCGCACGCGATTCCGAGTCGCTCGGCGGCCTTGCGCAGCGAGTTGACGTACCAGGCGCTGGCGGGATCGTCGTTGGCCACGACCAGGGCCAGCCGCGGGGCGTGCGCGCCCGCGACGAACGCGGCGGCGCGTTCCTTGGTATCGGCGTTGATGGCGGCGGCGAGTTCCTTGCCGGTCAGCGAAAGGGTGTCCACGGGGTGACAGCTTAGTGGGCGCTGCCGGACGCATTCCGGCAGCAACCCGCGCACCCGAGCGGAGTCATCGTCTCCCGGCCCGTCATCGCGAGAAGTCGCGGCGCGATCGCGCGAAGTCACGGGGCGATTCGGCCCGCGAATTACCGGGTTCCGCCCGGTCGCGGTCGTATCGTGGACGGAGCTTTGCCACCGGCCAACTGTCAGCTGACGTACCGAAACCCGTTTCACGCGTGGAAAGGTGTCGACTGTAGTGAGAATCTCGAGGCATTGGAAATCCCTGGTCGCGGCGTCGTTCGCGGCCTTCACCCTCACCGGTCTGGTCGGCGCGCCCGCCCAGGCGTCCCCCGAAACCGACGCCCTCTACAACTCCGCCCAGCGCCACTTCACCGACGGCAACGAGGGCGCGGGCCTCGCCGACCTGCGCGCGCTGCTCGGCACCGATCCCGGTGACGCCGAAGCGCTCTCGTTGCAGGCCATCTGGTCGCACTACGCCAACGACCTGCCCGCACTGGCCGACGCCATGGGCCGGTTGCAGGCCACCGACCCGGTGATGGCCGCGGGCACCGGCCACGTGCTCAATGCCATCGGCGCCGCGGTCGGCACCCTGCCGAATCCGCTGCCCGCGCTGATCGGTCCGCAGACGGGCATCGTGGTGCTCGGCTACGGTCTGCTCCCCGACGGCGCGCTGCGCCCCGAGCTGGTGAACCGGTTGACCGCCGCCTGGATCCAGGCCGTCGCGGCACCGTTCTCGCCGATCGTGGTGACCGGCGGCAATCCGCAGAACGGGATCACCGAGGCCGATGCCATGCGCAACTGGCTGGTCGAGCGCGGCATCCCGGCCTCCCGAGTCCATGTCGAGAACCGGGCGAGTTCGACGGTGCAGAACGCGCTGTTCAGCAGTCGGCTGCTGCGCGATGTCGGCGCGACCAGCGCCGTCGTGGTGACCTCGCCCAATCACATTCGCCGCGCGGTCGCCGATTTCATCGTGGCGGGCACCCGCGTCGTCGGCGCCACCACGTCCCTCGAACAGCTGGTCTCCCAGCTGCCCCCACCCGCCCGCAACGCCCAGCGCGGCATCTACCTCGACGCCACCCGCACCTTCCAGCTGGACATGTCCCGATAGCCACGCGCGTCGCGGCCCGAGTGAGACGTCCTCGCTCGGGCCGCGACGCGTTCGGACCACCGGTTTGCTCGACGAACACACAGGCCACGGCGTTCGGTAGTCATCGACGAACCTGGTGGTGCGGCAGTCCCATCTCGCACCGGCACCGGATACCCGCTGGCAGACGCCGAGCCGACTCGTGCAGGATGGCCGGGTGTCAGGTGTGGAGGTCGCCGAGGTGGCGGCGCAGTTACGGGCGGCAGGGTGTGTGTTCGCCGAGGACGAGGCGCGGCTGTTGATCGGCGCGGCGGACGAGACCGGGAGCGATCTGAACAGCCTTGTCGCGCAACGGGTTTCCGGGACACCGCTGGAGCACCTGCTGGGGTGGGCGGAGTTCCGCGGGCTGCGGGTCGCGGTCGGGCCGGGGGTTTTCGTGCCGCGGCAACGCACGGTCTTCCTGGTCGAGGAGGCACTCGCGCTCGCGGGCGCGGTCGGGTCGGCGCCCACGGTGGTCGACCTGTGCTGCGGTTCGGGGGCGTTGGGGTTGGCGCTGGCCACCGCGCTCATCGCCGAGGGACGGACCGTCGAACTCGCCGCCGCCGATATCGAACCCGCCGCTGTCGCGTGCGCGCTCCGCAATCTCGATCCGCTCGGCGCGGCGGTCTACCAGGGCGACCTGTTCGAGCCGCTGCCCGGCGACCTGCGCGGCCGCGTCGACATTCTGCTCGCCAACACCCCGTACGTGCCGTCCGGCCACATCGCGGGCATGCCACCCGAAGCCCGCGACCACGAGCCGCGCACGGCGCTCGACGGCGGCGCCGACGGACTGGACGTCTTCCGCCGCGTCGCCGCCGAAGCGTCCGAGTGGCTTGCCCCCGGCGGGCACCTGCTGGTCGAATCGAGTCCCGAACAGTCGGTCGTCGCCATCGAGATCCTCGCGGCGCACGGTCTCACCGCGCGCGTCGCGGAGTCCGAGGAGTACTACGCCACCGTCGTCGTCGGCGCCCGCCCCTGACCACCGCGCAATCGAGGGCGGGCGCTGCAACGGCGCCGAGGCCGGTTACTTCTTGCGCCCGGTGAACTGGTCCATGGAGCGGTAGACACCGACCGTGTCGAGGAAGAGGTCGCGGAGCTTCAGCGGCAGGACGCCGGAGAGCGCCCGGTTGAGGCGGGAGGTCCACGGGAGGACGACCAGCGGGTTGCCCTGCTTCATCTCCTTCCACGAGGTGTCGACCACGTCGTCCTGCTCGAGGATCGGGGTGAGCCAGAAACCCTTGGCGCCGTCGAACATTCCGGTGTTGATGTAGGTCGGGCACACGGTGGTGACCTTGACGTGGTCGTGGCCCGCCTGCTCCAGTTCCAGGCGCACCGAGTCGGACCAGCCGAGCGCCGCCCACTTGGACGCGGCGTAGACCGACATGCGCGGGTTGGACACCAAGCCCGCGGACGAGGCGATGTTGAGCACCCGCCCCTCGCCGGCGCCGCGCACCATGGCGGGCAGGAATTCGAGCGTGATGTACATCGGCGCGAGCGAGTTGATCGCCATGGTCTTGTCGATGTCAGCGCGGTTCTCGGTTTCCCAGAAGTAGGTGTTGCCGCGCACGATGCCCGCGTTGTTCACCAAGATGTCGATGTCGCCGACCGCCTCGCGCACCGCGGCCGCCGTCTCGGCGATGGCGTCGCGGTCGGACACGTCCACCACGAACTCCTCGATCCGCGACCCGCGACCCGCGAGTTCGGCGGCGGTGCCCTTCAGCGCGATCTCGTTGACGTCCCACAGCACCACCGCCGCGGCGCCCTCGCGCACCGCGCGCTCGGCGAACAGCTTGCCCAAGCCCATGGCAGCGCCCGTGACCAGGACCTTCTTGCCCGCAACCGTGTCCAGCTTCATTCGTTCCCTATCCCTGCGTTCGTGTCTTTACTTCTGGCGCAGCGTCTTCATGACGGCGAAGTAGAGCGTCATGGTCTTGGCCCACAGCTCCTCCGACATCCCCGGCAGCGGCGCGATCGGCAGCACCCGCTGCACCGCGATGGTCTGGGTGTCGATGTACTTGAGCAGGCCCTCGGGGCCGTGCCGCCGCCCGGTGCCGGAGATGCCGAGACCGCCGGACGGCGCGTCGGCGCTGCCCCACGCGGCGATGAAGCCCTCGTTGACGTTCACCGAGCCCGCGTTGATGCGCGCGGCGACCTCCCGGCCGCGCTGCACGTTCTTGGTCCACACGCTGGCGTTGAGTCCGTAGGCGGTGTCGTTGGCGGCCTCGATCGCTTCCTCGTCGCTGCCGACGCGATAGATCGAGACCACGGGGCCGAAGGTCTCCTCGCGGTAGACCGTCATGCCCGGCCGCACACCGGCGAGCACCGTCGGCTCGTAGAAGAAGGGGCCGAGATCGGGGCGCGCGCGACCGCCCGCGAGCACCGTCGCGCCCTTGGCCACGGCGTCGTCGACATGCGCGCGCACGGTGTCCAGCTGGCGCTGGAAGGTCAGCGAGCCCATGTCGCTGCCGTAGTTCAGCTCCGCGCCCAGCTCGATCGCGCGCACGTTGGCGACGAATGCGGAGACGAAGCGGTCGTAGACCGCCTCGTGCACATAGATGCGCTCCATGGATTCGCACAGCTGCCCGGCCGAGGCGAAGCAGGCGCGGATGGCGATCCTGGCGGCGCGGGACACGTCGGCGTCGGCGAGCACCAGCAGCGGATTCTTGCCGCCCAGTTCCAGCGAGTAGCCGATCAGCAGTTCGCCGGCCTGCTGGGCGATGGTGCGGCCGGTGGCGCTGGAGCCGGTGTAGTCGACGTAGTCGGCGCGGCCGATGACCTCGCCGCCGATCACCGAACCGCGGCCGAGCACTGCCTGCCACAGTCCGCGCGGCAGCCCGGCGCGCACGGCGGCATCGATAGCCCACAGCGCGGTGAGCGCGGTCTGGTTGTCGGGCCGCGCGACCACGGCGTTGCCGGCGACGAGCGCGGGCAACGCGTCGGAGGCGGCCAGCGCGAGGGGGTAGTTCCACGGGGAGATCACCGCGACGACGCCCTTGGGCCGGTGGCGGACGTCGACCTGGGTGAGGACCGGCAGCACGCCGCGCGGCTTGCGGGTGGCGAGCAGCTTCTCGGCGACCGAGGCGTAGTACCTGGCGTTGACCGCCACGTCGCCGACCTCGTCGAAGGCGTGCGCACGGGACTTGCCGGTCTCGGTCTGCACGAGGTCGAGGATGGTGTCCTGCTCGGCGAGCACGATGTCGTGGAAGCGGCGCAGCACGGCGACGCGCTCGCGCACCGGGCGGCGCGCCCATTCGCGCTGCGCGGCCCGTGCCGTGGCGAAGGCCCGCTCGATGTCGCGGGTGGACGACTGGGGCAGTTCGGTGATCAGCCGCCCGGTGGCGGGCGCGAACACTTCGACCGCGGGCGCGCGGCCCGCGACGGCATGCTCGAGCAGCGGCCGGACCAGGTCGGCGGGCAGTGCGGCGGCTTCGGCGGGCAGCTTGGCGGCGGTCGTCATGGTCGGACCTCTCGGAGGGCGGTTCGGGTGCGCACGTCCAGACATTTACTGAACAGTGGTGTTAGATTAATCCTCGTGACGTGTCCCGTGTCAAGCTCTCCGTTGTGCAGCACAGACATGCCCGACATCCGGTTGTGAGGTCTCACCATGTCCACTGACGCGACGACGACGCGCCGCGGCCGCCCACCGCAGACCAGGGAGCAGGCCGAGGAGGTCAAGGCCAGGATCGTGCTGGCCACGGCGGAAGTGTTCACCCGCAACGGCTCTCGCGGACTGAGCGTCGCCCAGATCATCGAACAGGCCGGGCTGGCGCGGCCGACGTTCTACCGGTACTTCGGCAACGCCGCCGAACCGCTGCACGTGCTGCTCACCGCCTCCAACGAGGGCCTGGTCAGCGGCATCCGCGCCGCGCTCACCGGCACCGCCGAGCCCGTGGAACTCGGCATCCGGCTCATCGACGCCTACCTGGGCTGGGCGCGCGGCCACGGCGCGATGCTGCGCCCGCTGTTCGCCGAGCTGCACGATCCGGGCTCGCCCGTCTCCGCCTATCGCGAGCGCGCCCTCGACGACATCCGCGCGACCGTCCGCGAGACGTTCACCGAGCTGGACCGACCGATCCCCTCCCCGCTCGATCTGGACGCCGCGCTGCACGTCTGCGAGTACGTCGTCTACCGCATCTCCGCGGGCACCGCGCCCGGCGCCGAACCCGACGCCGAGACCGTCGACGCCGCGCGACTCACCATGATCCGGGTGCTGCTGACCACCCTCGGCACCCGCGCCGACGTCGAATACGCCCTCGACATCCCGAACCTCTTCCCCGAGGCACCCCCCGCGGCCGGCTGAACGCCGGGAACTCGGCCCCCGTCGTAGCCGATTCGGGCATGAGAGGATCGGGGGATGGTCGCAGATTCCGATGAATCCTTCGCCCGTATGCGCAACTGGCGTGGCCTCGCCCCCGCCGAGCGGATCGCCACGCGCCGAACACAACTCGTCGAGGCGGCGACCGAGCTGATGGCGACCGTCGGCGCCGCCGAGATCTCCATGCGCGGGGTGTGCAGGCAGGCCGGGCTGACCGAGCGCTATTTCTACGAGAGCTTCCCCAATCTGGAGGCGCTGCTGGTCACCGTGCTGGAAACCGTGGTCGTCGGGGCGCGCGACCACCTGCTCGACGCGCTGACCGAGGCGCCGATCGAACGCGAGGCGATGTTCCGCCACGTCGTGGCCGCCTTCACCGACTATCTGACCGAGGATCCGCGCCGGGGCCGGATCATGTTCGTCGAGTCGCAGGCCACCCCCGTGCTGTCGCAGCGCGGCGACGAGCTCATCGAGTTGTTCACCGCGCCCATCGCCATGACCATCGGCGCGGGCGACTACCGCGAACCCGGCCCCGACCACCTCGACAGCGTGCTCAACGCGAACGCGATCTTCGGCGCGCTGGCCTACCTGTACCGGCCGTGGCTGAACGGCGCGATGGACGTCCCGCGCGAACGGTTCGACGAGCATGCCGCCCGCCTGCTCACCGCCGTCGCGCTGGTCCGGTCCTCGGACGCGAAGTAAACGCATCTCCGCATTCGCTCCGGCCGTGCGCAGTTCACGGACGGACTCGTCCGGCAGCGCCTACCGAGCGCCCCTCCCGGAAGCGCTCGCTACGTCCCGGCGGGGATCCGGTCGCGGCGCGCGGCGCCCTCGAATCGCATGGCGCCGTCGGTGATCGCGCCGTGGCGCAACGTGATCAGATCGCGCACGTAGTTCATGTGCAGCGCCCACGGCGCGCGATCGCCCTGCATCGGGAACAGGGTGGCGGCGCGCAGCACGTAACCGGGCATGAAGTTGGTGAACAGCGGCGCCTTGCCGACCGAAGGGTCGCGCACCGGCATGCAGCGGGCGTAGCCGTGCGCGTCCATGTGCCGCAGCAGGCGCACTACGTATTCGCTGACCAGATCCGCTTTCAGCGTCCACGACGCGTTCGTGTAACCGATCACGAAGGCGAAGTTCGGCACCCCGGAGAGCATCATCGCCTTGTAGGCGAGGTGATCGGCCATCTCGACCGGCTTCCCGTCCACGACCAGTTTCATGCCGCCGAAGGCGAGCAGGTTCAAACCCGTTGCGGTGATGACGATGTCGGCGTCGAGGTGGCCGCCGGAGGCCAGCGCGAGACCGCGCTCGGTGAAGGTCTCGATGCGATCGGTGACGATGTCGAGCTCGCCCTTGCGAATAGCGCGGAAGAAGTCGCCGTTCGGCGCGAGGCACAGCCGCTGGTCCCACGGGTTGTACTTCGGCGTGAAGTGGGTGTCGATGTCGAAGCCCGGCGGCAGCCAGCGCTGCTGCCACCCGCGGATGCGTGCCCGCATGCGTTCCGGGTAGCGCTGGCTCAGCTGATAGATCGCGGTCGCGATGGCGACGTTCTTCGCGCGCGCCACCGCGTAGGCAGCCTTGGCGGGCAACCACTTTCGCGCCCGGTGGGCCAGATTGTCGCGTTCGGGCGCGGAGATGATGTAGCTGGGTGAGCGCTGCAGCATGGTGACGTGCGCACCCTGCGCGGTCAGCGCGGGCCCGAGCGTCACGGCGGTGGCGCCGCTGCCGACGAGCACCACGTGCTTGCCCGCGACGTCCAGCTCGTCCGGCCAGTGCTGCGGGTGGATGATCGGACCGGAGAAGCGCTCGGTGCCCGCGAAGTCCGGCGTGTAGCCCTCGTCGTACCGGTAGTAGCCGGAGCAGCACCACAGGAAATCGGTGGTCAGCGTGACCACGTCGCCCGTGTCGGTCCGTTCGGCGCGCACGGTCCACCGATTGTCGGACGAGGACCATTCGGCCCGCACCACGCGGTGGTGGTAGCGGATGTGTTCGGCGATCCCGTTCTCGCTCGCGGTGTCCCGCAGATAATCGAGGATCGTGTGACCGTCGGCGATCGCCTTCTCCCCCAGCCAGGGGCGGAAGCGGTAGCCGAGGGTGTACATGTCCGAGTCCGAGCGAAGTCCCGGGTAGCGGAACAGATCCCAGGTGCCGCCGAGGGCGGCGCGGCTCTCCAGAACCGCGAAACGACGTCCCGGGAAAGCCTGCCGCACGTGGTACGCCGCACCGATGCCGGACAATCCGGCCCCGACGATGAGTACATCGACGTGCTCGGTCTCGGTCGTCATGACACAGCTCCTCCGATTCTTCTGCGGACGGGTGCGGCGGTGCATCCGCGATAAGGGAAGCCTAATCGCGCCGCCTGCGACGTCTGTCGATGGCCTGTCCGGAGCCGGGCCGCAGGCGCGAGTACGCCCGGTCGCCCAATTCGATGTCCACTCGGCCGCCCATCCGGACCGGAGGCGAGCACGCGCGGGCCCGAAATCGGCGACGAACCGGTTCGCCTCCACCCCAACGCCATTGCCGAGATTCGGGGGCGACGAACCCGCTTTCGATACCGACCGGTTCGCAAGGCCTCGCAGGCGAGTGAGGTCACTCACAGGAAGCTCGGCGGTACCACTTCGTACATCCGCCTAGCTATTTCGAACCCTGGTTAGCCAATTGTTCGCGCTCACAACGCACCCGCATCGCGCCGCGGATCGCCTTCGTCGCCCAGCAAGCTCGCAAAACGAGTGTCAGGGCGGTGAAGTGCCCCCTACCGGCCACCATAGCGAGCGGCCATAGCCGAGCAGTATCCAGTTAGTGACACCGCACGAAACGTATACGTCGCCGCGCCGACTGTCTGAGAAGGAGGGTCGATTTCGAAACGTACCCATTTCTAGTTACTGTCCGGTAGTGTTCCGACGCACCGACGATCAGAGAAGATCCGGAACCGTATCTGTCAACGATTTCCAGGAGCTCACGTGTCGCATTCTCGCTTCGAATCCATCGGCGCATATCTGCCCTCGAACAGCGTCACCACCGAGGACTTGATCGCGCGGCTCAAGGTGCCGCCGTCGTTCGATCTCGAGCGAATCACAGGAATCAAGGAACGCCGGGTGCACGATACGCGTCCGGAAAGTTACGAGGATTCCTTCGCGCTCGCCATCAAGGCCGCCGAGGACTGCCTGTCCAGGTCACGGTACTCCGCCGCCGAACTCGACGTGATCATCTCCAGTTCGATCACGCGCAGCAAGCACGGCACCAGGGTGTATATGGAGCCCGCTTTCGCCTCGTCGATCGCCAAACACGTCGGCGCTCGAAAGGCGATCACTTTCGATATTTCGAATGCGTGCGCCGGAATGCTCTCCGGCACCTACATCCTCGATCGGATGATTCGCGCCGGCATCGTCCGAAACGGCATGGTGGTCAGCGGTGAAGCAATTACGCCGATCGCCGAAACCGCGGTGAACGAAATTTCCGAGAAATACGATCTGCAGTTCGCCTCGCTCTCGGTCGGTGATTCGGGATGCGCGATCGTGCTGGACGAGGCGGTCGACGACGCCGACAAGATCCACTACATCGAGATGATGACGGCCTCGGAGCACTCGCACCTGTGCCTCGGCATGCCCAGCGGCCGGACCCAGGGCGTCGCCCTGTACACCGACAACCGCAAGATGCACAACGAGGCCCGGTTCATGCTCTGGCCGAACACCCAGGGCAGCTACCTGGACGCGCAGGGCAAGACCTTCGCCGACGAGCAGTTCGACTACATCATCCACCACCAGTTCGGCGCCGCGGCGGTTCCCTACGCCAACGCGATCGCCGCACGCGAGTTCGGCTCGCCGATGCCGCCGGACCTCAACGTCATCCACAAGTACGGAAACACCTCCACCACTTCGCATTTCATCGTGCTGCACGATCAGCTCAGCGATCAGAACATCCCGGCGGGATCGAAACTGCTGATGATCCCGGCCGCTTCCGGCGTCGTGACCGGCTTCCTGTCCACCACCATCTCCTCCCTGAAGGTCTGAGGTAATCGACATGGGCGTGCGTATCAAGTCCACCGGAGTCAGCCGGGCGGGCGACACCCACAGCATCATCGCGCACAGCGGCCGCGCCGCACGGCGCGCGATGGACCGCGCGGGCATCGAGCCCGCGCAGGTCGGCGTGCTGATCAACGCGGGCGTGCACCGCGATTCGAACACCGTGGAACCCGCGGTATCCGCGCTGATCCAGAAGGCGGCGGGCATCGGCCTCGAGTACGAGAAGGACGATCCGACCTCGTTCTCGTTCGACCTGATGAACGGCGCGGTCGGCGTGCTCAACGCGGTGCAGGTGGCCATCTCGATCCTGGAGACCGGCAGCGCCGAGCACGTGCTGATCGTCTCCGGTGACACCCACCCGTCGCTGACCCGCGCGATTGCCGACGACGAATTCCCCTACGCCACAGCGGGTGCCGCATTGTTGCTGGAGCGCACCGACGAGCCCGAGGGCTTCGGCCGTGTGCACACCGCGACCGCCGAGGGCACGCCGGCCATCGAGGCCTACGTCGACACCGCCACCATGGGCACCGTCGGCCGCGGCCTGATGACCGTCGAGCGTGAGCCCGGCTTCGAGGACCGCCTCCTCGAGGTCGCGCTGGAGCCCGCCCGCGCGGCGCTCGCCGAGGCCGGTGACATCGATCTGGCCGCCACGGTGCTCATCGCCTCCACACCGAGCGCGGAATTCCCGCTGCGGCTGGCGGACGCGCTCGGCATCGCGCGTGATTCGGTGCGCACCCCCGACCTGTCCGACGGGGACCCGCACACCGCCGCGCTGCCACTGGCCTACGACCGCGCCGTGGCGCAGGATGCGTTCGGCCCGCACACGCAGGTGCTGTTCGTCGCGGCGGGCGCGGGTCCGTCGGCGGCGGCGGTGCTGTACCGGCTGCCTGCCCTCGTCGGGGCGCCCGCGTGACCGCAGGGACTTACTGGCAGGCCATCGACCGGTTCCGTGCGTTCGCGCGCACGGAGCCGGACCGCCAAGCGGTGATCTACCCCGAGGGGAAGAATCCCGATGGCCTGCCGGCCTACCGGCACCTCAGCTATCGCGAACTCGACGAATGGTCGGACGCGATCGCCGAGCGGCTGACGGCCTCCGGCGTCGGCACCGGCACCCGCACCATCGTGCTGGTCCTGCCGAGCCCCGAGCTCTACGCGATCCTGTTCGCGCTGTTGAAGATCGGGGCCGCGCCCGTGGTCATCGACCCGGGCATGGGTGTGCGCAAGATGTTGCGCTGCTTGCGCGCGGTGGACGCCGAGGCGTTCATCGGCATCCCGCAGGCGCACGCCTTGCGCGTTCTGTTCCCCCGCAGCTTCCGCGGCGTGCGCACCGCGGTCACCGTCGGCAAACAGTGGTTCTGGCGCGGTGAGCGGTTGCAGGACTGGGCCCGGCGCCCGCAGCGCCCGGCGCCGAATCGCGCACCCGCCGACCCGGGCAGTCTGCTGATCATCGCCTTCACCACCGGAAGCACCGGCCCGGCGAAGGCGGTTCAGCTCACCCACGGCAACCTCGCCGCCATGGTGGAGCAGGTCGACACCGCGCGCGGCCACGTCCCTCCGGACACCTCGCTGATCACCCTGCCGCTGGTCGGCGTGCTCGATCTGCTGCTCGGCGCGCGCTGCGTGCTGCCGCCGCTGATTCCCAGCCAGGTCGGCTCGACGGACCCGGCGCACGTGGTCGACGCCATCGGCAGATTCGGGGTGCGGACCATGTTCGCCTCCCCAGCGGTGCTGATTCCGCTGCTGCGCCACCTGGAGCAGCACCCGACGGATCTGCCCACCCTCGGCAGCATCTACTCCGGCGGTGCGCCGGTGCCGGACTGGTGCATCGCCGGGCTGCGCGACGTGCTGAACGAGGACGTGCAGATCTTCGCGGGCTACGGCTCCACCGAGGCGCTGCCCATGTCCACCATCGAATCCAGGGAACTACTCGGCGGCTTGGTGACCAAGGCGCATCAGGGCGAAGGCACCTGTATCGGGCGGCCGTCGGACCGGGTCGAAGCCCGGCTGGTGGCCATCACCGACGCGCCGATCCCGACCTGGGCGCGCGCCGAGGAGCTGGCGGGCGAACTGGAGAAGACCAGGGGCGTGGGCGAACTCGTCGTCTCGGGTCCGAACGTGAGCACCGCGTACTACTGGCCGCACGAGGCCAACCACCAGGGCAAAATCGTCGACGGCGACCGGATCTGGCACCGCACAGGCGATCTGGCCCGGATCGACGAACAGGGCCGAATCTGGTTCTGCGGGCGCAAGAGTCAGCGGGTGGTCACCGCGGACGGTCCGATGTTCACCGTGCAGCTCGAGCAGATCTTCAACACGGTGTCCGGCGTGGCGCGCACGGCGCTGGTCGGCGTCGGCGTGAAGGGCGCGCAGCGACCCGTGCTGTGCGTCGAGCTGAAGCCGGGTGTGGATCGCACCGCCGTCGAGATGAAGCTGCGCACCCGCGCCACCGAATACGAGCTCACCAAGCAGATCACCGATGTCCTGGTGCACCCCAAGTTCCCGGTGGACATCCGGCACAACGCCAAGATCGGCCGCGAACAGCTCGCGGTGTGGGCAGACAAGCAGCTGAAGGCCGAGGCGCGCCGATGAGAACGACAGCGCTGCGAGCGATTCCGGTCCTCGGCTGGCTCTACCTCGCGGCAGGCCTTGTCGCGGCGCTCGTCGAACGGGCGCCACGCAACCGCTGGCTGCGCGCCGTGTGGTGGATCGACGCGTTTCTCAGCGTGGTGGTGCACGCGGCCCAGATCCCGGTCGCGCTGCGCGCCACGCGCGGCACCGGGCATTCCCCGCTGAAAACCGCGGTGCTCACCCAAATCTTCGGCTTGACCTGGTACGGGGATCGGCTCGGCTCCGGCCGGGCCGACGCGACCGGCGACGGCACACCCACCGATCATCGAGAGGGCCAGCGATGAAGATTCTCGTTACCGGGGCCTCGGGCTTCCTCGGCGGCGCGCTCGTGCGCAGGCTGGTGGCCGACGGCGCGCACGACGTGCGAATCCTGGTGCGGCGCACCAGCAATCTGAGCGATCTGGGAGATGCGCGCGAGCGGGTCGAGATCGTCTACGGTGATCTCACCGACGCGCCGTCGCTGGTGGAGGCGACCGGCGGGATCGACGCCGTCGTGCACAGCGCCGCCCGCGTCGACGAACGCGGCACCCGCGAACAGTTCTGGGAGGAGAACGTCCGCGCCACCCAGCGGCTGCTCGACGCGGCCAAGCGGGGCGGCGCGTCGCGGTTCGTGTTCATCTCCAGCCCCAGCGCGATGATGGACTACCACGGCGGCGACCTGCTCGACGTCGACGAGTCCCTCCCCTATCCGCGCCGCTACCTGAACCTCTACTCCGAGACCAAGGCCGCCGCCGAGCGCGCCGTACTCGCCGCGAACGCACCGGGTTTCGCCACCTGCGCACTGCGGCCGAGGGCGATCTGGGGGGCGGGCGACCGGTCGGGCCCGATCGTGCGGCTGCTCGATCGCGTCGCCGAGGGCAAGCTGCCGGATCTGTCGTACGGGCGCGACGTGTACGCCTCGCTGTGCCACGTCGACAACATCGTCGAGGCGACGATACTGGCGCTCGCCTCCGAATCCGTCGGCGGCAAGCCGTATTTCATCGCCGACGCCGAGCAGACCAACGTGTGGAAGTTCCTCGGGCAGGTCGCCGCCGAGCTGGGTTATCAGCCGCCGACCAGGCAGCCGAATCGGCGGGTGCTCGACGCGGTGGTTGCCGTGATCGAGACGGTCTGGCGGATTCCCGCCGTGGCCACCCGCTGGTCGCCGCCGCTGTCACGGTATGCGGTGGCGCTGATGACCCGCTCGGCGACCTACGACACCGGCGCGGCGAGCCGCGATTTCGGCTACCTCCCGATCGTCGATCGGGAGGCCGGGCTGGCGAGCTTCCTCGCCTGGCTCGACACCCAGGGGGGCGTCCGCGAATTGACCAAAAACCTGCGCTGATCCCGACCCGGAGGCAATCATGAGCAGCGACACCACCTTTCGCCGTCCCATCACCCCGACCGAACGCCTGTACTTCGCCGCGCGTGAGCTCGCACCGCCGTTCCTGATGCAGGTGGCGGTGCACGGGCAGGGCGCGCTGGACCCCGCCGAACTCCAGCGCGCGGTCGACGTCGCCGCGGCGGCCATCCCCGGCTCCCGGCTCGTCCGGGACGGCGACGACTGGGTGGACAGCGGCGTCGCGGCCACCGTGCGCGTCGTCGACGGCCACACGCTGACCTACCCCGAGCTGGAGAACGACCCCGTCCTCAACAGCCCGATCGGCCCGACGCCGGACCGCACCTGCGAAATCCTGCTGCTCACCGCGGATCCGGTGACCATCGTCTTCCGCGCTTTCCACGGCGTCATGGACGGCATGGGCATGCGCATGTGGGTGGACGACGTGTTCCGCGCGCTGCGCGGCGTCGAACCGGTCGGCGCGCCCGACCCGGTCGCCGACGTCCAACTGGTCGCGCGCATCGGCGCGCCCGGCAAGCCCTCGCTGCTGATGCCGACCTTCTCGTCGGCGGCCGGTCGCGGCAAGCAGGATCCGGCCGCCTCGCGCTGGCTGCTGCGGCACCGCACGATCGAGGGCACCGGCAAGGGAATTCTCGCGCGGGTCGCCGCCGTGCTCGCCGAGGCGGCGCAGACCAAGTCCCGCTTCATGATTCCGGTCGACCTGCGCAGGCACGACCACACGCTGCGGTCCACCGCCAACCTGGCGCTGCCGCTGTTCCTCGACGTCGCCCCGGGCGACGACTGGAAGTCCGTGAACGACCAGTTGCGCGCGGGCCTCAAGGAGAACCGTGAGCTCAATCAGATGGACAACGGCGGCCTGACGGCCTTCCCGCCCGCGGTGGTCCGTGGAGTGATGCGCGTGGGCAACTGGGTCGGTGCGCGCCTCGGCCGGAACCTGGTCTCCGCCACGGTGACCCACGTGGGCGTCTTCGATCTGACGGACATGGCGGTGCCCGGCTACACCCCGACGTCCATCCGGGTGCTGCCGCAGCACAGCGGGATGATGCCGCTGCTGTTCGCCATCGTGCAATCGGGTGGGCGGCTGGAGATCACGGTGTCGTGCCGCAACGGCGCGGGGGTCGAGCGGCGACTGGAAGCGCTGCTGGATCGCCTCGTGGCCACCTTGGAACACGAACTCGCGGCGTCGCCGGCGCACTGACGCCGGACAGCTACAACCACTGCGGCACAGGAGTTTCCGATGAGCGACACCGATCCGTACATTCCGGGGGGCTACCGTCGGGCAGGTCGGCGATGATCGCCTGGGCCCGGTTCGTGATGGCGCGACCGCGCACCGTGCTCGGTGTCGCGGTGGTTGTGATGGGGTTGTGCGGCCTGTTCGGGGCGGGCGCCGCCAAGCAGCTCAGCGCGGGCGGCGTCATCGACCCGAACAGCGAATCCGCACTGGTCGACCGGCTCGTCACCGAGCATTTCGGCCCGCAGAATCCCGACGTGGTGGCGATCTACACGGCCCCGGAGGGCCAGACACTCGAGGACATCGGGCCACGGGTGCGCGCGGCGATCGCCGCCATCGATCCCGCGCTGCTGGCGCGGCCGATCGAAAGCTATTGGAACAGCGTCCCACCGCGCACGAACTTCCTGCGCTCCCCCGACCGGCGTCACGCGCTGGCGGTGGTGTTCACCGCGGGCGACGAGACGGAGCGCATCGCCGCCTACCCGAAACTCGAAGCAGCGCTGCGCGTTCCCGGCATCGACACCGAGCTGTCCGGCTACAGCGCGCTGTCCACCGAGATCACCGCCCAGTCGCAGCGGGATCTGCTGGTGGCGGAATCGATCTCGCTGCCCGTGACCCTCTTGCTGCTGGTGCTGGTGTTCGGCGGCGTCGCGGCGGCCTCGCTGCCGGTGGTGGTCGGCATGCTCGCCGTCGCGGGCGCGATGGGCGCCATCCGGGTGCTCAGCGAGATCACCGAGGTGAGCACCTTCGCGGTCAACATCGCCTCGCTGCTCGGTTTGGGCATGGCGATCGACTACGGCCTGTTCCTCGTCAACCGGTTCCGCGAGGAGATGGCCGATGGGCGCGACGTGCCGAGAGCGATCGAACGGACCTGCGCGACCGCGGGCCGCACCGTCGCCTTCTCGGCGCTGCTGCTGATCTGCGCGTTCGCCGGTACCTTCGTCTTCCCGCAGGCGGTGTTGCGCTCCTTGGGTTTCGGTGCCATCGCCGCCGTCGGGTTGGCCGCCGCGCTGTCGCTGACCGTGCTGCCCGCGATGCTCGCTCTGTTCGGGCCGCGCATCGGGCGCGCCACGCCGAACGAACGCACCGAACGGTTCTGGGGCCGCATCGTCGGCGCCGTGCTGCGCAGGCCGGGCACGGTCACGATCGCGGTGGGCGCGGTGCTGCTCGCGCTGGCCGCGCCGCTCGGCGGCATCCGGCTCGGCGACATCGATCACCGCGCGCTGCCCGCGGGCAACGCGATGCGCGAGACCGTCGACCGGCTCACCGCCGACTTCCCCGCCGCGAGCAGCGGCGTCACCGCGGTGCTGCGCGGGGTGGACGGCTCGGTGCCCAACGCGGCCGCGGTCGACCAGACGCTGCGCGCGCTCGGTTCCGTGTCCGGCGTCCGCTCGGTGCTGCAAGTCGGGCGGGCCGAGGACTTCGTGGTGGTGCACGTCTTCCTGACCGCCACCGATCGCAGCGACGCCGCCGCGGCCGCGGTGCGCGACATCCGGGCGCTCGAGCCGCCGCCCGACACCGTGATTCGGGTCGGCGGCGACACCGCGGCCACCCGGGACAGCGTCGACTCCATCGTGGCGAGGATGCCGCTGATGGTGCTGGCCATGGTGCTGGCCACCGTCGGCCTGCTGCTGGCCGCCTTCCGCTCGATCGTGCTGCCGCTCAAGGCCGTCGCGATGGCCTTCCTCAGCCTCGCCGCGACATTCGGCGTGCTCACCTGGATCTTCGCCGACGGGCACCTGGCGGGCGTGCTCGGCGTCAGCGTCGGGCCGATCGCCGCGGGCATGATGGTCCTGATCATCGCGGTGGTCTTCGGGCTCTCCACCGACTACGAGGTGTTCCTGCTCTCGCGCATGGTCGAGGCCCACAACGCGGGCGCGGACACCGCCGAGGCGGTGCGCGTCGGCACCGTGAAGACCGCGCGCGTCATCACGGCGGCGGCCGTCCTGCTCGTCCTGGTCACCGGCGCGTTCACGCTCTCGCCGCTGACGCCGATGCGGTTCCTCGGCATCGGCATGATCGTCGCCCTCGTCATCGACGCGACCCTGGTGCGGATGCTGCTCGTGCCCGCGCTCGTGCAGCTCATGGGCGGCGCCAACTGGTGGATGCCGTGGACGAAACGTCCGAGGCGGCATGTCGCCACCGTCCTGGAAAAGGCCGAGGAGCCCGCGGCCACCTCCTCCTGAACGAAGTCCGGCGATCGGCCCGCGGCGCCGTCGGTGCGACCTTCGGCGCCGGAAGACCGACGATCACACGGGGTATCGTCACGGGTGGTGGCCGTGTCCACCGGAACTTTCTCGAGGGCAGCTGGCGCGTGGCACACGAGAGGAGCGGTCATGGCGGTGAATCCGGCGTTCCTGGTCGGCGTGGACGGTTCCGCCGGCTCGACGGCGGCGGTGATCTGGGCGGCGCAGACGGCCGCGCGACACCGGGCGCCGGTGCACCTGCTCCACATCGTGGACGTGGTGGCCGACTACGGTCCCGGCGCCACGGAGCCGCTCACCAGCGCCGACCACGCGCGACTCACCGACCACGGTCGCAGGCTGCTCGACGCGGCGACCCAGCAGGCCGAGAAAGCGGCGGCGGAATTCGGCGGCGTCGAGGTCACCACCGAGCTCGCGCAGGCGGTGACCACCCCGAGCCTGCTCGATCACACCGCGGACGCCCGGATGATCGTGGTGGGGACCAGGGAACGCGGCACCCTGCGCCGGGCCCTGCTCGGTTCGGTGAGCTCGGCGCTGGCGCGGCGCGCGCACTGTCCCGTCGCGATCGTGCGCGAAGGCATCGACCTCTCGCCGGAAATGCGTTCGCGGCCGGTGATCGTCGGCGTGGACGGCACCCAGGTGAGCGAGCCCGCGGTCGGCATCGCGCTGGCCGAGGCGGCGGCGCGCGGGGTGGACGTCATCGCGTTGCACGTCTGGACCGGCGTCGAGCTGCCCGAGCGCTACGGATTCGAGCCGGACTCGATCGCCACCGAGATGGACTACGTGCTCGCCGAGAGCCTGGCGGGCTGGCAGGAGCGCTTCCCAGGCGTCCGCATCCACCGGGCGGTCGTCAAGGACCGGCCGGAACGCCTGCTGCGCGAACGGTCCGAGCAGGCGCAGCTGCTGGTGGTCGGGAGCCGGGGCCGGGGCGGCTTCAGCAGCATGGTGTTCGGCTCGACCAGCCAGTCCCTGCTTCTCTCTGCGAACTGCCCGCTCGTCATCGCCCGCGACGCGGGCTGACGAGCCGAGGGGCGCGGCTCCCGCGCGACGTGCTCGCCCAGCGGACGCCGGAAACCGGCGGCCCGCGGGGTGAATTCGTGTTTCGATGGAACCGGTTCCGGGGCTGGCGCGTCTGATTCATCGACGGAACCAGTGGAAGGGGCGACCGCCATGGCCGTGACGAACCCGTTCGGGGCATTCATCGAAGACGCGAAAGCCGGTGCGCTACAAGTGCGCCTCGAACCTCAGGTCTTCCTCGACCTGGACCGCGCGTGCCAGGACCTGATCACCGCGCTCGCGGCCGCGCAGCACGACGCGCGGGTGCTCGGCGACCTCGGCCACTGGGGGCTCGGCGAGGACGATCCACGGCTCCGGTCGGCGATCGAGTTGGTGAAGTTGTTCCGGGAGAAGGCGTTCGGCGGACCCAACAACGCCTACGACACGCTCGCCGAGTACATCGCGGTCGCCACCGAGATCCAAGCCCTCTTCGGCGCCATCCGCGAAGCCTTCGAGCGCACCGACGCCGAGTTCGCCGCGCGCATCAGGGAGATCACCGGGTGAGAAGCCGACCCGAGTCCGGCGTCACCGCCTGATCGGGTCCAGCGGCATCGTGCCGCGCATCTTCGGTGATGCCCGTCACATCTGCGCGCGCAAGGGAACCGAATGCGCCGCGAAACGTCCAATGCCATGACAGACAACCTCTTTCGAGACAGGACGACGCATGAGGCTTCGAGCGGCCACCCTCCTCGCTTCCGCCGCGATCGCGGCATTCGGCGCGATCACCGCGGGATCGGTCACGGCAGAACCCCTCACCCACATCCTGCCTGCGGCGCAGTTCGATCACGACCCGAGCCATCCCGGCAACGGCTGCCCGCCGCCCCCGCTGGGCCAGGACGGCAAGCCACTGCCTCCGCCGCTGGGCGCCGACGGCAAGCCGCTGCCCCCGCCGATCGGCGCCGACGGCAAGCCGTGCCCGCCGCCGCTCGGCCCCGACGGCAGGCCGGTACCGCCGCCGCCCGGACACTGAGCCACGCCACCCGATCGGGTGTGAATCCAGCGCCGAGGTCGGGAGCGAGCGCGTTCGCGCTCGCTTTCCGACCTCGGCGCCGGTTCTCACGCCGCCGCGACGGTGAACCTGACGCCGCGGTGCGCCGGGCGCTCCGCCTCGTCGAGCAGCGCGACCGCGAAGTCCTCCATCGAGATTCGGGAGACGCCGTCCGGATCACCGAGCAGTTCGTCGCCGCCGACGCGGTATGCGCCGGTACGCTCGCCGGGCGCCAGTTCCGCCGGTGGACTCAGGTAGGTCCAGTCCGCGACCGCATCGGCGCGGCACAGGGCGAGTTGGTCGGCGCAAGCCTGGGCGATCGCCCGCAACTCGACTGGGAAGTCCGGCATCTCGTGCAAGGTCGCACCCTCGGCGCCGGGGACGATCAGCGTCGCCGCACCGCCGACCAGCAAGAGCCGAACCCCGGAGCGGGCCGCTCCCGAGAGCAGGGCCGCGGTCATCCCCGACAGCTCGGCTTCCCGGCCGACGGCGGGGCGGGTCGCCGTGATCACCAGATCCTGTCCCGCACCGAGTGTTTCGACGTCTGCCGCGTTCGCGGCATCGCCCGTACGCACCGCTACGCCGACCGGCAGCCCCGCTGCCCTTTCGGGATTGCGCACGACCGCCGTCACCTCGTGCCCCCGCGCGAGCGCCTCGGCCACGACCCGGCGTCCCACCTCTCCCGCCGCTCCGAACACCGTGATCCGCATCGTCAGAACCTCCTCGCTCCGCTTTCGTTCAGCGTTAAGTAATTTATCTCAACGCTAAATTATTCCGGTACGGGGATACCGCTTTGTGGAACCACTTCGGAGGCACAACGGTAGCGCCTCGCCGCCACCCCGCGGATACTCCTCGAACCCCTCGGTGGCACCGCCTGATCGGCCGAGGCTCGCGAAACACCTTCCCGGACAACTCAGTCGGCCACGAGGCGGGCCCCGTAGTTGCTGTTCTCGCGTTGGCGACGGATGACGTAGGCGCCGGGAGCAGACCCGGTGGCGCCGTGTTCAGGATGCATGAGATAGGCGACGGCGTCGGCCACGAACATGCCCAGAGCCAGGGCCTCGGGGTCGTAGAGCTGCGTTGTCCATCGGCACGAGCCGGGTTCGGCGACGAGCGTGTGCGGGTTGCCGCCTGCCGCGCCGCGCAGCACCTCGATGCCGCCCGGCGGGACGAGGCGCCATTCCGCGTTCGGGAGTGGTGTCACCGAATCGAGCAGATGCGCGGGAATGACGAGGAGGTCGCCCTGCGCGTGCATGCCGTCGATGATCGGGATTCGAATCGTCTGCTCGAGCTGTTCGAGCACAAGGGAATCGGTCATGTGTCTCACCTCAGGTGCGATGGAGGAGTTGGGAGTACTGCGCGCGGCTCAGGCCGTAGGTCCAGGCGGCCGCGGCGAGGGGGTCGTCGAGATGTCCCGGCACGGTCAGGCCGTAGCGGCGGCGGGTGCCGTCGCGTTCGACCGATCCGTTCACCGCGACGAGGACGCGTTCGTTGCGGGGCAGGTCGTAGAGCAGCAGGTCGAAGCCGGGGTTTCCCGGATCGGGCGCGGTCGCCATGAGCCGCATCCCGGCCTGCTCGAGGTAGGCGGGCCACCCGAGATGCTCGATCGCACAACGCCGTACCTCGACATTGGATTCGCGATCTATAGCGGCTGCCGTCGGGTCGGTGATCACCCACTCGGGCACCCGCGTGCCGTGCCAGAAGTACAGCTCCCAGCCGTCGCGGAAGCGCACGGCGGGGCCGTCGGCACAGTGCGGCCGCATCTCGTCGTGGTCGCCCGCCGTCTCCATGAGGAGCGTCTCCGGCGGGTCCGAAACGATGCACAGCCGTTCGTCCGGCCACCACCATGGGCCACATGCGCTGACGGTCGCGGCCAGCGCATCCCATAGCCGCATCGAACGGGGATGACGCCCGTATCGAACATCGGACCAAGCCGGAATCCAGCCGATCCCGAATCGAGTGTTCCACTGCAGCAATGGGCTGCGCCGACCGTGCGCCGCATCGAGAATCGGCTGCACGTAGTTGCTCCACGACGACAGCAGTGGCGTGGCAACCCACATCTCGAACAATCGACCCGGCATCTGGGCCGCACGCGGCAGATCGGCGGCGACGTCCGACCAAAGAGCCTGCGGCACAGTGCCATCGAGGCCGCGCCACCGCTGCCCCAGTTGATCGGACAGCCCCGGTTCACCGGTCGTCAACGCGATCAACGGCGAGGAGACCCACCGGAATCGGGGCGGACTCAGTCCCGCCGATTCGTAGAGTAAGGAGATCGCCGCTTCGGCGGCTGGACGGTCGGCGGGTGTGGTGGACAGCATCCGGCCCGACCATTTTCGACGGATTTCTGCAGCTTCTCGCTGCGTGAGACCACTCACCGGACGACGGTGGTGTCGTCCTTTCCACTGATCATGACAACAAGAGTGACAGACCGACCGCGCTTCGGCAACGGTCGGTCTTCGGCGAAACCCTTACGCGGTCTGCCGCTTCGGCAGTTTCCACCCGGGCCGCGGGAAGTGGCAGGTGTACCCGTCCGGGTAGCGCTCCAGGTAATCCTGGTGCTCCGGCTCGGCCTCCCAGAACTCGCTCGCCGGTGTCACCTCGGTGACCACCTTGCCCGGCCACAGCCCGGAGTCTTCGACATCGAGGATGGTCTCCAGCGCGGCCCGCTTCTGATCCTCGTCGAGGTAGAAGATGCCCGAGCGGTAGCTGGTCCCGATGTCGTTGCCCTGCCGATCCTTCGTGCTCGGATCGTGGATCTGGAAGAAGAACTCCAGCAGCGCGCGGTAGTCCGTCTCCGCCGGGTCGTACACGATCTCCACGGCCTCCGCATGGCCCGGATGATTCCGGTACGTGGGGTGATCGTTGCGCCCACCGGTGTACCCGACCCGCGTGGACAGCACCCCCGGCTGCTTACGAATCAAGTCCTGCATTCCCCAGAAGCATCCGCCGGCCAGAATCGCCTTCCGCGTGTCGGTCACGCGTCCTCCTTCGCAGAGCGAGCTGATGTAGTTCCCGACATCCATTATCGGCCCCACGTACAACCGAGGACCCGACGCGAAAAGTCCCGACCCTGTCGACACACGCACGGCGGGACGCGGCGCGATCACCGGTCTGCATGCCGCCTTCGCGCAGCTCGGCGAGCTCGAGGATCACGCGCTCGACACCGGGGACCTCGACGCCGAGGTCAGGCGTCTGCTCGGCTCGGGCGCCTCACGCTTGACATAACGGGCGCGGTCACCATCGGTGAGCCGGACCAGCGGGTATTCCCGGTCGGACTCTCGCTGGCACTCCTCGAAGCGAGGCTGGGCGCGGCGAGGCACCGCCATGAGTCCGATCGCCCGTGTCACCACGCGCGACAGACCCCGCCGTCGCTGTGGCAACGGCGGGGTCTCGTCCGGCTCTTCGCTACGAACGGGTGATCAGGCGAACTGCGAACCCACCGCGCCGCCGATGAGGCCGCCGACCGCGGCGGCGGGAAGACCGACCGCGGCCGCGCCGACCGCGGCGCCGATCGCGGCGCCTGCCACCGTCGCGCCACCGGCGACAGGGACGGCGGCGACCAGTGCCGCTCCGAGAGCGGGCACCGCACCTGCGCCGCAGGTGGGAACACCTGCCGCGGCGGCCGCGATGACGCCGCCCGCCGCCGTCCCCGCGACGCCGACCCCGAATCCGACGCCTGCCCCGATCAGCCCGCCGCCGACCCCGCCGATCACCGCGGCGGGCACACCCGCGACAGCCGCGCCGATCAGCGCGCCGCCGACGATGTTGCCCGCTCGATGCGAGTCGATGCCGACGCCGACGCCTTGCGATGCCGCCGTCACCTGGGCTTGGAACTCGGCGATACCGTGATTCACGCCGGCCAGCACGTCGCCGGGCACTTCCTGGGGCATGGGTGCGCTGAAGTCACCGACACGCAGGGTGTGCGGCGCGACCTCGGGCAGCTGCGGCTCCTGGTGGACTTCCGGCTCGACCGGCGCGCTCTGCGGAACCGGCTGCGGTTCCGGAGTCGCCGGTTCGACGCGCTCGAGTCCGGGGTCGACCTTCGGTTCGGGCACCTGGACAGGGTCGGACGGGCCCGGCTCGGCCGGCCGGATCGGCTCGGTGGTGACACCGGGCTGGCGGGGCGTCGTCGGCGTCACCGCAGGCTGCACCGGCTGCTCGGGCTGGGTGATGCCTGGCGTCGCGGGAGCGACGGTCGGGTCAGCGGTCGCCGTGCCCGCGCAGACCACGACTAGCGCGATCGGCACCGCACCTACCATGGGCCGGACGGCATTACGTGCCCCGGAGTTGGTTACCCGACGATGCCGACCTGCCACGGCAAACACTCCCACTGCGTAGGTGAAACACATTCGGAGAACAGGACGTCGATCGCTGCCGCGACGAACCCTGTTCCCGGCCAGTAAGTTACAGCACAATAGCCCGGGTGGGCACATCGTGGAAGGCGCGCGGTGATCCGTCACAGCATCGCGAGGTAAAAGCTCAGCTCACCGCCGTCTCGGTGCGTTCGGCCGCCCGCAACAGACCTTCGATCGCCGCGCCGGACCCGCCGAGCCGGACCTCACCTAGGTGGTGATTCCGCTCCACCTCTGGGGGACCGGCCTCAGCACTCGGGGGCCTGCTATCGGCGGCCGTGATGGCGGACAGTAGGACAAGCCACCATCAGCGAACCGGAGCACGCCATGTCGAACGTCAGCAGCATCGCCACCAAGGCGCGACGACGTCTCACGGTCCGGACCGGGGACGGTGTAAAACTCGCCGTGCGCGAATACGGCCCCCGCGACGCGGACCTCACGGTCGTGCTGTTGCACGGGCATTGCCTGCACACCGGATCGTGGGCCTACGTCCGAGACGCGCTGTTGCGTCGCTACGAGTGCGCCAGGGTCGTCTGCTACGACCACCGCGGCCACGGCGTCTCGGACGCGGCGTCGCATCGGACCTACAACATCGAGCAGCTCGGCGACGACCTGCGCCACGTCCTCGACGTGGTCGCCCCCACCGGACCGGTCGTCCTCGTCGGCCACTCGATGGGCGGCATGACCGCGCTGACCTACGCGGCCCGGTACCCGCACCAGATCGGCACACGCATCGTCGGCGTCGCACTGATCGCGACCGCCGCGGGCGGGGTCGCCGACGCCGGCTTCGGCCGCCTCCTGCGCAATCCGGCCCTCTCCCTGTTCCAGGCCGCGGTCCGGCGCGCTCCGAACACGATGCATCACGCGAAGCTCGTGGCGAGCAAGGTCTTCGCGCCGCTCATCCGCACCGCCGAATTCGGCGATCGCCGGGTCAGCCCCAGGGTTCTCGCCCTCGCGGGCGCGATGCACAACCAGACGTCGATCGTGACGATGGCGAGCTTCCTCAGCTCCTTCGCCGCCTTCGACCAGACCGAGGCGCTCGCCGTGCTGTCGAAGATCCCCACCTTGGTGCTGTGCGGGTCTGCCGACCTGATCACGCCGCCGTCGCATTCCGTCGCGATGGCCGCCGCCGTCGAGTACTCGGATCTGGTGCTGCTCGACGGCGCCGGTCACTCCGTGATCCTCGAGCAGCCCCGGCCGGTCGCCGACGCCATCGACCGCCTCCTCACCCGCGCGGAAGGCGCCTGCCGGAGCGAGGCCCCGCACCTCGAGCTGGTCTCGTAGCCCACTCGAACGGTCGCGCCGCGCCATCCGTCTGCCCGAAGCCCTCGGGGTCGGCCACCGGAGACGCTTCGCCGCGTCTCGGCCATCGCACCGCGCGGACGGTCAGTCGCTCGCGTTGTCGAAGGCGTCGAGGATTTCCTCGGCGGCGAGCGCCGCGGTCAGCGTGCCCTCGCGCACCTGCTTTTCCACCTGCGCGCGAATCGCTTTCACGTTCGGGTTGTCGGCGAGCCTGCGCAGCAGCTGGTCGTGCACCATCGTCCAGGTCCAGTCGACCTGCTGGCGGCGGCGCTTCTCGTCGAACTCCCCCGCGTCGGTGAGCACCCGGCGGTGCTGGAGCACCGTGTCCCAGAACTTGTCCAGGCCGACGCCTTCCAGACCGCTCATCGTCAGCACCGGCGGACGCCACAGCGCGTCGTGCGGGTGGATGAGGCGCAGCGCGCCGGCCAGCTCGCGCGCGGCCGCCTTGGCCTCCACCTCGTGCTTGCCGTCGGCCTTGTTCACCGCCACCAGATCGGCGAGCTCGAGCACGCCCTTCTTGATGCCCTGCAACTGATCTCCGGTGCGAGCCAGGGTCAGGAAGCAGAACACGTCGACCATGTTCGCGACCGTCACCTCGGACTGGCCGACGCCGACGGTCTCCACCAGGATCACGTCGTAGCCCGCCGCTTCCAGCAGCACGATGGTCTCGCGGGTCGCCTTGGCCACGCCGCCCAGCGTGCCCGCCGTCGGCGAGGGCCGGATATAGGCGTCGCGCTCCACCGAGAGCCGCGCCATCCGCGTCTTGTCGCCGAGGATGGAGCCGCCGGTGCGGGTCGAGGACGGGTCGACGGCGAGCACCGCCACCCGATGCCCCTTCCTGATCAGGTACATGCCGAGCGCGTCGATGAACGTCGACTTGCCGACGCCGGGAACACCGGTGATGCCGACCCGATTCGACAGGACCGCGCTCGCGGAACCGTGTGTCTCGGGGGTCAGCTTCAGCAGCAGCTGCTGTGCCAAAGCCCGGTGATCGGCCCTGGTCGACTCGACCAGGGTGATGGCCCGCGCCAAGGCGGCCCGCTCGTTGTTGCGGACCGCCGTGGCGAGTGCGTCGACGTCGATGGTGCGGCGCGCCGCTCCCCCGCGTGGTGGAGCGGAGTCTGCGTCGGTCATTCGGCGGCGGCGGATTCCGCGGCGCCGCTGCCGATGTCGTGACCGAGCTCGGCCGCGAGCTTCTTCAGCAGATCGATCGCCGCTTCGGCGATGACGGTGCCGGGCGGGAAGATCGCGGCGGCGCCCGCTTGGTAGAGCTCGTCGAAGTCACCGGGCGGGATGACGCCGCCGACGATGACCATGATGTCGGGCCGCCCGACATCGGCCAGTGCCTGCCGCAGGGCGGGCACCAGCGTGAGGTGGCCTGCCGCCAGCGAGGACACACCGACGACGTGCACGTCGTTGTCGGCCGCCTGCTGCGCCACCTCTTCCGGGGTCTGGAACAGCGGGCCCACATCGACGTCGAAGCCGAGATCGGCGAAGGCGGTGGCGATCACCTTCTGTCCTCGGTCGTGTCCGTCCTGACCCATCTTGGCGACGAGGATGCGCGGCCGCCGTCCTTCGGCCTCCGCGAATTCCTCGACGAGTTCGCTCGCCGTGGTGATGTTGGTGACCTTCCCTGCCTCGTCGCGGTACACGCCGGAGAGTGTGCGGATCTCGGCCTGGTGGCGGCCGTACACCTTCTCCAGCGCGTCGGAGATCTCGCCGACGGTGGCCTTGGCGCGCGCCGCGTCGATGGCCAGCGCGAGCAGGTTGTTCGCCATACCGCCTTCCGAAGAGGAAGCGGCGCGGGTCAATTCGTTCAGCGCCCGCTCGACGGCCACGGGATCGCGGTCGGCGCGCAGCTGCCGCAGCTTCTCGATCTGCTCGGCGCGCACCCGCGAGTTCTCGACCTTGAGGACCTCGACCTCGTGGTCCTCCTCCACCTGGTACTTGTTGACGCCGATCACCGGCTGCTGGCCGGTATCGATCCGCGCCTGGGTCCGGGCGGCGGCTTCCTCGATGCGCAGCTTCGGGATGCCCTCCGAAATCGCCTGCGCCATACCGCCGTGCGCCTCCACCTCGGCGATGTGCGCGCGGGCGCGGTTGGCAAGCTGGTGGGTCAGCCATTCGACGTAGTAGGAGCCGCCCCACGGGTCGATCGGCCGGGTGGTGTTGGACTCCTGCTGGATCAGCAGCTGGGTGTTGCGGGCGATGCGCGCGGAGAAGTCCGTGGGCAGCGCCAGCGCCTCGTCGAGCGCGTTGGTGTGCAGCGACTGGGTGTGGCCCTGGGTCGCGGCCATCGCCTCGATACAGGTGCGCGCCACGTTGTTGTAGGCGTCCTGCGCGGTCAGCGACCAGCCGGAGGTCTGGGAATGGGTGCGCAGCGACAGCGATTTCGCGCTCTTCGGCTCGAACTTCGCGACCAGCTCGCTCCAGAGCAGCCGTCCCGCACGGAGTTTGGCGACCTCCATGAAGAAGTTCATGCCGATGGCCCAGAAGAACGACAGCCGCGGCGCGAACTTGTCGACCTCCATGCCCGCGTCGATGCCCGCGCGGATGTACTCCACGCCGTCGGCGAGGGTGTAGGCCAGCTCCAGATCGGCCGTGGCTCCGGCCTCCTGGATGTGGTAGCCGGAGATGGAGATCGAGTTGAACTTCGGCATCTTCGCGCTGGTGTAGGCGAAGATGTCGGAGATGATCCGCATCGAGGGCTTGGGCGGGTAGATGTAGGTGTTGCGGACCATGAACTCCTTCAGAATGTCGTTCTGAATGGTTCCGGCCAGCTGTTCGGGCGCGACGCCCTGTTCCTCCGCCGCGACGACGTAGAGCGCCAGGATCGGCAGCACCGCGCCGTTCATCGTCATCGACACGCTTACCTGGTCCAGGGGAATGTGGTCGAAGAGCTGGCGCATGTCGAGGATGGAGTCGATGGCGACGCCCGCCATGCCGACGTCACCCTGCACGCGCGGGTGATCGGAGTCGTAGCCGCGGTGCGTCGCGAGGTCGAACGCCACCGACAGGCCCTTCTGACCGGCCTGCAGGTTGCGGCGGTAGAAGGCGTTGGAGTCGGCCGCGGTGGAGAAGCCCGCGTACTGGCGGATGGTCCACGGCTGGTTGACGTACATGGTCGGGTACGGACCGCGCAGGAACGGCGCCACACCCGGCACGCTGTCGAGCGGATAGCCCTCGGCCGCGACGGCGTCGCGATCGGCCTTGGTGAACACCGGCGGCACGTCGATGCCTTCGGGGGTCGACCACACCACTTGCTCGGGGGTGTAGTTGTTGGCCGCCGCCGCGCCCTGCATGTAGGCCTCGACCTGGGCGGCGTCGACCGCGGCAGGTTCGGGCGCGTGCTCGTCGAGCGGCACCTCGGCGAAATTGCCGATCACGTGCTTGATCTCACGCGTAGTCATCAGGCTCCCACCTTCTCCAGCAGGCCGGACAGCGCCGCCACCGCGTCGATCTTCGCGGCGAGGAATCCGTCCGGGCGCTGCGTGCCGCTCAGCTCGGCGACGGCCTTCGCCGCACCCGCCAGCAGCACCGTTGTCACACCGGCGGCGCGCAGCGCATCGACCGCCGCGCCCGCCTCCGCGCCGTAGCGCGCGTCCGAACCGCAGAGTACCGCGATCGGGGCACCGGCTTCCGTTGCGGCGGAGGCGATTCCGGGCACGTCCAGCGGGCCCGGGTTGATCGACTCGATACCGCCGGAAGCCAGCAGGTTCGCGATGAAGGTGACCCGCACGTTGTGCTCGGCCACCGTGCCGAGCGGCACGAGCAGCGCCTTCGGCCGGGTTCCGTTGGCCGCCAGGTACACATCGGACCGGTCACGCAGCGCTTCGAAGGCCGCGCCGTAGCGGGCGACCCGGCTCGGCGTGCGGGCCGCCGCCGAGAGCGGCTGCTCGGCCAGGTTCGGGAATTCGTTGACGCCGGTCACCGCGGTCTTGCGGTGCGCGACATCGGAATCGCGGGCGGCCTTGGTGGCGGCGACGCGCTCGGCGAGCAGACCCGAGTCCAGCGCGGCCAGATAGCCGCCCGCGGCCTCCAGCTCCTGCATGAATTCCCAGGCCTTGGCGGCCAATTCGGCGGTGAGCTCCTCGACGTACCAGGAGCCCGCGCCCGGATCCTGGACGTGGCCGAGATGCGATTCCTCCAGCAGCAGCAACTGGGTGTTGCGCGCCATGCGGTCCGCGAACGATTTGGATACGTTCAGTTCACCCGCGGGCAGCGCGGAGTCGAAGGGCAGCACGGTCACGGTGTCCGCGCCGCCCACGCCCGCGCCGAACGCGGCGAGCGTGGTGCGCAGCATGTTCACCCAGGGATCGCGCTGGCTCATCATGGCCGCGGAGGTCACCGCGTGCTGCGGTGCGCCGCCGAAGTCCGGCGCGCCGCACGCGTGCGCGACGCGGGCCCAGAGCTTGCGCGCGGCACGGAATTTCGCGATCGTCGCGAACTGGTCGTCGGTGGCGGCGAACCGGAATTCCAGCTGGCCGAGCGCGTCCGCGATGTCCTGGCCCTCGGTGAGCGCACGCAGATACTCCAGGCCCGCGGCCACCGCGGCGCCGAGTTCCTGCGCGTCGGAGGCGCCCGCGTCGTGGAAGACGGTGCCGTCCACGGTGATCGCGCGCGCCGACTCCGGCCGCGCGATCGCCTCGGCGGCCAGCGCGACGGTCTCCGCGAGATCCGCGTCCGCGACGCCGGCGAAGCGGCTGGTGAGCGGCGCCGCGCCGAGCGAGATCCGGATATCGGCCCGCTGCGGCGCCTCGTAGCCGTCCAGCGCCGCGAAAAGCGCTGCGGCGGCGGACGATACGTGCTCGCCCGCGTCCAGGGTCAGCGGCGCCAGCTCGAAGAGCAGACCGTCCAGCGCCGCGGACAGCTCGGTGACCGGGACGCCGCGCTCGCCGACGCCGAGCCAGATCGCGCTGATGCCGTTCTCCAGTCCGGCCAGGATCTCCCGCTTGGCGGCGGCTCCGTCGCCCGCGCCGACGAAGGCGCTGACGTACCAGCCGCGGTGCACGTCGCGCGTGGCGTCGCGGCCGCGCACGAAGGGGAAGGCGCCGGGCAGCGGCAGTTCGGGCCGCTCGTCGCGCCGGGTGTACAGCGGTGCGACGGTCAGCCCGTCGTAGGTGGTCTGCGCGAGCAGCTGCTCCGGCTCGTCCGGCAACTCGGCGACCTCGACCCTGCGCGCCTTGGCGAGCACACCCGCGACACCCTTACGCCAGGCGCCGTACTGGGGAACCGGATCCGCGCCCTCGGGTGGCTCCACGAGCTCCGCGCCCGGAGACGGATCTGAAGCAATCGGCATAGCTGCTGTTCCTCTTCCACTCGACCACGGGGCGCACCCGGGGTGCGCGCCCAAACCGTCGCATTCGCCCAGCTCAGCGAGTACTTCGGTTAACGAGCATTCGTCCCGTTTCCCTCGATGCTAGCGGCAGCGGCAGCATCGGTTGACCCTGGCCGCCACTACCAACCGGTAACCTGTCGCGGGTGACCAGGCTGTTCCGTAACCCGCGTATCCTCGCCTCGCTCGCCGGCGTGGGTGCGCTGTTCGTCGCGGTGCTGCTGGTCCCGCTACCCGGTCCGACGCAGATCCAGCAGTGGGCAGGCTCGGTCGGTCCGTGGTTCCCGCTGGTGTTCTTCGGGGTCTATTCGATTCTGGCAGTGGCGCCGCTGCCGCGCACGGTACTGACCGTCAGCTGCGGTGTGCTTTTCGGAGCATTGCCCGGCACCGCGGTCGCGCTCTCGGCCACGGTGGTCGCCGCCGGTCTGGCGCTCCTCTCGGTGCGCGCGCTGGACCGCACCAAAGTGGCGTCCCGGCTCACGCATCCCGCCGTACGGGCCATCGACGAACGGCTGGAGCGGCGCGGCTGGCTGGCCGTCGGTTCGCTGCGGCTCATCTCCTTCGCGCCGTTCTCGGTGGTCAACTACTGCTGCGGACTCTCCTCGATCCGCTTCTGGCCGTACCTCGCCGCCACCTTCGTCGGCTCGGCCCCCGGCACCATCGCCACCGTCATCCTGGCCGACGCCCTGACCGGCGGCTCCCATCCCGCCATGGTGGTGGTCTCGGGCGTGTGCCTTGCCATCGGACTGCTCGGGCTGGTGGTCGACGCCCGCTGGCAGCCCGAAGCGCTACCGTCCGAAGCCCTACCATCCGAGGATCTGCTCGCCGAACCGCTGGCCGTCCGCGACTGACCGGATCACACGGCTCGCGTCCGGTTCGGCCACTGCACTCGATCGCATTCCGGCGACGCGGCGGGCGCACAGGGGCAAACCCCGAATCGAGGGGATGACCGGCCAGCTCTACCGGGTCGTTGTCGTGGCGGGTGCCGCACCCGTGGTCGTGGCGCCGGTGGCGTCGGAAACGCCGAGGTTCACCTTGATATAAGGCTTCAGCAGGGTCTCCCACGAACCGCGCATCTTCTTGTACTCGTCGACGCAGCTGATGGCACGCTCCAACGGCAGGCGCCCCTTCTGATCCGGCTCACCCGGCATGGTCACCAGAACGCCGAGCACGTCGGGTAGCGCGCCGTAGTCCCAGCACAGCAGGTTGTAGGCACGTACCTGGGAGAGGGAGTGTTCGTCGGCGAAGGAGTGCGCGTCGAAGGTGCCCGGATCGTCGGAGATGTCGAACCAGAAGTCGGCCGCCGCGGCCACGCTGCCGACCCCGGTGGGGCCGGGGGTGGTCAACTCGAGCAGGGCGGCGAGCTGGTCCGCGGAGTCCTCTTCGCGTCCCGTCGTGGGCAGTGAATACAGATCGATCGCCATGTGTCCGGACTCGTGGAAGGTGATCATGCGTGTCACGCCGTCGAAGTACAGGTTGAAATAGTCAGGGCGTCCCTCGGACTGCGCCCTCGCATACTTCTCGGCCTCCCCGAACATCTCGTAGCAGAGGACGATCGATTGCTTCTCGGGGTCCCAATAGGCGTTGAACCCGCCGCATTCCATGCCGACGACCGGAACATCCTTCGGCAGCCGGTACATCGCACCCAACGCCTCGGCCAGGTCTTCGATGACGTGGTTGTCCTGAGCGACGCTCTTACCGTCCTTCGCCAGCTCCGAAAGCATCGCACGGTCGTACTTGGGCACGAATTTCCCGGTGTCCGGCGCCTGGCCCGCGGTCGCGGTGGTCGTCGCCGCCGACGCAGGCTTCTCCCCGTCGTCCGCCGTACACGCCGCTGTCGCCGCGACCACCATCGCCGCGGTCCCGGCCCATCGACACCAATTGGGAACCATCGAAATCCGCCTTTCCATACCGCAGGACCCCAACACTCGATGATTGCCACATGGTAGCAACGCCGCGTACTCGACACCGTGGGTTTCCCTCGTATCGCCGAGGCCTCACGTCACACCATGACGTTCACCGATACACCGGCCAATCCGAGGATCGCCTGCCAGAAGGCCGCCCCGAACTGAACAAGATGGCATTTTCCAGGCAGATTCGAACAGTCCCCGAGAGGACGGTTTCGGCAAGGTGCGTCGATGTCGCGTACCAGCGGTTGGCCGTCGGCAGCCCGGATTCGCCAGGCCGCATCGCAGACAAACCGCCGTTGCTATCGAGTAGCTAGTCGACGGTCAGTTCGCTCGGTACGGCGATCACGTCGACCATCGCGCCGTTGCGCAGCACGGTGACCGGGGTGGGTCGGCCGATGGCGTCGGCGAAGAGCTGACGCTGGATGCCCTGGGCGTCGCGGACTTCCGACCGCCCGACGCTGAGCACCAGGTCGCCGCGGTACAGCCCGGCGGTGTCGGCGGGCGCGCCGCGCACCACCTCGACGATGCGCACCCCTGCCTGTTGTCCGGTCCGCTCGGCCACGTCGGACGGCAACGGGGCCGGGACACCGACCAGTCCGAGGTAGGCGCGGCGGACACGGCCCTCGGAATGCAGGGTGGCGATGATGCGTCGGGTGGTGGCGTTGATCGGAATGGCAAGTCCCAGGCCGATTCCCGCGACGGCGGTGTTGATGCCGACCACCCGACCCGCCGAATCCGACAGCGCTCCACCGGAATTGCCGGGATTCAGCGCGGCGTCGGTCTGGATGACGTCCTCGATGACCCGTCCGGCGCGGCGCGAGGCGACCGGCACCGCCCGCCCGAGCGCGCTGACCACGCCCGCGGTGACCGAACCCGCCAGACCCAGCGGACTGCCCACCGCGACGACCAACTGACCGACCACGAGCTTGTCGGCGTCGCCGAGCACCGCCGCGCCGGGCCCGCCACCGCCCCGCACGCGCAGCACGGCCAGGTCCGAGAGCGGGTCGATGCCGACCACCTCGAAGCGGGATTCGACGCCGTCGGCGAACACCACCTCGCCGCGCGTGGCCGCGCCGATGACGTGGGCGTTGGTGAGCAGGAATCCGTCGTCGGTGAACACCACGGCAGAACCGCTCCCCCGCCGGGTTCGCAGGCTCGCCACGTGTGGCGTGACCGATTGGGCCACCGCGATCACCGTTCGCGAGTACGCGTCCATCGCATCGTCCACACCGACCACCCTCTCGCCATCGAAACCAGGCACCTCCCAGGATGCCCCCGCCCGCAGCGCCGCGCACCGTCTTTTGCACCGAGCGAAAACCGCCGGGCGCGGCGGGCGAAAGTTCAGTTGTCCAATCGAATTCCTCGTCGCGGAACGTCACATGACGCCCTTGTCATCGATGCGCCGCGTCAAGACCGCTGAACATGTCAAGCCGCCCGGCGCCGCCGCCGCGGGCGATCCACGCCGCATTCGGCGACCGAGGTCGTTCGGCGGACAATTTCCAGCACGATCGCCTGTTCACCGGCACCACCGATCCCGATCGAACAAACGGCGAAATGGCCGCGAAGGTGGCCTCGAGTCAGTTTTCGTCCGCGAAACCGAGGTGAATTCAGGATGTTACGGCGTTCATGTCGAAGACCGCCGGGTACCGCCACCATGAAGCAGTGGCGAATCACGATCATCGATCCGCCGACGATCGGGTCCGTTAAACTCCCCGTGTGGCGGAATGCGCCCATCAAGCCGAATCCCGCACACATCGATCATCTGCTTCACCGACGATTCCGAACAAGGAGTGCGAAGTGGATTATGCCGGAACATCCGAGGATCGGATAATACGCGCGCGTTGCCTCGTCGTACCGCCCGATTCCACGGGCGCGCCGCGCGAGGTGATCAGAACGATGGATGCCATCGATCCGCGCGGCCCCTTGATTCGCACCCTGGAGGTGGGCGTCTGCGGGACCGACATCCAAATCGTCGCGGGGACAGAGGGACAGCTACCCGCGTCGGCGGACGAAATGGTGCTCGGCCACGAGGTCCTCGGGCGGGTGGTGCACAGTTCGACGCCCGGAATCGAAACCGGTCAGTTGGTCACCTGCGTGGTCCGCGATCCCGATCCGGTGCCGTGTAGCCAATGCCGCCGGGGCCGACCCGACCTGTGCAGCAACGGATCGTGGAAAGAGCGCGGCATTCGCGAACTCGACGGCTTCATGGCCGAGTACTGGCGCGCGCCTGCCGACAAACTCGTCCCCGTTCCGGAGGAGCTGATCCACCTCGGCGTGCTGATCGAGCCCGCATCCATCGTGGTCAAGGCGCTGGACACGCTGCGAACGATGGACCAGCGGCTGGGCATGTCGGATCCGTCCGGCCATACGCTGGTGATCGGCTGCGGCATCATCGGCCTGCTCACCACCGCCTTCCTGCGATTCGCGGGACACAAGGTGACCGTGGTGGATCCCGCGCCGCCGGGTTCGCTCGCGGCCCAGGCGGCGACCTCTTTCGGCGCGGAATACCAATCCCACCAACTGGTTCCCGGCGACATGGTGACCGAGCAGACGATCGCGGCCCACCGCAGCATCATCGACGCGGCGGGCGTGGCGTTCCTGCCGCGGTTGCTGGCGACACACGGCGCGGAGAACGCGTCCTGCTGCGTCGTCGGCCTGCCGAGCGGGCAGCACGCCGAGGTGGACGGCGGTGCGCTGCTCGGCACCATGGTCAAGCGCAATCAGGTGCTGTTCGGCGTCGTCAACTCCTCGCGGGTGCATTTCGAGGACGCGATCGATCTCTTGCGCGAGGTCGATGCCACCTGGCCCGGCGTCATCGGCTCGACGACGACGCGCATTCCCTTCGATCGTTTCCGGGAAGCGTTTCTCCCGCACGCGCGGGCGGGCGCGAAAGAAATTCTCGTCTTCCGATAATTCTCTGCGGAAAAATGTAGCGGCGGCACTCGAACCGCCGCTACATCTCTTCGTATCCGATTATTCGAATGTTGCTGTATTCGAGCCCGTCCAATTCACAATGCACGGCCACGAGAAAATCCTTTTTGTCGCGGATGAGATTCCAGACATCGGTGCCCCTGGCCACCCGCTCGAGCAGTGCGATGGTGGCGATCAGCGTGCCGAAGGCCCAGACGCCGAACAGCGCGACGCACCGTTTCCCGGACGGCGTGCGGCTGACCGCGATGAATCCGTAGTCCTCGAGCAGCGAGCCGTTCTCGTCCGCGGTCACGTCGTAACTCATCGAACCGTAGGACGCCACGTGCTCGGGATAGCGAATCTGGAACTTCGGAAAGCACCGCTTGAGAAGATTCCCGGTCAACCTGTTGACGCTCGGGCCGCCGATGAGAATCGTCAGACCGTGAGTGTCCTGGTAGGCGTCCTGGGTGCTGATACTGATCCGATTCCGATTCCCGAGCCCGCGCCAGGCCAGCACGGCCTCGGCGATCGCGCCGCCCTCCGCCATCGGCATCACCCGGACATTCGGCGGCATCTCCGCCTTCTGATCGGTGCCGTAGATCGAGAGCCAGCCGGCATGGAAATCGGGGATCACTATCTGAATGTCCTGGCCTTCGGCCAGGACATTCAGGTGTCCGAATTTACGCCGGACCCGCGTCGCGTCGTAGAACCGCGTCACCCCGAACGTGGTGGTCGCGACGATCAGTCCCGACACGATACTGAGTAGCCAGGTAACCATCGAGCGTCGAATCCTGTCTTCGAGAAATGGTCAAAGGCCATCCGATCACTCTGCGAGCGGTACTCGTGACGGGCTCGGCAGCGAAGAGGGCCGCCATTCGGATAGTGCCAGTTTCGGCTTGCGGTGTCCCGGGATTCGCGGACTCGCGCCGAAGTCGTCCGCACCGCAGCGTAATCCACTATCGTGCGGCGGGCTCCGTCGTACCGCCGGGCACGGTCCCGTCCGAGCTCCGCGGCGGCAACGCGCTCA
Organism: Nocardia sp. bgisy118; assembly: GCF_057708605.1. Classification (NCBI taxonomy): domain Bacteria; kingdom Bacillati; phylum Actinomycetota; class Actinomycetes; order Mycobacteriales; family Nocardiaceae; genus Nocardia; species Nocardia sp. bgisy118. The sequence goes on along the minus strand of NZ_JBYISM010000001.1, from coordinate 462,019 downwards.
GCCACGCGTCGAGGAACCACAGCGCCCACAGGATTCCGCTCTTGTCGTCGAGCCCGCGGTCGTGCGAGTCGATCAGTGCCCGAACTCGTTTCTCGCCCAACAGCTCCGTGGCCACCGTGCCGTGCGGCAGCGCGTCGTGCAGGTGGGCGCGCAGTGGGCCGCGGAACCACTCGGCGAACGGGATCCAGAACTTGTGCTTCCTGCGCTTCAGTATGCGATCGGGCAGGTGCGCCGCGATACCCGCCCGCAGCATGGCCTTGCCGTCCAAGGCCCGGTAGCGCTGATCGGCGGGCATCCCCGCGACGAACGACAGCACGCGCGGATCGGCGAACGGCAAGACGCTGGTCATCCCGGCGCCGCCGAAGGTGTGGTGGTCTTTGCGATACACGCCCTCGGTCAACCAGGTCTTCCACTGGCCGAACAGCAAACGGTCCAGCGCGGTGTGCGCTCGATGCTCCTCGTACAGACCGGCCAGAACGCCGAGCGCGAGGTCCTCGCCCCCGCCGAGCGCGTCGTACATCAGCGCGCGATCCTCCGGACTGCCCAGCCCGATCTGCCCCAGGTAGTACCGCGCCAGGTCCGTCGATTCCGCGGGGAGAGGCACGAGGTGGATGTCGTCGTGCGGCGACATCGGGAAACCCATCACCTCGTCGCCGCCTTCGCCCGTGACGATGTGCGAGCATCCCAACTGCGCGGCGCGCTCGGCGATCGCTTGCGTGGCGACGATCGCCTGGTCGGCGTTCGGACTGTCGAAGGCGCGCACCATGTTCGGCAGGCGCTCGACGATCTCGGGCCCGACCGGCACCACGACGTGGTCGAATCCGAACCGTTCCGCGACGATCGCGGCGTATTCGGTTTCGTCGTACCCGGCCTCGCGGAACGACGCGGTGAACGCGGTCGGTCCGATCCCCAACCGGGTGGCGAGCACGGTGGCGTTGGTGCTGGTGTCGATGCCGCCGCTCAGCATCATGCCCACGCGCTCCGCGGGCGCGATGCGGCGGGCGAGCGAATCGGTGAGCAGGTCGAGCACCTCGGCCGCCAGCTGCTCGGGCGCGATCGCGTCACCCGCCGACGGCTCCGCAGGCCGCGGGAGCGAGGCGTGGTGACGCACGTGGCAGCCGCCGCCCCGCCGGGTCACCACGGCGCCCGGAGGCAGCCGCCGCACCCCGTCGAAGATCGAAAACGGCGCGGGGACATATTGAAACGTCAGATACAGGGCGAGACCTTCGCGCGACACCGTGCCGGTCCCGACGTCGCAGGGCCGCGACCCGAACGCGAACGCCGAGCCGGAGTCGCGATAGCACGCGTGCCCGAATCCGCCGGGGTCGCTCACCAGGTGCGTCTGCCCGCGGGAACGATCGTGCACGACGGCGACGTAGTGCCCCTCCTGCGCGGCTACGGCCGACATCCCCTGCTTGCGATAGAGCGCGAGCAGCTCCGCCGCGCCGCCGCCGGAGCAGAGCCAACCGTCGAGAACGCAGACCGCGTCGTCGGTCTCCTCGACGCTGTACTGCGCGCCGTCGGCCGAGACGACGATGTCGTCCACCGCGCGCCGCCAGCCGCCGTAACCGCCACCTTCGGCACGCGGCCGGACCAGAATCCCCATGGCGACATCCCTTCTACTTCGCGTCGACGTCCTGTTCCGCGGCGCCGGGGTCGCCGGCGCCGCCCGCCCGTCCGACCCCTCGATAGCGCAGCCCCGCCGCCTCGACATCGGACCGCGCGAGGGCGTTCTTGGCGTCCACGACAAGGCAATCCGGCCGCGCCAGTTGCGCCAGCGCGGTCCAGTCGAGGGCGAGCACGTCCGGGAACTCGGTCAGCACGAGGACGACGGAGGCATCGAGGACGGCCTCCTTGATCCCCGCCGTGCGCCGGACACCGGGGAACAGGTCGGCGAAAACCTCTTGGCTCAGTACCGGATCCCAGACCCGGACGTCGGCGGCGATCGCCGCGAGCTCGGGCACCACCGTCCGGCTCGGCGCCGCTCGCATGTCGTCGCTGCCCGGTTCGTAGAGCAATCCCAGCACGGCGACCTCCGGCGGTGCGCCCGGCGCCGTTTCGTGCGCGACGATCTCGACCGGGAATCGCAGCTGGCGGTCGTTCAGCTCGGCGACCGATTCGAGCATTCGCATCGGTCGTCCACGACGACGGGCGGACCGGGTCAACGCGGTGACGTCCTTGCCGAGGCAGGAGTCGCCGTATCCGATGCCGGGGCGCCAGAATCCCTGCCCCATACGGGGATCCAGCGCCACACCGTCGAGCACGGCGTCCACGTCGATGCCGTGGTCGCCGCAGAAGTTCGCGATCTCGTTCGCGAAGCTGATCTTGGTGGCCAGGAAGGCGTTGCTGGCGTACTTCACCGCTTCGGCCTCGGTCGGACCGACCACCAGCCGCGGCGCGGTCATATCGTGGTACAGCGCACCGAGCAGCGGCAGCAGCTCACGGTTCCACAGCCCGAGGACGATGCGGTCCGGCGCTCGCCAATCCGCAAGGGCGCGGCCCTGATTCAAGAATTCCGGATTGTGCGCGTAGACACGCCGGAGCGCGGGGAACCGCGCCGCCCACTCTTCGCTGGTACCCGGCGGGATCGTGCTTTTCACTACGACGAGATCCGGAAGCGATCCGGCCGAGAGCAGCTCCGCGAGCACGGACTGCACGTTGCCCAGGTCGACGGCGCCGGTCGCGTCGAGCGGCGCGGAGACCGCGATGATCACCGCCCGGACCGGAACGTCGAGCGTCCGCTGGAACGTCACCGTGGTGGTGAGCAGCGCCTCCGCGACGTCCGGCTCGTGGAACGGGCAGCACCGCTCGCGCAACAGGGCGACGCGGCGCTCGTCGTGATCGATGCCGAGGACGTCGTGGCCCGACGCCGCGAGTCCGAGCGCCGCCGTGAGGCCGACATACCCCATGCCGATCACTGCCACCTGCATCGATCATCTCCTCGCACGAGCGACATTGCGCCGACACCACATTTCGAGCATCAGGGCTTTGAACGAGAAGGGCGAGCCCGCCCCGTCCGGGAAGTCGGCGACCGAAAGCCGCCGGGCGGCGAATTCGGTGAGAATGCCGCGGCGCACCAGCTCGCCGCCGGGCAGCAGGTCGCCGTAGGCCCGCAGGAAGGCGGCATGCCACGCGCGCAACGGCGGCGAGAAGCTCTGCTTGGGCCGGTCGGCGATCCGCGCGGGAAGGAGCGCGTAGGCCGCCTCCCTGAGCCGCTGTTTCGGCGGGTCACGGTGATCCGGCCGAGTCTTGCGCGTACCGACCACGGCCTCGACCAGGCGGTGATCGACGAACGGCGCACGCAGTTCGACGGAGTTGGCCATGCCGAGCCGATCGCACTGGGCGATGCCGTTCTCGCGCAGATAGGTTCCGGCGATCAACCCGGTCAGGTCGATATCGGGGCGAGCGCCGGAGGGCTCGAACTCGGTCCGCGCCGCATCGCGCATCGCTTCGCCGAAATAGCCCGGCCCGTCCCGGTCGGCCTCTCGGAAGTCCGGATCCAGCTGGTAGAACACCAGTTTCCCGCGCGCTTCGCTCAGCGCGACGGCCCGCCGCACCCACGGGTAGCCCCAGAAGAGCTCGTCGGCGCCCTGACCTTGCAGCATCACCCGCACGCCCGCCTCGGCCGCCGCGCGCATGACCGCGTGGTAGCAGATACCCGCGAAGTCGGCGACCGGATCGTCCTGCGCCGCGACGACGACGGGCAGATCCGCGGTGGCGCGCGCGGTGTCGATCTCGATCTCGTGGAACGGCATGCCGAGCGAGGTCGCCAGCTGCCGCGCATGGTGTCGTTCGTCGTTGGCCGGTCGGCCCGCGTAGCCCACCGAGAAGGCCCGCACCGGTGCGGCGCAGAACTTGGCCGCGAGCGCCGCCACCACGCTCGAATCGAGTCCGCCGCTGAGCGAAATGCCCAGCGGCCGATCGGTTCTGGTGACCAGCGGACCGAGTCCGGTGAGAATCTCGCCGACGAGCTCGGCGCACGAACCGTCGATCGGCTCGACGTCCTCGAGACGCCAGTAGGGTCGTGACCGTACCCGCCACGGCCGGATGTCCACCGTCACGACGTGTCCGGCCGGAACTTTGCGCACATCGCGCAGGATGCTGCGCGGCTCGGGCACGTATTCGAGGTGGAAGAAGTCGGCCACGCCGTCCGGATCGAGTTCGACCGGGACGCCCGCGGCCGTCAGCGCTTTCGCTTCGGAGGCGAACAACAGCCCGTCCGGTCGTTCCGTGTAGTAGAGCGGTTTCTCCCCCATCCGATCGCGCGCCAGCGTCAGCCGACCCCTGCGCCGGTCCCACAGGGCGAACGCGAACATGCCGCGCAGGTGATCGACGGCGCGTTCGCCGTGCTCCTCGTACAGATGCAGGATCACTTCGCAATCGCCGTCGGTGGTGAAGACGTGGCCGCGCCGTCGCAGCCCCTCACGCAGTTCGGCGAAGTTGTAGATCTCGGCGTTCGCGACGAGGACCAGCTCACCGCCGGCGCACGATCCGCCGTCGACACTGCGCAGGGGCTGCGATGAGCCGGAGACGTCGATGATGGCCAACCTGGTGCACCCGAGGGCGAGCGATGGGTCCGCGAACACCGCCGCGGCATCGGGTCCGCGATGGCTCAACGCTGCGGTCATCCGCTCGACGAGATCGATACGCGACGGAAAGCCCGATCTGGCGACGTGGCCACTGATTCCACACAAGGCCCGCTCCGTTCTTCCCACCCGCGGGTCTGTCGAATACTACCCGGCGGCGCGGCGCGGAACGGCCGGATCGCGAGGACGAGTTCGGCTGGGAGACTGGGATTTTCAGCGCGGGTTTCGGTAGCGGTACGGCTGCCGGATCAGCCGAGGACCACCAGGTAACACAGGGCGAGGATGCCGAGGGAGACCAACGCGGCCGACAAGGCCAGGATCTTGACGATTCTGGCGTGCTGTATCTCGACGCGCAGCAGCAGCGCGTGCTGCAAGTAGCGGATGCGATCGTGTTCGGCGTCCGCTCGCCCGTGCACGTCGGCGATGTCGGCGAGCAGGTCGCCGATCGCGCCGTCCAGATCCGCGGTGCGGCCGCCGTGCTCGGCGAGCAGGCGGCGTCCGGCGCGGACCAGGTCGCGCTGGGTGTCCCGCACCCGGGTGACGGCGCCTTCCACGGCGTCCATCCGGGCCAGGGCGGCACGCAGATCGGCGATCTCGCCGGTCCGGTCGCTCCCGTCGACGGCGGCGTCCATGTCGCGAGCCAACGCGTCCGATTCCTCCCGCGCGTGCCCGAGCACCCCCTCGGCGGCCTCGTTCAGCGAGCGCAGCAGGGCGTAGAGCACGCCGTGCGGGGAACCGGCGAGGGCGGGCCTGCGCCCCATCTCGGCGACGGCGCGGTCGAATGGGTCGAACGGTTCCGCCGAATACACGGTGACCACGAAATCGCCGCCGAGCGCGAACACGATCGTCTCGCGCCGCGCGGCGTCGCCGCGCAGATAGGTCGCGGTGACCGGGAGGTAGACGAAATCGCCGGTTTCCCAGATGCGGTCGTGGGTGCGGGAGAAATCGATGCCGAGGCGTTCGCGCAACACCGCGGCGGTGTCCTCGTCGGATGCGGTCAGCGGAATCCAATGCAGCCCGAGCACTTCGGTGTCGAAACGATCGGTGGGCGTGCTGAGCGCGCTGGTCATCTCGGACTCCGAGTCGGCGTTCCGATGGTTGTATCCGGCATCCGCCGCTCACCCCGCTTCGCTCGTCAGGCTGCTGTGTGGCGCGATACGCGCCACCGTCCATTAGTAACCGGCGTCTCCGGCCGCGTCAATCGAGGCGGATGTGCGGTTCCCCACGCTCGCGTTCTCGTATTCGCCGTGGCCGCAGCGAGTTCCACGCCCGCCGTATCCTTGACTGGTGGAATCTGCGACGCTCGACGCGGTCGACCTCGGGTTGCTGCACGCCCTGCAGGTCGACGGGCGGGCGCCGTTCAGCAGGATCGCGCAGGTGCTGTCCGTCTCGGACCGCACCGTGGCGCGGCGGTTCGCGCGGCTGGCCGCGACGGGCGCGGTGCGGGTCACCGGCGTGACCGACAGCGGACGCACGGGCGGCGCGGAATGGGTGGTTCGCCTCCGGGTCCGGCCGCACCGGGCGGATGATCTGGCGCTGGCGCTGTCCGCCCGGCCGGACACCGCGTGGGTGACGGTGCTGTCCAGCGGCGCCGAGATCGTCTGCGTCTTCCGTACGGCGGCCGCCGAATCCGCACCATTGTCCGCGCTGGCGAGACATTCCGACATCCTCGGCGTCGACGCGCAGCGACTCGTTCGCCATCTCACACGTCAGCGCTGGCGCGGCCGCACCTCCGCGCTCGACGCCGACCAGGTGGCCGCGCTGCGCCCCGCACAGCCGGCCCAGAGCGCGCCGGTCGCCCTCGGCGACCTGGATAGGCGCATGCTGCCCCGGTTGGCCGCCGACGGGCGAGTCGCCTATCCGAGTCTGGCCGGTGCGCTCGGCTGGTCGGAGTCCGCGGTACGCCGCAGGCTGGACGAGCTGCGGCGGGCCCGCGTGCTCGGCTTCGACGTCGAGGTGGACGCCGCGCTGTTCGGTTACGGCTTCCAGTGCGTGCTGTGGCTGACGGTGGCGCCCCGGCATCTCACCGCCGTCGGCGCGGCGCTGATCGAGGACCCCGAGATCGCGTTCGCGGGCGCGATCACCGGACCGCACAACATCATCGCCGTTGCGGTCTGCCGCGACGCCGACGCGGTGTTCGACTACGTCGTCGACCGGGTGGGCGCGCTGCCCGGCGTGACGCGTCTCGACACCGCGGCGGTCACCAGGTACGCCAAACGCGCGGCGCCCGCGCTCATCCCGCGGTGAAGAACAGACCCGCTCCGTAGGCGTCGCGGCCGGAGACGAAGAATCCGCCTCGCACCTCACGCGTGGGAATGCCGCCGTGCTCGACCACCCCGCGCGCCGCGGAGACGTCGGCCACGCGGATCGTCATGGCGGCGAGATACGAAGGGGCCGGATCGGGTTCGCCGGGCAGCACGGCGGCGACATCGGCGGCGCGCAGCAGTTCCAGGCGCACGTCCTTCTGTTCGAGAACGGACAGCGGTCCGTCCGCCACCCATTCGGCTCCGAGCAGGTCGGCGTATCGCCGCGCGATGCCGTCGTATTCCTCGGCGGCCGCCACGATCAGCACCGCGGCAATGCCGCGCGCGCCGTTCGGATGCGTCAGATAGCGCGGCTGGTGCACGAAGTCGCGCGTGAGGTGTTGCGCGAGACCGATGTAGCCCTCCGGCGTGGTGCGCGGATCCAGGTGCACGGCGCGCGCCCGGACCGTGCGCGGTCCGTCGGCGGTCTCGACGTCGCGCTCGAGGTCGAGCACGCCGGAGGTCCGCATCCCCAGCGCCGCCAGCCGGTCGTGCGTGCGCGCCGCGTCCTCGGTGTCGAGGTTGAGAATGCGGAATCCCTCGTACCGATCGGCCATTGCCTTGGTGTGCCACGGGTCGGGCGCGGACTCGTCGACGATGCCGAGCAGTTCGATATAGGACCCGCCGAACAGGGCGCACAGATTCGCGGTGCAGCCCGGCTGCGGCGGCTCGCCGGGCCGTGCGCTCAGTAGGTGCCGCGAGCGCGGGCTGAGGGTGAAACCCATGGCGCGGTAGACGCTTTCGAGTCCGTCGAGATCGCGGGTGAGGATGCCGGTGTGGTGCACGGCGGTGATGTGGTTGACCATGGCCTCAGCCTGCGGGCCGCTGCCGCCGAGCACCCGTCCCCGGCCGGGCCGCGCCGGATTCCGGCACGGGCGCATCGCGGCCGGGCGGATTCCGACGCGCCGGATCCTCGTCCGGAGTCAGCGATCCGGGTCGAGCGCCGCGCGCAGTTCCTCGGTGTGCACGGTGGCGCCGTCGAGCAACTTCGCCTCGGTGATCTCCAGCCTGCCGGTGACCAGATCCAGCGCCAAGCGCAGCACTTCGCGCTCGGTCGGCGCGACCACCTGCGACTGCTCGAGCGACCGATCAGGACGCATCACCCACTGGTCACGTTCTCGTCGAGCGGCAAGGGCCACCGGTTCGCGCTGGAGCGCGGGGTGACCCCGTGCCGTGTGATCGCCTCGGCCCGATAGTGATTCGCCGTCATCGCGGCGGGGTACAGCGCCTGGGCCTCGGCCAGCCAGCCGGTCGCCTCCTCGACCGCGAGCGCGGGTGGCCGCGCCGGATCCGGCCCGAGCGCCTCGTCGGCGCAGCGTGGGTCGGCGATCACCGCCGCGGCGAGATGCTGGAGGCAGCGGGCGATGCCGTGATCGTCGCGCAACGCCTGGTAAGCGGTCAGCGACAGCCGCCAGCAGCGCAGCGCGCGCGTCCCTTCGCCGCGAGCCCACCAGACGTGGCCGAGGATCTCGTGCATGTGAGCGCGACCGTCCGGATCGCGGCCCTGCCTGGTCAGCGCCTCGGCCAATTCCAGGCGGTCCTGCGCGTCGTCGAGCAGACCCTGACGCAGCAGCACCACACCGAGGTTGACCAAGGCGCAGACCTCGCCCGGGATGTCCTCGCGCGGCAGCGACCACCAGACCCGATCCAACCGCAGGCGCGCCTGCTCCAGCTCCGCGGCGGTGCTCGCCGACGGGTCGGCGCCCAGCGTTTCGAGCGCTTTCGCGTGTTCGTAGCGTGCGGTCAGATCGGCGTAGCGACCTGCGTCGCCGCCGCGGCGCGGCGGTTCGGCGTCCGGCTGCGCGCGCAGCCGCACCTGCGCGGCGTGCGCGCCGAGCGCGTCCAGCTCGGGCAAGTGGCACAGTTTCAGAGCCAGCTCGGCGTCGTGTCCGCCGGTGCGCGCGTGCCAGACGTCCAGGGAGTCGGCGATCCGGATCAGGCCCGGTATCGCGGTCCTCGGCAGCTCGGCCCCGAAGGACGCGCACTCGATCACCAATCGCCGCAGGAACGGTTCCTCGGCCTCGAACCACCCACGCCCCGCGGCGGCGAAACGCGGCGTGCCGAGACCGATCGCCCACCGCTCGGCGCGCTCCGCGTGATGTCCCACCAGCGCCGTCACCGCGGCTTTCCAGCGCAGCCCGGACCGTGCCTCGGCCGGGGTCGGCGCACCGGGCGCCGCGACGACCCAGTACTGCTGCACTCCTCCGGCACCCCGGACGAATCCCCCATCCGAAAGCTCGGCGAGCAGCAGCGGCGCGGTGGTCGACGCGGGCGCACCGTCGGACGGATCGCGGGCGGGCGCGTCGAGTACGGCCGTGAGCACGGCGAGCAGCGCGGCCGCGCTGTATTCGCGCACCGGCAGCTCACCGAGCACCGCAGCCTCCTCGTGGGTGGCGGCGTACAGCGTCGTCAGCGGCGGCGCGGAGGTGGTCGGGCCTGCCCCGATCGGCGTCTGCGCGTCGTCGAACTCGCTGAGCAGCTCCAGTTCCCGTGCGGTGTGCGGGCTTTCGCGAAGCCTGCGCCGTTCGGCATGCAGCCAGCGACCGACGAGGAACACCACGGCGAGCAGCGCGACCGCCAACAGTCCCACCGACAGCACCACGCCGACACCGCGTTCGAGGAAGAGGCTGGACACGATATTGATGACCAGCCCGAGGAGTACTGCGCCCGCCAGCGCGCCACCGCCGAACCGAAAGCGCAGCAGCGCGGGCGGGGGCGCGGCGACCCCGGGAGACGGCGGCGGCGCGTTCATCGCAGCGCTCCCCCGGTCAGTCCCGGCACGAGGAATCGGCGCCAGGTCGCCAGCAGCAACAGGACGGGCACGATCGCGAACACCAGCGACCCGGCCGCCAATTGCGGCAGGTTCTCCTCGTACTGGCGGGCCTCGCCCCACAGCAGCAGCGACCACGGGCTGACTCCCGCACCGCTGATCATCAGGCTGACGAAGAAGTCGTTCCACACCAGGATGAACTCCAGCACCGCCGCCGTGACCACGGCGCGACCGGCGCCGTCCCACAGCCGTCGCGCCACGGCGCCGGGTCTGGCCAGCCCGTGCAGCGCGGCCGAACTCGGATTCTCCTCGGCCGCTCGCATCGCACCGCGCAGGATCAGCACGCTGACCGGCAGTCCCGCGGCGCCGTGCACCAGCATCAGCGGGTACTGGGTGCCGGACAGCCCGAAGGACTCGCTCACCTGGTCGATCGGCCCGAGATACATCTGGGCGGGCAGCACGGCGAGCACGACCAGGGCGGTGACGACGAGGCGAACAGCCCACGTGTCCGACGGCGTTGTGGCCAGCCACCGTGCGACCGGCAGCGCGGCCGACACCGCGAGCACGGTCGCGACCGTCGCCACCAGCGCGGTCAGCCCCAGCGTCGAGGGCAGCCCGGCCTGCCAGACGCGCCCGATCGCGGGCCAGCCGAGACCGTCCGGCCGCCGCATCGAAACCCACGCCAGCATCAGCAGCGGTGCCACGGAGACGACGGCCATCAGCACCGCGAATCCGGTGGCGAGCCCTCCGGCCCGCCGCGCACCGTACGCTTCGTGCGCGCTCGGGTGCGGCGGCAACCGCAGTTCGCGCGCGCCACCCGCCTGCCACAGCGCGAACGCGCAGACGCCGACCAGGACGGCCAAGGGAACCGAATAGGTCGCCACCCCCGCGGGGCCCTCCGTGGTGAGCAATCGCCACCAGCGCACGGTCGCGCTGTCGCTGTCGTACTGGTAGGCCGAGGGAATGCCGATGAGGATGACATCGAACACCCTGGCCGCCGCGACGACCGCCGCGATCCCGGCGATCAACACCACCGGCTGCACCAGCTGCCGAGCGCGCCACGCCATGACCGCGAACCGGAAACGCCCGGTCGGCGCGTTGAGGTACCCCCAGCGCACCGGGTCGGTCTCGATCGCCCGCAGACCCGCCGAGAACATCCCGGTGAGGAACCCGAACCAGGTCCAGCAATACGCGAGCACCGGCATCCACCGGTAACCGGACTGGAACGTCGCGACATCGCCCTCGGGCACCGCCGCCTCGAACATCACCCGGAACGCGAGGCCCGAGACGAAAGCGGCGACGCCGAACGGCACGACCAGCGGCAGCCACAACCACCGCACGTCGCGACTCCACCACGCGGTGCACAGCGCGGCCGTCATGACGCCGAGTCCGGCCAGCACGAAGAGCAGCGTCCGGCGGTAGACGCCCAGCGCGTCCGCGTCCGCGTTCACGACGAACAGCAGCGGCCCCGCCACCAAGAGAGCGACGGCGGCGACTTGCGCGACGACCCGCGACGCGCCGTGCGCGAACAATCGCGTCACGATCACGGTCCCGACGCCGACGGCGAAGACCAGCAGCGGCACCCACACCCACGTTCCCGCGGTGAGCAGCGTCCAGCCGGAAGCTAGCAGCAGGAGCGCCGCGAGCGACCACGCGGGCGCCACCCTGGCCCACTCCCATCCGCGCCAGGGATGGCGACCGCCGATCAGCGCCCCGCGCATGCGCCGGGTGGCGAGCTCGAGATGCAGTCCGTTGCTGGAGAATCCTGGCGGCGTCGTCATGTCGCGCTCACCGCCGATCGAGGGCGTGGACGGCGGCGTCGATCGCGGGACCGACGCGAAAGGGATCGCCGTCGACGGCGATCAGGAACTCGGTGAGTATCCGCCACAACCCGTTTCGGCCGCCGAGCGGTCCGATCCGATCGGACAGGTCGAACACCGTCTGGTCGTGCGGATCGGAGGCCGCCGACTCGCGCAGCCGCTGGGCCGACGGACGCAGGAACGGCGAATAGGCGGCGTCCGTGTGCGTGTTCGGCGCGAGAAAGCCGTGAAACCCGTTGATCCACGGCAGCGGCGCCGAGGGGGCGGCGAGGGCGGCGAGCACTCGTCCCGCGCGATCGTCCGCCGACCGGGTGAGCACGAGGACGTCGCCGCCGACGATGCGCGGGCGCGGCCCGCCGGGGCCGACGCCGGGAAAGGCCGTCACGCCGACGATATCGGCGGGATTGCGGCCGGAATCCGCGACGGCCTTGCGCACGACCGGTTCGGCGAAATCGGGCGCGACCACCATCACCGCGCGCTTGCGCTCGAACACCTCCCGGACGGCATCGGAGAACTGCATGGTCAGCGCGGTGCCGACCCCGCCGGCGAACGCCTCGCTGTTCGCCGCCCACGATCCGAGCAGCGCGAGCGCGGCGCGCACCGCGTCCTTCTCCCAGGTCACCGCCCCGACGCGCCGGGCGAGCGCCGCATAGGTGTCCGGGTTCTGCGCGTAGAGCAGGTTCTCGAACAGATCGGTCAGCGCCCATCCGTCCGCCGCGGCCAGCGCGAGCAGCCGCTGATCCTTGCCCGCGAGGAATTCGATGCGGTCGAGCCAGTAGTCCAGTGCCCACAGCGCCGGGGTGCCGACCCCGGATTCGGCCGCCGACTGACGGTCGAACCAGACCATCGACTTGTCGGCCGCTTTGAACGGCACACCGTACGGGCGTTCGTCGTAGTAGAGCAGGTCCGCCCACACGTCCGAATAGTTCGGCTGCTGGGCCTCGTCGAGCCACAGCGATTCGGGCACATCGCGCAGCACGCCGAGCTCGGCCAAGTCGCGAACCCAGCCCGCCTGCGGCAGCATGACCAATTCCGGCGCCGACCGGCCGCCCGTCAACGCCGTCTCGATCTCGTCGCCGAGCGGGATCACGTCGACCGAGTGCGACAACCGCAGCGCGTCGAGCACCGTGCGGAACGCGACCAGCTCGGAACCGCTCCACGACACCGCGATCCGCACCGTGCCCGGCGTGCCGAGCACGCCCGCGCCGCAGCCCGCCAGCGGCGCGACCAACGCCATCTGCACCAGCGCCCTACGGGTCAGCATGTTCCCCCGGATGTCGGTTTGCACGCGAGCACTGCCGATTATCCGCCGGGCCGGGGTTTTTCGGCGGAACACGGCGAAAAGCACTGTGCCCCTGATTACTTGGGCAACTCTCGAGTCACGACCGCACGCCGAGAAAACCGGCCCGCCGCTCGACGATCGGAGCGGCGGGCCGGTGCGAAAGGGCTACTGCCGGTAGTTCTCCGGCGGCTGCCACGGGCGCCCGTGCGGGTCGTCCGGGCGGTGCGCCGGGGGCTGCTGAGCGGGCAACGACTCGCCGCCGGGTGGGATCACCTGCTGGTGCGGGGAGGGTTCCTGCGGACGGGGCAGCGGGGTGGGCGTCAACCCCTCGACGGGCTGGCGCGCACTGGCCTCCGCGGCCCGCACGGCGCGTTCGATGGTGGGATCCGGTGCGGTGTCGAACCAGTCGGCGACGTCGGAATCGTCTTCCACCTTCACCGCGGCCACCTCCTCGGCGGGCGGCTCGTAGCGGAACACGCCGTCCTCGCCCTGGGTACCGAAGCTCTTGGCGAAGCCCTCGAGCGCCTTCCCGAAATCGCTCGGCACCAGCCACACCTTGTTCGCGTCGCCGCGCGCCACCATCGGCAGTGTCTGCATGTACTGGTAAGCGAGCAGTTCCGGCGTCGGCTTGCCGGATTTGATTGCGGCGAAGACCTTTTCGATGGCCTTCGCCTGACCCTGCGCTTGCAGGTAGGCGGCGGCGCGCTCACCCTGGGCGCGCAGGATGCGGCTCTGCCGTTCGCCCTCGGCGCCCAGGATGGCGGACTGCTTGGCGCCCTCGGCGGAGAGGATCTGCGCCTGCTTGGCGCCCTCGGCCGTCTTGATCTGCGACTCCCGCGTGCCTTCCGCGGTGAGGATCATGGCGCGCTTCTCGCGGTCGGCCTTCATCTGCTTTTCCATCGACTCCTGGATCGACGGCGGCGGATCGATGGCCTTGAGCTCCACCCGCGCCACGCGCAGGCCCCAGCGGCCGGTGGCCTCGTCGAGCACTCCGCGCAGCTGGTTGTTGATCTGGTCGCGGGAGGTCAGCGTCTCCTCCAGCGTCATGCCGCCGACCACGTTGCGCAGCGTGGTGACGGTGAGCTGTTCGACGGCGGCGATGTAGTTGCTGATCTCGTAGACCGCGGACTGCGGGCTGGTGACCTGGAAGTAGACCACCGAGTCGATCTGCAGCGTCAGGTTGTCCTGGGTGATCACCGGCTGCGGCGGGAAGGACACCACGCGCTCGCGCAGGTCCACTTTGGCGCGGATCCGGTCGGCGAACGGCACCAGGAAGGTCAGCTGACCGGACACCGTCCGCGAGTACCGGCCGAGCCGTTCGATGACCGCCGCCTCGGCCTGCGGCACCAGGGCGATGGATTTGAACACCACCACCACGACCAGCAGGACGAGCACGGCGGCGACGATCAGTACAGCCATTACGGCCCCTTCCAGACGACGGCCGTCGCGCCGTCGATCTTCATGACGTACACGGTCACGCCCGGCTCGTACACCTCGTCCGGGTTCATCGGCCGCGCGGTCCACACCTCGCCGCCGAGCTTCACCCGGCCCGAATGAGCGGCGACTTCCTCCAGCACCAAGGCCGACTTCCCCGGCAGCGCATCGACATTCGTCGGAATCGGCGGCGGCGTGCCGAACCGGCGGCGCAGCATCGGCCGCACCCCGAGCAGCAGCACCGCGGTGATCACCGCGAAGACCACCGCGTCGACCACCAGCGAGGTGTCCGCCGCGGCGCTCACCCCGGCCGTGCCGAGGGCCGCGACGCCGATCATCAGCAGCGTGAGGTCCCCGGTGAGCATCTCTGCCGCCGCGAGCAGAATCCCCGCGACCAGCCAAGCTATTGCGGCCACGCACCCCACTCTAACGGCGCTGTCGGCCGATGTCCGTCGAAAAACCCAGCCCAGCGCCGCACACCGCGCCCTTCCACGGCGGAACACACTGCGTCGCGCCCGCGAAATCCGCGCGCCACCGGGTAGTTTCGGGCGGGTGGGTACGCGCGACAGGTACGGCGACATCTTCGCCGGACACGACAGGTCCAAGAAGAATCCGGCGCCGCGGGTGACCGCCGAACGCGACCTGGTGGTGGAGGACGCGGCCAGCGGATTCTGCGGCGCCGTGGTCGGATTCGACCGCAGCTACGACGGCGAGTTCGTGAAACTGGAGGACGCGCGCGGTGCGGTGCGGCTGTTCGCGATGCGAGAGGCCGCGTTCCTCATCGACGGACGGCCGGTCACCCTGGTACGTCCCACCGCGGGCGCGCCGCGGCAGCCGACCAGGTCGGCCTCGGGTTCCACCCGCGTGACCGGGCTGCGCGCCCAGGTCGCCAAGGCCAGCAGGATCTGGGTGGAGGGCGTGCACGACGCCGCGCTGGTGGAGCGGGTGTGGGGCCACGACCTGCGGGTCGAGGGCGTGGTGGTGGAGCACCTGGAGGGTCTGGACAACCTGGCCGAGCGGCTGACGGAGTTCGGGCCCGGACCAGGCCGCCGGGTCGGCGTGCTGGTCGACCACCTGGTCACCGGCTCCAAGGAAACCCAGCTCACCACCGGCCTCGGCCCGCACGTGCTGGTGACCGGGCATCCTTACATCGATGTCTGGCAGGCCGTCCGGCCCGCGGCGCTGCGCATCGAGGCCTGGCCGCAGGTGCCGCGCGGGGAGGATTGGAAGACGGGCGTGTGCCGTCGCCTCGGCTGGGGCACCCCGCAGGACGGGTGGCGGCGGGTCTACGACGCCGTCGAGTCCTTCCGCGATCTGGAGGCTCCCCTGATCGGCGCGGTCGAACGTCTGATCGACTTCGTCACCGAGCCGGAGTAGCAGGCAGACGCGACGAGCGCGAGCGGACGCGACGCCGTCCCTGGCCGCCCGATTCGGGAGTGCGTGCAGCTCACGAGGGTTGGTGCGCCGATGCCCGCCGGTAGCGCCAAGCGTTTATGCTCGATGATTATGTGCTCTCCTAGTGCCACGCTGACGGTCTGGGCCGGCTCATGGCTGGCCGGATGCAGCGCGCCCGACGACGTCTTGGAGGCGCTGCACGCGTGGGCGCCGCGGCACACCATCGCCGCGGGCGACCCGATGACCGGCGGTCGCACCGACCTGCCGTGGTCCTCGCGCAGCGCGCTACCCGGGTCCGGTCTCATGGCGCTGCTCAAGGTGATTCGCGAGGCGATGGCCCAGCCCGGCGCACAGCTGCGCCTGGTGCTTCCCGTTCCCGGCGACGTGCGCGGACTGCCGCCGGGCACCGTGTTCACCGCCGACGCGATGGACGCCGAGGAGGGCACGCTCGTCGGCGTGCCCGGCGCCGAGGGCATCGGGCTGATCCCCCAGTGGACGGACGACACCACCCTCCAGTGGACGCTCTACAGCACTCCCATCCCGCCCCCGCCCGGCCCCGACATGTCGCTCGGCGAGGCCGAGTACACCATGCGAGAAGCCGTCCGCGACGCCGCCGACGCGCTGATGCAACTGCACACCACCGCGGTCGGTTCCGTCGAATCCGATCCGCGCGAACTCATCGAGGCCGAGCTGGCCGACTACGCCAGGCACGAATACCCCGGCTCGATTCCGCTGCGCGCCAAGCGCATCCTCGACACCGCCGATCACGTCGCCGCGATTCTCACGGTGGCGCAACACGAACCGGCCTCCGCTCCGACCTCTGCCAGCGCCATCGGCGCGCAGGAGACGCTGCTGCGCCCGCTGTGGGACGCGATCCGCGCGGCCCGGCTCGTCGCGGTGCACGCCGCGGCTCGCGGCGAGCGCTAGCAGGCCGCCGCCGCGAGCCCGGCGCCGCGGTACGCGAATCAATCACCCTGACAGCCACTTTCGGCGCTCTCTCCGCTTTGTCGCGCGAACAGGCGTTTCGGCGATCCGCGCAGACGGTGCAGAAAGTTTGTTACCGCATCGAAAGAGAACTCCTCGCATTGCTGCTAACGTGGGCGAGTTGTCGAGTTCTGGACGCTTGGGTCGGGATGTGCTCGGATCGACGGCGATCGCAGGCCCGGATCGCCTGTCCGGCAAGGACTGCGCGGTGAACCTGGCGAACGACGGTGCACCCCACCAGAGTTCCGGTCCTCGGCGCGGAGCACATGTCCCTCGTCTGGAGTACCGTCTTTTGACCTCGTCACAGCCCGCGGTCACCGCGCCGCACGCTACCGCACCCGGAGTCTGCCCCGTCCAGCACGGATCCCCGATCGGGCCCGACGGCCCCAGGATCCCGCTGCACGGACCGGAATTCGCCGCCGACCCGCATGGCGCCTACGACGGCATGCGTCGCCAGTACGGTTCGGTGATCCCCATCGAGCTGGCGCCCGATGTGCCCGCGACGCTGATCATCGGGTACAGCACGGCGCTGCGCATCCTCAACGACCCCGACCATTTCCCCGCCGACCCGCGGACTTGGCAGAAGGACATTCCGGCCGACTGCCCCGTCAAACCGATGATGGAGTGGTACCCGAACGCGCTGCGCAACGCCGGGGCGGTGCACGCGCGCTATCGGCAGGCCTACGTCGCCAGTATCGACGGGATCGACCTGCACGCGCTACACGCGACCGTCGAGAAGATCGCCATCCCGCTGATCAACTCCTTCTGCGAGGCAGGCTCGGTCGACCTGGTCACCCAGTACGCCTTCCCGCTCGTCTTCGAGGTCCTCAACCAGATGGTCGGCTGCTCGGCCGAGCTCGGCCAGCGCGTGGCGACCGGTATGGCGATGCTCTTCGACACCGTCGAGGCCGCCCGCGGCATGGAGATGCTCAGCGCCGCGCTGCTGGAACTGATCGCGCTGCGGCGTGCCGAGCCCGGCGACGACGTCACCTCACGGCTGGCGCACCACCCGGCGAAGCTGGACGACGAGGAGATGCTCTGTCAGCTGATCAGCTTCTACGGTGCGGGGATCGAGCCGCAGCAGAACCTGATCACCAACACCCTGCTGCTGATGCTCACCGACGACCGGTTCGGCGGGCACGTCCTCGGCGGCAGCCTCTCGACCCGCGACGCGCTGGACGAGGTGCTGTTCAACGACCCGCCGATGGCGAACTTCTCCATCACCTACCCGCGCCAGCCGATCCTGATCGACAACACCTGGCTGCCCGCGCACCAACCGGTCCTCATCAGCCTCGCCGGATGCAACAACGACCCGGCCGTCCGCGGCGGCGACCGCACCGGGAACCGCTCGCATCTGGCGTGGGGCGGCGGACCGCACGCGTGCCCGGCCCGCTCGGTGGCCTACCTGGTGGTGCAGGACGCCATCGATCAGCTGCTCGACGCGCTACCCGAGCTGGAGCTGGCGGTGCCCGCCGCCGAATTGTCCTGGCGGCCAGGGCCGTTCCACCGCGCCATGGCGGCGCTACCGGTCGTCTTTTCCCCGTCCCCTCCGTTGCATCTCGGGTAAGGAGCCCACCGATGGAGTATGAACCGATCGTCCTCGACCTGACCGGCGCCGATATCCAGGGCGAGTCCGCGCGGATTCGCGAGCGCGGGCCTGCCGCGCTCGTGGAACTGCCCGGCGGCGTGCCCGCCTGGTCGGTGACCGACGCCGCCGTGCTCAAGAGCCTGCTGGCCGATCCCCGAGTGTCCAAGGACGCGCGCCAGCACTGGTCGGCGTTCATCAACGGCGAGATCACCGAGGCGTGGCCGCTGCATCCCTGGGTGGCCGTGGACAACATGTTCACCGCCTACGGAGCCGACCACCGCCGCCTGCGCAAGCTAGTCGCCCCCGCGTTCACCCATCGGCGCACCGCGGCGCTGCGACCGCGCATCGAGGAGATCACCACGCAGCTGCTCGACGCCCTCGCCGCCACGACGCCCGGCGAATCGGCCGATCTGCGTGAGGGTTTCGCCTACCCGGTGCCGATCCAGGTCATCACCGAGCTGCTCGGGGTGCCCGAATTCCTCGGCCCGGGGCTGCGCAAGTGCGTGGACGGGTTCTTCGACACCTCGCTCGGTCCAGAAGAAGGAGTGGCCAACTACCTGGAGATGTACGGGCTCGTCAGCGAGCTCGTCGCCTACCGGCGCGACAACCCCGGCGACGACGTCACCAGCGTGCTGATCGCCACCCGCGACGAGGACGGCTCCCAACTGGCCGAGAAGGAGCTCGTCGACACCCTGATGCTGGTGATCAACGCCGGGCACGAGACCACGGTCAACCTGCTCGACCAGGCCATCTTCGCGCTGCTCACGCATCAGGGCCAGCGCGCCGACGTGGTCGAGGGCCGGGTGCCGTGGTCGGACGTGGTCGAGGAGTCGCTGCGCCACGAGTCGCCCGTCGCGCACCTGCCGCTGCGCTACGCGGTGGAGGACATCGAGATCGGCGACATCCGCATCCCGAAGGGCGAGGCGATCCTGGCGTCCTACGCCGCCGCGAGCCGCGACCCGAAGGTGCACGGCGCGACCACGAACGAGTTCGACGTGCACCGCGCGAACAAGGAGCACGTCGCCTTCGGCTACGGCGCCCACCACTGCCTCGGCGCTCCCCTGGCCCGGCTGGAGGCCGAGATCGCACTGCCTGCGATCTTCCGGCGGTTCCCGGCCATGCGGCTGGCCGTCGACCCGTCGGAGTTGCTGCCGGTCGGCAGCTTCGTCTCCAACGGGCACCGCACGCTGCCGGTGTATCTGGACGCGGCGCAGTAGGTTTCGATCGCGCTCGGGTGGGGTCCGTCCACCCGAGCGCCCGGCCTTCGCGGCCCGGCCCGTCCGCCACACGCGGTAGGCGTCGAAATGGGTTGCCGGACCGGCACGTTCACCGCAATCGCGCGCGGTGCTGCGGTCAGTAGTGCGGCGGGTACTGCGGCTGCTGCTGATACTGCGGCGGGTAGGGCTGCTGCGGATAGGGCGGCGGATACTGCGGCTGCTGCGGGTAGGGCACGTGCTGGTACTGCTGCTGCGCGTACGGGGCCTGGCCGTAAGGCTGCTGGCCATACTGCTGCTGCGGATACTGCTGCTGTTGCGGATACTGCTGCTGCGGCGGCAGCTGGTGCGGCGGAGGGGTTTCGGAGCTCTTCTTGTTGAAGTACCGAATCACCAGGACGAGCACGACGATCACCACGATCGCGAGGATGATCCACATGACGTATTCGGAGACTTCGACATCGGCGCCGCCTCCGCCGCTGCTCCCACCGCCTCCGCCGCGCCGGGCTTCATAGGAATCCAGCGCCGTCGTCCAGACGGCGCCGTCCGCCAGCAGATCGGCACTGGATAGCAGCTCGAGATACATCGAAAGGGCCTCCCCGGCACGAGTTACGGTCGGCCCTCCTCCCGAAGGCCGGCCCCGATGCTATCGCAGGCCATGGCGCCCGACGCAACCGGTGCGCTCGTAGCGACGACGCCCCGATCACGCTCGCGTCCAGGCAATGACGAATGCGGCTCGCGCACCGTCGTGGCACAGCGGCCCGGGATCGAGGCTCAGCCCCGCCCAGGCCGTCCGCCGCGGGCCGGTGCGCAGCAGCCGACGGCGCACGGCTCTCCGTCGCGGGTGCAGCCGTAACCCGGCACAGCGCCGAGCCGCCGCGGTTCGACACCGCCGATGCGCTCGCCGACCAGCTCGATCACCAGCCGCGCGAATCGCGGGTCGGTGCCGGGCGTGGCGGCGCGGGCGAAGGCCATCCCGAGTTCGGCCGCCTTGTCCTTGGCTTCGTTGTCCAGATCCCAGATGACCTCGAGGTGGTCCGACACGAAACCGACGGGACAGATCACCACGGCCCGCACGCCCTTCCCGGACAGCACGTCGAGGTGGTCCACGACGTCGGGCTCCAGCCACGGCATCTGCGGCGGACCGGAGCGCGACTGCCAGACCACGTCGTAATCGTCGAATCCGGTGGCGGCCGCGCACAATCGGGCCGCCTCGGCGACCTGGCGGCTGTACAGCCCGCCGCCGTCCGCGGGCGGGCCCGCGGTGGCGTCGGCGGACACCGGGATGGAGTGGGCGGTGAACACCAGACGAACATCGTCGCGGCGCTCCGCGGGCAGTTCGGCCACGGCGGCGCGGATCGCGTCGGCGAACGCCTCGATCAGCAGCGGGTGGTCGAAGTACTGCCGCAGCTTCACCAGTTCCGGTGCGCCGTCGCCGAAAGCCGTTCGCGCCCTGGCGATGTCCTCGTGGTATTGCAGGCAGCCGGAATAGCCGCCCCACGCCGAGGTGGGAAACACCAGGGCGGTGCGGACACCGTCGGCTGCCATGCGCGCGACGGTGTCCTCCACCAGGGGATGCCAGTTGCGGTTGCCGAAATACACCGGCAATTCCAAACCCGCGGCGG
Source organism: Nocardia sp. bgisy118 (assembly GCF_057708605.1). Lineage (NCBI taxonomy): Bacteria > Bacillati > Actinomycetota > Actinomycetes > Mycobacteriales > Nocardiaceae > Nocardia > Nocardia sp. bgisy118. Next base: position 441,018 of record NZ_JBYISM010000001.1, on the reverse strand, counting down.
CCGATTCGCGCTCCACCGCCGCGATGATGTCGCGGTTGAGCGCGTTGATCGGGGATACCCCGCCGAAGTGCAGGTAGTGCCGCGCGACCTCTTCCAGGCGTTCGCGCGGCACCCCGCGGCCCCGAGTGACGTTCTCCAGGAACGGCATCACGTCCTCGGGGCGCTCCGGCCCGCCGAAGGACAGCAGCAGCAGTGCGTCGACGGCCGGTGCCACGGCATCTCCTCCGTTACGAACTCAGTTGTCCGACCAGTTCTCCGGGAACCAGGTGTTGTGGCTGGCGCCGCCGTCGACGTAGATGATCGAGCCGGTGGTGCCGGGCAGCCAATCCGAGAGCAGCGCGACGATCGACTTGGCGACCACGGTCGGGTCGTCGACGTCCCAGCCGATCGGCGAGGCGCCATCCCAGTAGGTGTTGAGCTGGTTCAGCTTGGCGGCGTCGTCGGTGGCGGTGCCCGCGATGGCCTTGGCGGCCAGGGTCTTGATCGGGCCCGCGGCGATCAGGTTGGAGCGGATCCGCTTGGCGACGCCGACCTCGCGGGCGACGTAGCGGTTGACCGACTCCAGCGCCGCCTTGGCCACGCCCATCCAGTTGTAGTACGGCATCGCGGTGCGCGGATCGAAGTCCATGCCGACGATGGATCCGCCCTCGTTCATGACGGGCAGCACCGCGCGGGCCAGCGAGGCGTAGCTCCACGCCGAGATCTCGAACGCCTTGGCGGCGTCGGGGCCGGGACCGTCCAGGAACGGACGGGCCTCGGGACCCATCAGCGTGCGCGGCGCGAAGGCGATCGAGTGCAGCACGCCGTCGACGCCCTCCGGCGCCAGCTCGCGCACCTTGTCGGCCAGCGCGGCCAGATCCTCTTCGTTGGTGACATCGAGCCCGATGGCGGGCGGGATCTCCTGGGGCAGCCGCTTGCCGATCCGGTCGATCAGCCGCAGCCGCTCCGGAATGCCGGTGATGATGACCTTGGCGCCCTGCTCCTGCGCGACCGCGGCCGCGTGGAACGCGATCGACGCGTCGGTGATGATGCCGGTGACCAGGATGGTCTTGCCTTCGAGCAATCCGCCCATGAGTTCTCGGTTCTCCTGAAGTTGAAAGTCGAGTGTGTCGCCCGTCGCCTGCGAGACATCGTCCCGCCGCGCGACGCCGCGGTGTTCGGGGCGCGCGCCCGGAACGAAAGTACTAGTGGCCCATGCCCATGCCGCCGTCGACCGGGATGACCGCGCCGTTGATGTAGGAAGCGTCGTCGGAGGCGAGGAAGCTGATCGCGGCGGCGACCTCCTCCGGCTGGCCGGGACGGCCCGCGGGCACGCCGTACTTCAGGACCACCTCGCGCATCTCCTCGGTGACTTCCTCGCGCGTCATGTCGGTCTCGATGAAGCCAGGGGCGACCACGTTGGCGGTGATGTTGCGGGAACCGATCTCGCGGGTGATCGAACGCGCCATACCGATCAGGCCCGACTTGGACGCCGCGTAGTTGACCTGGCCGGGACCGCCGCCGAGGCCGACCACCGAGCCGAGGAAGATGATCCGGCCGAACTTCGCCCGCAGCATGGCGCGGTTGGCGCGCTTGGCGCAGCGCCACGCGCCGGTCAGGTTGGCGTCGAGAACACGGGTGAACTGGTCTTCGCTCATCCGCATCAGCAGGGTGTTCTCGACGATGCCCGCGTTGGCCACCAGCACCTCGACGGGGCCCTGGTGGGCCTCGACCTCGGCGAACGCCCGGTCCACCGACTCGGTGTCGGTCACATCGCACTTCACGCCGAACAGTCCATCCGGCGCCCCCGACCCACGATGAGTGACGGCCACCTTGTGGCCGTCGGAGGCCAGACGCTGTGCGACCGCGAGTCCGATGCCGCGGTTACCACCGGTCACCAGGACCGACCGGGATGTGATGTTCGACATAAGCATCAACCTATCTGTTCGGGTTCGTGCACCGAGCCCCGGGCACCGCACCCTGTGCGATGCCACAGCGAGCGCGGCGTTACGGCAGGCGTTGACGATAGAGCAATCCGGTCACGATGCCTGCGGCGACGACCAGCATGCCGAGCAGCAGCCACGGCCTGCTCGCGTCGCCACGCGTCGTCTCGTAACCGATCTGCTCTTCGAGAGTGTCGTAGACGGCGGTGAGTTCCTCCAGGCTGGAGGCGGTGTAGAACTCGCCGCCGGACAGCTGGGCGATCTCTTGCAACGAGTCGTTGTCGACGGGCACCTTGACCCGCTGCGCGCCCTGCCCGTCCTGATCCGGGATCTCCACCGAACCCCATTCGGTGCCGAAGGAGATCGTCGACACCGGAATGCCCTTGTTCTTGGCCAAGCGAGCGGCGGTGAAGGCGTGCCTCGGGTTGTCCACGTCCTTGTCGTCGGGCACGGTCTGCTTACCGTCCGACATCAGCACGACGCGCGCCGGCGGCGGGGTCTCCGCTCCACCGAGCACGGTGGCCAGGGTGTCGATGGACTGGAGCGCGGTCAGGATGCCTTCACCGGTCGCGGTGCGTTCGGCGAGCTTGATGTTGTCGATGGCGGCCTTGACCGACTCACGGTTCGTCGTCGGCGACACCATCACCGAGGCGGTGCCCGCGAAGGTGACGAAACCGAGGTTGATGCCCTGGGTCAGCCCGTCGACGAACGCCTTGCCCGCCTCCTGGGCGACTTGGAGCCTGCTCGGCGGCACGTCGGTGGCTTCCATGGACAGCGAAACGTCCATCACCAGAACGACTGTCGCGCGGTTGCGCGGCACCTTCTTGACCGCCGTCGGACCGGCGGCGGCGACGGTCAGGAACATCAGGCCGACCAGCATCAGCGCGATCGGCACGTGCCGCATCGGACTCGGCCGCGCGGGCGCGACCTTCTCCAGCAGCTCCATATTGGTGAAGCGCAGCATCTGGCGGTGCCTGCTGCGCTGCACCAGCACGTAGCCGAGCGCGATCAACACGACGATCGCCAGGAAACCGAGCCAGATCAGTGCGGTGAAATGCGAAATACTCACTGGCGCGGCACCCGCCCGGTCGGGGCGCCGAAGCTGTGACGCCGGGTGGATACGAACCGGACCACGTCGGCGATCCAGTCCCGGTCGGTCTGCAGGGTCAGCACAGGCGCGCCGCAGCTGCGCAGCGCCTGCTCGACCTGCTCGCGGTGCCGCTGCGCGGCGGCCGCGAAATCGCTACGGAGCGTGGGGGTCACGCTGAACTCGCGGGTGCGGCCGGTCTCCGGGTCGTGCAGCACGACATCGCCCACATCGGGCAGCTCCAGATCCCGCGGGTCGAGTACCTCGACCGCGAGCAGATCGTGGCGCGCGGAGATGGCGCGCAGCGAACGCTGCCAATCGATCTCGCCGAGGAAGTCGCTGATGATCACCGCCAGACCGCGTTTGCGTTGCGGGCGGCGCAGCGACTCGATGGCGCCGCGCAGATCGCCGCGCACTCCGTCGCGGGCGTGCGGGGTGGTGGCCACGCCGCGCAGCAGCGACTGGGCGTGAATTCGCCCGCTGCGCGCGGGAATTCGCACCAGTTGCTCGCCCGTGGCGACGACCGCGCCGATCCGGTTGCCGCCGCCGCTGGTGAGGTGGGTGATCGCCGCGGCGGCCGCGATGGCCAGATCGCGTTTCTGGCAGGCCGCCGTGCCGAAGTCGAGACTGGCCGAGAGGTCGACGACCATCCAGGTCTCCAGCTCGCGATCGGCGATCATCTGCCGCACGTGCGGATGCGTGGTGCGGGCGGTGACCGACCAATCCATCTGGCGCACATCGTCACCCGGCTGATACATCCGGGATTCGCCGGGCTCGGAGCCAGGGCCGGGAATGAGGCCGAGGTGGTCGCCGTGCAGCACGCCGTCCAGCCGCCTGCGCACGGTGAGTTCCAGGGTTCTCAGCGCCGCCGAGAGCCGCGGGTCGGTCAGCTCTCCGGCTCGGAACGACGGCGGTGCGTGCGATGACGTTGTCACTCGGGAACCCTCGGGCGCGGCCGACGCGGCCGTCACTTGGTCTGGTGGTTGCCGGCGGCCGGAGCCATCTGCGGCTGGCTCTGCTGCTGCGGCGGCTGCGGAATCTGCTGCTGGTGCGGCGGCTGGGGCGCACCCGGCGCGGGCGCGGGCTGGCCGGAGTGCACCGCCTGCGGCGCGACCTGCGGCAGGCCGACGGTCTGCAGCACCCGCTTGATCACGTCCTCCGGGCTGACCTCGTCGGCCAGCGCGTCGTAGGACAGCACGAGGCGGTGGCGCAGCACGTCCGGGATCACCTCGACCACGTCCTGCGGCACCACGTAATCGCGGCCGCGGATCAGCGCGACGGCGCGGGCCGCGGCGATGATGCCGAGGCTGGCGCGCGGCGAGGCGCCGTAGGCGATCCAGTTCGCCACGTCGGCCATGCCGAAGTCGAGCGGCTTGCGGGTCGCCGCGATCACCCGGACCACGTAGTCGACCAGCGCGTGGTGCACGAAGGTGTTGGCCGCGACCTTCTGCAACCGGATCAGGTCCTCGGGGCCGAGGATCGGCTTGGCCTCCGGCGGGGTGACGCCCATCCGGTAGATGATCTCGCGCTCTTCCTCGACCGAGGGGTAGTCGACGACGACCTTGAACAGGAAGCGGTCGCGCTGCGCCTCGGGCAGCGGGTAGACGCCCTCGCTCTCGATCGGGTTCTGGGTCGCCATGACCAGGAACGGATCGGGCATCGGGTAGGTCTTGCCGCCGATCGACACGTGCCGCTCGGCCATCACCTCGAGCAGTGCGGACTGCACCTTGGCGGGCGCGCGGTTGATCTCGTCGGCGAGCACGAAATTGGCAACGACGGGGCCGAGCTCGGTATCGAATTCCTCGCGGCCCTGGCGGTAGATGCGGGTACCGATCAGGTCGGTCGGCACCAGGTCGGGGGTGAACTGGACGCGGGAGAACGAACCGCCGACCACCGTGGCGAAGGTCTCCACCGCGAGGGTCTTGGCGATACCCGGCACGCCCTCGAGCAGCACGTGGCCGCGCGCGAGGACGCCGACGAGCAAGCGTTCGACGAGCCGATCCTGACCCACGATGACCCGCTTGACCTCGTAGATCGCCTTCTCCAGGGTCTGAACGTCACGCTCCAGGGTGCCCGACGCGGGCTCCGGCGCCTCTTTCGCCAGATCTGCCCCGCTCACACTGTCCGTCGAAGTCACCAACATCCCCGCTTTCGCCTTGGTCTTAGTGCGTGCTCGCCCCAACTATTCCAGGTATTCGCGCAGCATGCCGCAACCGGCTCCGGTATCAGGGGAATTCGTGCCGTATCGATAACGGTTTCTCAGGTCACGATGCGGACCGCGTACGGCATGATGCCGCTCTCGCGGACCGGGGACACCTTCACCACGTCGCCGGATTGGGGCGCCTCCACCATCTTTCCGTCGCCCAGATACAGCGCCACGTGCTGGCTGCCGTTCGGGCCCCAGAACAGCATGTCGCCGCGGGCGCGCTCGTCCACGGGAACGCGGGTGCCCGCGTTGTACTGATAGCCGCTGTAGTGCGGCAGCGAGACGCCGATACCCGCGAAGGCGTAGATCATCAGGCCCGAGCAGTCGAAGCCGACCTTGTTGAAATCGCCGTGGCTGTCGGCGACGCCGCCGTCGCGAATACCGAGCGTCGGACCGTCCTCGTCGCCGCCGCCCCACGCGTACTGCACGCCGAGCTGCGAAAGTGCCCGGTCCACCACGATTTCCACCGCCTGCGAGCCGCGCACCGACGGCCCGCTCGGCCGCGGCGTGCTCTGCCTCGGGGCGGGCGCGTTCTCGAGCTGGGTGTGCGGGCGTCTGCCGTTGCCCGCCTGGGCGGCCCGGTCACGAGAGGCCTGGTCGGCAGCGGCGCGGGCCGCCGCGGCCGCCGCGGCGGCGCGGATCGCGGCTTCCTCGGCGCGGCGTTGTTCGTCCCAGGCCAGGAAGGCGTCGCGCTGGCTCTGCAATCCGGCGACGTTGGTACGGGCGATGTCGAGCCTGCCCTGCGCGGCGTCGCGCTCGCGCAGCAGTTCGTCGCGCCGCACGGTCTGCTGATCGAGTTCGGCCTTGGCCGCGGCCACCGCGTGCTCGGCCTCGTTCTTCTTCTCCTCGGCCAGCGCGGCGGCCGCGTCGGCCTCCGATTTGGCTTGGCGCGCACTGGAGTTCCTGTTGCCCTGGGCGATCTGGGCGCGGCGCAATTCGTCGAGCACCTGCTGCTGGTTCTTCGTCACCAGGCCGAGCAGCTGCGACCGGTCGATCGCGCCGCCGGGGGTCGAGGCCGACAGATGGGTGATCATCGAGCCGGTGCCTGGCCGGGTGTAGGCCTGGGTGGCGAACTCGTCGAAGTTCCGTCTGGCCTGCGCGACCTCGTCCCCGGCCTGCGAGAGGTCGGTCTGGGTCTGCACGACGACGGCGGCGGCCGCGTCGGCGGCATCGCGCGCGTTCTGCAGGTCGACCAGGGCCTTGTTGACTTCCTCGCGCTTGCGCGCCACCGCGTCGTCGAGTTCCTGCAGCTGCTGGTTCACCGCGCCGACCTGGTTGATCAGCGCGCCGACCTCGGTGACGCCCGCGTCGACGCGGGCCCCGGCAGCGGCGATCTCACCATCGCTCGGATTGGGCGGGGCGGGTGGCACGGCGGCGGTCGGTCCCGCGGTCAGCGCGACGGAGACCAGCAACCCGAGAGCGACCGATAGTCGGCGGCACCGACCGGTCGGACCTTTTTTGTGCATCGCATCTCCCAAGGACTCGAACGCGGCTTCGCCTCACGAGCCCCGACCGAACCATCCAGCTCAGTGGTCGGCGGGCAACCCTCGACTACACAGTTTCCCCATCAGTAGCCACTTGAACCGTACGACACTTCTTTCACCAAGAGAACTCCAGCAACACAATCACACGCACGCAATTTGCACATTGCCCGGAATTAGCCGGATCGCCGATCGGAGTGTGGGAGATGAAACAAACCGAACGTCAGGAAAAGTGACGGAAGGGAAACCGCTTATCGAATGGGAGCCGCGAGCTCATCGCCCTCGGCAACCGGCACGGCCGCGGATTCGCGAGCCGCACGCCGCGACTTCACCCAGTACAGCCCGGCGATGGCGATCGCCGTGCCCGCCAGCAACACACTGGTGATCGCGGTCCACGAGAGGGCCTCCGGCTCCTCGAGGCGGTCGACGAAGACCCGCGCGGCCTCGACCGAGTTGCCCTGCTTGCCCTTGGCGACGTCCTCGGCCCATTCCAGCTGCACGCGGCTGATGGAATCGCTGTAAGTGCCGACCCAGTCGTCGCTGAGCACGACCACGGTGCCGTGCTGGGACTTGCCGATCTCGGTGGCCAGGTCCCGTAGATTGGAGTCGTGGCCTGGATTGCCGGGGATGACCACGATGCTGAGCGGGATCCCGTGCGATCGAGCCTCCGTCACGATCGCCTCGAGTCCCGCCTGATCCTTCCCCTTCGGCGTCGCCACGTGATTGTCGGCGACGTCGGCCTTGATGGTCCGCAACGCGCTGTCGTTGATGGTGGGCGGCAGTTCCGCGGCCATGGGGGAGAACACCGAGGTGTACGAGGGGGCCATCTTCCATCCGGTCTGTCGATCCGCGTCAGCGGGCGCTGCGACGGGCATCCAACTCTGCAGGGTGAGCTACCTATACCCCGACTAGCTCGAAAGCACAGTACGCGACACGATGTTCGTTCACCGCCACCCGCCACACCGAACGGCCCCCGCGCATTTCACAGGACAAGCGTACTGTTAGAGTCGTGGCGCGAGGAACCGGCGCTCCCCCAGGCGCTGGAGCCCCTCCAAAGACTCGAGTCGCCGGCACAGCCCCGCCGGTGACCAACCCTCACAGACGAGTGGAGCTGACGTGACGACAAGTATCGATACTTTCGGCGCCAAGGGCACCCTCGAGGTCGGAAGCAACTCCTACGAGATCTTCCGTCTCTCGGCCGTGCCCGGCACCGAAAAACTCCCCTACGCACTGAAGGTCCTCGCGGAGAACCTGCTTCGCACCGAGGACGGCGCCAACATCACCGCCGACCACATCCGCGCCATCGCGAACTGGGATCCCTCGGCCCAGCCGGACACCGAAATTCAGTTCACCCCGGCCCGCGTGATCATGCAGGACTTCACCGGTGTGCCCTGTGTCGTCGACCTCGCCACCATGCGCGAGGCCGTCACCGCTCTCGGCGGCGACCCGAACAAGGTCAACCCGCTCTCCCCCGCCGACATGGTCATCGACCACTCGGTCATCCTCGACGTCTTCGGCCGCGCCGATGCCCTCGAGCGCAACGTCGACCTGGAGTACCAGCGCAACGGCGAGCGCTACCAGTTCCTGCGCTGGGGCCAGGGCGCCTTCGACGACTTCAAGGTCGTCCCGCCGGGCATGGGCATCGTGCACCAGGTCAACATCGAGTACCTGGCGCCGACCGTCATGGTCCGCAACGGCCAGGCCTACCCCGACACCTGCGTCGGCACCGACTCGCACACCACCATGGTCAACGGCCTGGGCGTGCTGGGCTGGGGCGTCGGCGGCATCGAGGCCGAGGCCGCCATGCTCGGCCAGCCGGTCTCCATGCTGATCCCGCGCGTCGTCGGCTTCAAACTGACCGGTGAGATCCAGCCGGGCGTCACCGCTACCGACGTCGTGCTCACCGTCACCGACATGCTGCGCAAGCACGGTGTGGTCGGCAAGTTCGTCGAGTTCTACGGCAAGGGCGTCGCCGAGGTGCCCCTCGCCAACCGCGCCACCCTGGGCAACATGAGCCCCGAGTTCGGCTCCACCGCCGCGATCTTCCCGATCGACGCGGAGACCATCAACTACCTGCGCCTGACCGGCCGCAGCGACGAGCAGCTCGCGCTCGTCGAGGCGTACGCCAAGGAGCAGGGCATGTGGCACGACGCCGATCACGAGCCCGCGTACTCGGAGTACCTGGAGCTGGACCTGAGCACCGTGGTGCCGTCCATCGCAGGCCCGAAGCGTCCGCAGGACCGAATCCTGTTGTCGGAGTCCAAGACCGCGTTCCGCAAGGACATCCACAACTACACCAGCGACGCCGAGAGCGGCCCCGCCGCCGTGACCCCGCACTCGCACCTGGACGAGGCCGTCGAGGAGTCCTTCCCGGCCAGCGATCCGGCCGTGCTGTCCTTCGCCGACGACGACGCGATCCTGCCGTCCGCCGCCAACGGCAGCGTCGGCCGCCCGTCCAAGCCGGTCAAGGTCTCCGATCCGGAGCGCGGCGATTTCGTGCTCGATCACGGCGCCGTCGTGGTCGCGGGCATCACCTCCTGCACCAACACCTCCAACCCGTCGGTCATGCTGGGCGCCGCCCTGTTGGCTCGCAACGCGGTCGAGAAGGGTCTGTCCTCCAAGCCGTGGGTGAAGACCAACATGGCGCCGGGCTCGCAGGTCGTCGCCGACTACTACGAGAAGGCCGGCCTGTGGCCGTACCTCGAGAAGCTCGGCTTCTACGTGGGTGGCTTCGGCTGCACCACCTGCATCGGCAACACCGGCCCGCTGCCGGACGAGATCTCCAAGGCGATCAACGACAACGATCTGTCGGTCACCGCGGTGCTCTCCGGTAACCGCAACTTCGAGGGTCGCATCTCCCCCGACGTGAAGATGAACTACCTGGCCTCGCCGCCGCTGGTCATCGCGTACGCGCTCGCGGGCACCATGGACTTCGACTTCGAGACCGACGCCCTCGGCCAGGACACCGACGGCAACGACGTCTTCCTGAAGGACATCTGGCCGTCGCCGCAGGAGATCGACGACACCATCAAGTCGGCGATCAACCGCGACATGTTCACCAAGTCCTACGCCACCGTCTTCAAGGGCGACGAGCGCTGGCAGAACCTGAGCACCCCGGAGGGCGACACCTTCGCGTGGGACGAGAACTCGACCTACGTCCGCAAGGCGCCGTACTTCGACGGCATGGAGATGGAGCCGGCCCCGGTCACCGACATCAAGGGCGCTCGCGTGCTCGCGCTGCTCGGCGACTCGGTCACCACCGACCACATCTCCCCGGCCGGTCCGATCAAGCCGGGCACCCCGGCGGCGCAGTACCTCGACTCGCACGGCGTCGAGCGCAAGGACTACAACTCCCTTGGCTCGCGTCGCGGTAACCACGAGGTGATGATCCGCGGCACCTTCGCCAACATCCGGCTGCGCAACCAGCTGCTCGACGATGTCTCGGGTGGCTACACCCGCGACTTCACCCAAGACGGCGGCCCGCAGGCCTTCATCTACGACGCCTCGCAGAACTACCAGGCCGCGGGCATCCCGCTGGTCGTGCTCGGCGGCAAGGAGTACGGCTCGGGTTCCTCGCGTGACTGGGCCGCCAAGGGCACCAGCCTGCTGGGCGTGAAGGCCGTCATCACCGAGTCCTTCGAGCGCATCCACCGCTCGAACCTCATCGGTATGGGCGTCATCCCGCTGCAGTTCCCGGCCGGTGAGTCGGCCGCGTCGCTGAAGCTGAACGGCACCGAGACCTTCGACATCGAGGGCATCACCCAGCTGAACGAGGGTGTGACTCCGAAGACCTTGAAGGTGACCGCCACCAAGGAGACCGGTGAGAAGATCACCTTCGACGCGGTGGTTCGGATCGACACCCCCGGTGAGGCCGACTACTACCGCAACGGCGGCATCCTGCAGTACGTGCTGCGCAACATGATCCGCGGCTAGGTCGGGTTCCGGGGATGATCCCCCAGCGGTCTTCCCCGACCGTCAGCTCGTGAAGGGTCCGCGCATCGCTTCGGCGATGCGCGGACCTCTCCGCATCCCGCCGCGCCACCCGCTTCGGAGGAGCCACGCCATGCCCAAAGTCAGTGATGATCACCTCGCCGCCCGGCGCAGTCAGATTCTCGACGGGGCGCGGCGCTGCTTTGCCGAATACGGGTACGACGGCGCGACCGTGCGCCGCCTCGAAGAGGCCATCGGCCTGTCCCGCGGCGCCATCTTCCACCACTTCCGCGACAAAGACGCGCTGTTCCTCGCGCTGGCGCAGGAGGACGCCGAGCGAATGGCCGACGTCGCGGCCAATCAGGGCATCGTGCAGGTGATGCGCGATATGCTCGCCCACCCCGAGCAATTCAATTGGCTCGGCACCCGTTTGGAGATCGCGCGGCGGTTGCGCACCGATCCCGAATTCCGCGCGGGCTGGACCCAGCGCTCGGCCGAACTGACCGCCGCGACCCTGGCGCGCTTGGAGCGCCGTAAGGCCGCGGGCGCACTGCGCGACGACGTCCCCACCGACGTCCTGCTCGGCTATCTCGACCTGGTCCTCGACGGCCTCATCGCCCGGATCGCCTCCGGCCACACCAACGAAAACCTCTCCGCCGTCCTCGATCTCGTCGAAGCCTCGGTACGCCGCAAGGACTGACCGGCGTCAGTGCGTGGCGTTCAGGTAGTCGGCCGCGTGTGTGGTCCAGAGGACGTTCGTGCCCGGCATGTTGTGGCCCGAGTAGAGGACGTGCTGACCGTCCGGCCACGGCGTGAGGTAGCCGATGACGCCCTGCACGGCCTTGGTGTAGCGGTCCAGGTTGGCCAGCGGGTTCTGCAACAGGAAGCGCAGCAGTTCGTCGAAGATCAGCGGGGTCACGTTCCCGAAGCGAGCGCCCTCGACGAACGAGAACGGGGAGATGCCGACGTCGATCACGCGCAGCGGCGAGTCCGCGGGCGAGGCCGTGATGATGTCGCCGGGATTGGCGTACTCCTTGACGTCGAGACTCGGCCACGCGCCGCGCTGCCCGTGCAGCCCGTAGGTGGACGGCGGGCACAGGTTGCCCACGGACTGGCCCGCTTTGCGCAACGGGTTGGCGATGTTCACCGTGAACGCGATCTCGAGCGGCGAACCGTCGACGTTGCGGTACTTGCCCGACCTGACGCCCTCCAGAATGCGGCTCGCGCAGATCCCGCCCAGCGAATAGCTCAGCAGCCCGCAGACATTGGGCGAATCCTGGATCGCGCGCACGCCGGCCGCGATACCGAGCCGCACCGAGGTCTCCAGCGAAGGACCCCATACGTCGGGCGCCGGGCCGACCGACGCGGGCCAGTTCGGCTCGAACGCGGTGAACTTCTCCGGATCGAGCAGCTTGGTGACGTCGCGCAGCATGCCCGCGGGGGCGCCGTCCGCGTTCCGGGGCTCGCCGGTGCCCCGGAGGGTGATGATGTCGATCATCGGTTCTCCTTGCCCGCCTGGAATTCTGGAGCCAGGGCCACACGGTAGGTCCGCGCGGCGCGGGGCACACGAGTAGCGCACTACTCGATTTCGCACGACGCTTTCCGCGACGCGCCCGGCCGAATGTCAGTCCTTGCCTTCGAGACTGGCGAGCAGGCGCCGCGCGATGCGGTCCAGATCCTTGCGGTCCTGCGCGGAGAGCACCGAGAGGATGCGGGTCTCGTTGAGGGTGTGCGCGGTCACCACGGTGTCGACCAGTTCCCTGCCCTCGTCGGTCAGCGCCACGCGAACGGCACGCCGGTCGGTCGCGTCGGCCAGGCGGCGCACCAGACCCGCCGATTCGAGCCGGTCGAGGCGCCCGGTCATGCCCGCGCGGGAGAGCATCAGCGTGTCGGCGAGCACCGAGGGGTTCAACTCGAAGGGCGCGCCGGAACGGCGCAGAGCGGCAAGCACATCGAACTCGCCGCGTTGCAGTCCATGCGCGGTGAACACCGCCTCGATCGCGTGCTGCGCCACGATCGTCAGCCGCCCGAGCCGCCCGATGATCGCCATCGCCTCCAGGTCGAGATCGGGTCGCTCGCGCCCCCACTGCTCGGCGATGGCGTCCACGGGATCCGTTGTCGTGTCAGTCATGGACACGATTCTATTCGCTGATATATAGTTCGGTAGCGAATTATCAATCACCGAACTACTGGAGTAGTCATGACCACCTCCCTCCCCCGCCGCGACTTCGCCATCCGTCAGCCGCACGAGGCGGAGAATCTCGGCACCGACACCGCGCGCATGCGTCTCTTGATCGACGCGAACGAGACCGGCGGGTCGGTCAGCAGCCTGGAAGTCACCATGGCCCGCGGCGCCGACGGGGCCGCGCCGCACTACCACACCAAGTCCGACGAGCTGTTCTACGTGGCGGAGGGCGAACTCCAGGTGCTGGCGGGCGACAAGATCGTCACCGTCGGCGCGGGCGGCGCGCTCGTGGTCCCCAAGCTCATGCCGCACGCGTTCGGCGCGTCGCCGGACAGCTCCGCGCGGCTGCTGATCGCGCTCATGCCGGGCGTCGAACGTTTCGAGTACTTCCGCCTGCTCGACCGCCTCGGCAGGGGCGAGGCGACGCTCGACGACCTGGCCGCTGCACAGGAGGAGTTCGACAACCACTTCGTGGACGCACCGCAGTGGTGGGCGGAGCGGAACGCCAACCGGCGGTAATGCGTTGGCGCGCAGGACTGTGGCGCATACTTCAGCCGGCCCGGGAACATCCGTGGGCCGCGACGGGTTCGACTTGGCATGACCTTTTCCGTCCCCGTCGTCGTCCGCGGATACGAGCTCGACACTCAGGGCCACCTGAACCAGGCGGTATACCTGCAGTACGCCGAGCACGCCCGCTGGGAGCTGCTACGCGCCGCCGGGATCGCGCAGGAAAAGCTCATCGCGGCAGATATCGGCCCGGTGGTCCTGGAGACCACGATCAAGTACTTCCGCGAACTGCGCGGCGGCGACGAGGTGACGATCAGCTGCGAATTCGAGTGGGCGGCGGGCAAGATCTTCCGGATGCGCCAGCAGATCCGGAAGCTGGACGGTACCGTCTCGGCCGAAGTCGCGGTGACCGGCGGCCTGCTCGATCTGTCCGCGCGCAAGCTGGTCGCCGAGCCGGGCGAGCGTTTCCGAGCTCTCGCCGAGCGACCGGATCTACTCGGTCTGTAGCACCGAGGCGCGGGCGGTATGGCCGCCAATCTTGGGCAATACTCGTCCGCTACCCCCATATGGAATTAGCTGAAAGATAGCGGCAGGGCTATTTTCGGACTGCCGAAAATCTTTCGGCGCTAGCGCCTTCCGCGTCCGGATCCGGTTTGCCAACGGCCGTGAAATCTTTCGATCTGGGCCGAGGGAGCCCCCTCCCGCGTTATGATTCGGTTCACGCTCGGGGGTCCTGGCAAATCGCGAGCAGATCGGAGAGCAGACCATGGCCGACGCAATCCACCGCCCCGGTGCCACGTCGACGGAAGACCGCGTACCCGCGCTGCAGGGCCGTTTGGTGGCCGAGTCGGAACGCGAGATCACCGTCCGCGTCGCCGAGGGCACGTGGACCTTCCGCCGTGACGATGTGCTCCGCGTGCTCGACAACGCCGCCGACGACCGCGTGGGCGACGGCAGGCCGGTGCTGGTGGACATCCGCCCCGGCGCCACCGCGGATTTCACCCGCAGGCTGCGCATCGATCTCGTGGACCGGCCGATGACCATCGCCGGGCCGCCCTCGGAAGCGCTGGGCGACGAACTGCTGCAACAACTCACGGCCACCTGGGCCGATCGGTTGCGGCTGGTGGACTATCCGGCGGGCAGCGGTGCGACCTATACCTATTGCCAGACGAAATCGTTCGCGACGAGCGACGACGGCATCAACTGCGACAGTCTCGACTGAGCGGATCTGTTGCCCATGGTGAGCCGTCTCCCAGGCTCGGTCCTGATCGTTTCCGAATCCGATGATCTGCACGCCACCGCGATGGCGGCGACATTGCGAGAACACCACGGACTCAGTCCGATACACCTCGACCTGCGCGATTTCCCGCGCGAGTCAGGCAGTTTCCGGCTGGACCGGCTCGGCACCACGCGCTCGCTCTCGCACGTCATCGGGCTCGACACCGTCCGCTCGGTGTGGTGGCGGCGACCGCACCCGTGCCAGGTGCCCGGCGGCGTCCGCGCCTCCGACGACGCCTACCGTCAGGCCGAATGCGACGGCTTCATCCAGGGCCTGCTGTGGTCGATCCCGGCGTTCTGGATCAACGATCCCGGCGCCGACCGCACCGCGGCCCGCAAGATCGTCCAGCTCGAGACGGCGCAGCGGGCCGGATTCGCGATACCGGAGACGCTGATCACCAACGATCCGGACGAGGCCCGCAGCTTCGCCGAATCACGGCCCGGCCCAGTGGTTTACAAGCGCACCGGCACGGGGCGCGCGGAGTTCGCCGAGACCAGGATCATCACCTTGGCCGACTTCGGCAAGCTGACCGGCATCAGGTCGGCGCCGACCACCTTCCAGGACTACATCCAGGCCGAATGCGATCTGCGGGTGGTATGGGTGGACGGCATCGCGTGGACGGTGCGCATCGACTCCCAGGCGGGCGTCGGCCGGGTCGATTCGCGGCTGGACACCTCCGTCGAGTTCGCCCGCGACCAGCTGCCCGCCTCGGTGAGCAAATCCCTGGCCACGCTCATGGGGGCGCTCGGCCTCAGCTTCGGCGTGCTCGACCTGCGCCTCGGGCTGGACGGCGAGTACTACTTCCTGGAGGTCAACCCGCAGGGCCAGTTCGCCTACCTGGAGATCAAGACCGGCCTGCCGATCTTCCGCAGCCTGTCCAACCTGCTCGTGCACAGCGACGGCATGGTTCCCGGCTACTGACCGAGGCTCGTCGGCCTCTCGCGATCTCTCGCCGGACCGGGTCCGCCTCGCCGCGCACCGTCGCGACATCTCGCCCGGTGCGGGCATCACGAAAGACCCCGCGGTGGCTGCGAAAGATACCGCGCAGCCACCGGATTCGAGCCGGCGCGGACGGCTACTTGCCTACGCCCTTACGGCGGTTCGCTCCACCGCGGCTGCGGAGTTGCACATGCGACTCCACCAGCACGTTGTGGATGAAACCGTAGGAGCGCCCCGTCGACCGCGCCAGCGAGCGGATGCTTGCACCCGCCTCGTATTGCTTCTTCAGCTGCGATTGCAGACGGTCACGCGATTTCCCCGTGACGCGTGTGCCCTTACCCAATACGGCCTTGCTTTGTGTGGCCCTGTCGCTCATGGCTTCCTCCGAGTCGCCGAGCAGCGCGTCTTTCCAGGCTAAGCACTGAGCAGTCCGTGATCAACGGGTTCGTGTGATGAAACTCACGCAAGCTGAATAAGTTCCAAATATTCCGCGGACCAGTGGTCTTCGGTGCCATCGGGGAGGAGAATGACCCGCTCCGGGGACAGCGCCTCCGCGGCGCCCGGATCGTGGGTGACCAGCACGACGGCCCCCGCGTACGTGCGCAGGGCGTCGAGCACCTGCTCACGGGACACCGGATCCAGGTTGTTGGTCGGCTCGTCGAGCAGCAGCACATTGGCCGCCGAGGACACCAGTCCGGCCAGCGCCAGACGGGTCTTCTCGCCGCCGGACAGGGTGCCCGCGGGCTGGTCGAGCTGCGGACCGGTGAACATGAACGCGCCGAGCAGCCCGCGCAGGTCCTGCTCCCCCGCGTCCGGCGCCGCGTGCCGGATGTTCTCCCAGACCGTGGCGTCGTCGTCGAGGGTGTCGTGCTCCTGGGCGAAGTAGCCGATCTTCAGACCGTGACCGGGCACCAGCCCGCCCGCGGTCGGCTGTTCCACCCCCGCCAGCAGGCGTAGCAGGGTCGTCTTGCCCGCGCCGTTGAGGCCGAGCACGACGACCCGGCTGCCGCGGTCGATCGCCAGGTCGACGCCGGTGAAGATCTCCAGCGAGCCGTACATCTTGGTCAGGTTCTCGGCCATCAGCGGCGTCTTGCCGCAGGCGGCGGGCTCGGGGAACTTGATCCTGGCCACCTTGTCGGCGACTCGCACGTCGTCCAGCTCGTCGAGCAGCCGCTCGGCCCGCTTGACCATGTTCTGCGCCGCAACGGCTTTCGTCGCCTTGGCGCCGAGCTTGGCGGCCTGCGCCTTGAGCGCGGAGGCCTTCTTCTCGGCGTTGGCGCGCTCGCGGCGGCGGCGCTGTTCGTCGGTGGCGCGAGCGTCGAGGTACTTCTTCCAGCCCATGTTGTAGACGTCGGCCTCGCCGCGTACGGCGTCGAGGAACCACACCCTGTTGACCACCGCGTCGAGCAGCTCGACGTCGTGGCTGATCACGATCAGGCCGCCGTCGTGGCTCTGCAGGAACCCGCGCAGCCAGGTGATCGAGTCGGCGTCGAGGTGGTTGGTCGGCTCGTCCAGCAGCAGGATGCGGTCCGAGCGCCCGCCGCTGCCGTCGGAGGCGGAGAACAGGATGCGCGCCAATTCGATTCGGCGGCGCTGACCGCCGGAGAGGGTGCGCAGCGCTTGACCGAGCACCCGGTCCGGCAGACCGAGGCTGTGGCAGATGCGGGCGGCCTCGCTCTCCGCGACATAGCCGCCGAGCGCCGAGAACCGCTCCTCGAGCCTGCCGTACTTGCGGATCGCCTTCTCGCGCTCCTTCTCGTCGGCCACCTCGGCCATCAGCGCCTGCTGCTTCTCCATGTCGCGGATCAGCGTGTCGAGGCCGCGGGCCGAGAGCACCCGGTCGCGCGCGAGCACGTCCAGATTGCCTTCCTTGGGGTCCTGCGGCAGATAGCCGATCTCGCTGGAGCGCAGGATCTTTCCGGCGTACGGCTCGCCCTCGCCCGCCAGGATGCGCAGCGTGGTGGTCTTGCCCGCGCCGTTGCGCCCGACCAGTCCGATGCGGTCACCGGCCTGCACCCGCAGCGCGGGACCGGGCGCCGACAGCAGGGTGCGGACTCCGGCCCGGACCTCGAGGTCGGTCGCGGTGATCACAGATGGGCTCCTCACGGATGGCGGTGCTGGGGTGTTACGGCCGGGGCCGGGCTCGCTGCCCGATTGTGCGCCCCGAAACGCACAAGAACCACCGATTTTACCTGTGCCCCGACGGGGCCTCGCACCAGAGGAAGCCGGTGTGACCGCGGTAACTGTCGTTCGCCCGGCTTCGGTAGCGTGCGGTGTCATGAGTACCGATCTGTTGGGCAAGAGCGCGCTGGTCAGTGGGGCCAGCCGGGGCATCGGCAAAGCGGTGGCGGCCGAGCTGCTGCGCCGCGGCGCGAACGTGGTGATCACCGCGCGGAAACCCGAACCGCTGGAGGCGGCCGCCGCCGAGCTGCGGGAGCTGGGCCACCAGGGCGAGGTCGTGGCGCTGGCGGGCAACTCCGGCGACGCGGACAGCCGCGCGGCCGCGGTCGCGCGCGCGGTCTCGGAGTTCGGTTCGCTCGACATCCTGATCAACAACACCGGCATCAATCCGACCTACGGCGCGCTGATGGACGCCGACCTGGATGCCGTGCGCAAGATCTTCGATGTCAACGTGGTCGCGGCGCTCGGGTACATCCAGGAGGCGTACAAGGCGTGGATGGGCGAGCACGGCGGCGCGATCGTGAACGTCGCGAGCGTCGCGGGCATCCGCTCCAGCGGCGTGATCGCGGCTTACGGTGCCTCCAAGGCCGCGCTCATCCACCTCACCGACGAGCTGGCCTGGCAGCTCGGCCCGAAGATCCGGGTGAACGCGGTGGCGCCCGGCGTGGTCAAGACCAAGTTCGCCGACGCGCTCTACTCCGCCGACGAGGAGCGGGCGGCGGCGATGTACCCGATGAAGCGGCTCGGCGCGCCCGAGGACGTCGCGCGGCTGATCGGGTTCCTGGTGTCGGACGAGGCCGCGTGGATCACCGGCGAGACCGTGCGGGTCGACGGCGGACTGCTCTCCACCGGAGGCATCTGAGCCGCACTGCTCAGGCGACGGCCGTCGCTGCCGCTCGGCGCCGATCGGCCCGGAACCAGGCCCTGCCTCGAAGTCCGGCCGGATGCATCCGTGGCGGCGATCTGGGCCGCGAAGGCGCCTGATGGGACTTCGCGACAGGGCCTAGGCTCGGCGGGACCGAGTCGATGGGAGGGCAGCAACCGATGCGCCGAGTCGTGATCGCGCCGCGCCGTCGTCCCGCGCCGCCGTCGTGACGGCCGACGTCGCCGTCTGCGGCCTCGGCCCGGCCGGACGCGCGTTGGCGCATCGGTGTCTGAGCAGAGGTCTGTCCGTGGTCGCGGTCGATCCGTCGCCCGAGCGGCGGTGGACCGCGACCTACGCGGCCTGGGCCGACGAACTGCCCGAGTGGCTGGATCCCACGCTCGCTGCGGCGACCGTGGCGCGCCCGACGGCGTGGGGCGCGCGGCGGCACGAGCTGGATCGGCCCTACGTCGTGCTCGACACCGAGCGGCTGCGCGACTCGCTCGCACTCGACGGGGCGGAGATCGTCGCCGATCGCGCCGTACGGCTCGATCGGCGCGCGGTGACGCTGGCCTCGGGCCGGGTGCTCACCACCGAGCGCGTGATCGACGCGCGCGGAATCGCCCGCTCCCCCGCTCGCGCCGAGCAGACCGCCTACGGGGTGGTCGTCGGCGCGAGCGCGGCCGCGGGGATCGAGCCGCTGTTCATGGATTGGCGCGCCGACAACGGCGCGGGCCCGGCCGCGCCGCGCTCGTTCCTGTACGCGGTGCCGCTCGGCGGCGGCGCGATGCTGCTCGAGGAGACCTGCTTGGCCGGGCGGCCCGCGCTGGACATCGGCGAGCTGCGCACCCGGCTGCTGCACCGGTTGCGTGCGCGCGGTATCGCGCTCGGCGGTGACGAGCCCGTCGAGCGGGTGCGCTTTCCGGTGCAGGGCGGCCGACCGGGCCCACGCGCGTTCGGCGCGGCGGGCGGATTCACCCATCCCGCAACGGGTTACAGCGTGGCGGCCGCGCTCGCCGCCGCCGACACGGTGGCCGCGGGACAGAATGCGTGGCCGCCGTCGGCGCGCGCCGTTCATGTCCTGCGCGCGGCCGGGCTGCGCGCGCTGCTCGCGCTGCCGCCCGCCGACGTTCCCGGGTTCTTCGACGCCTTCTTCGCACTGCCCGCGCCACTGCAACGCGCCTACCTGTCGGGTCGCGCCGACCTCGGCGGGACCGTCGCCGCCATGCGCGCGCTGTTCGCCGCGCTTCCCGCCCGATCGAGGGTGCGAATCGCCGCCGCGACCTCGGCGATTCCGGTTCGGTCGCGCGGGCGGGGTGGTTCGGCCATGATGGAGTGATGGCACGAGCTATCTGGAAGGGCTCGATTGCATTCGGGCTGGTAAACGTCCCGGTCAAGGTGTACACCGCCACCGAGGACCACGACATCAAATTCCACCAGGTGCACGCCAAGGACGGCGGCCGGATCAAGTATCAACGCGTCTGCACCGTCGACGGCAAGCCGGTCGAGTACGTCGACATCGCGAAAGCGTACGAGTCCCCGGAGGGCGACACGGTGATCCTCTCCGACGAGGATTTCGCCCGCCTGCCCGCCGCCGAGAAGCACGAGATCCCGGTGTTGCAGTTCGTGCCGTCCGAGCAGATCGACCCGATATTTTTCGACAAGAGCTACTACCTCGAGCCGGACTCCACCACGCCGAAGGCCTACGTGCTGCTGGCGACCACGCTGGAGCGCATCGACCGGACCGCGCTGGTCCACTTCACCCTGCGCCAGAAGACTCGCCTCGCCGCGCTGCGGGTGCGCGAGGGCATGCTGGTGCTCCAGACGCTGCTGTGGCCCGACGAGGTGCGCGCCGTCGAGTTCGAATCACTGGAGGACGCGACCGAGCCGCGGCCGCAGGAGATCAAGATGGCCGAGACGCTCGTCGAGTCCATGTCCGACGATTTCGACCCGAGCCAGTTCACCGACGAGTACCAGGCCGAGCTGCAGAAGATGCTCGACGAGGCGATCGCCAGCGGCAGCGACCGGGTGACCGCCAAACCCGAGCCCGTGGCCGCCGAGATGGACGCCGAGGTGGTCGATCTGGTCGCGGCGCTGCAGCGCAGCCTGGAGGCCAGCGGCAGGCGCGCGGCGGGTTCCGGCGGCGCGGCGAAGAAGACCGCCGAGAAGGCCGTGCCCGCGAAGAAGACCGCGAAGGCGGCCAAGACCACCAAGGCGGCCAAGGCCACCAAGAAGACCCCCGAGAAGCCGGCCAAGAAGGCCGCGAAGAAGACCCCCGCGCGCAAAGGCGCCTAGCGCACGGGCGAATTCGCGGACTGGACGCCGACCGTGGCGTCGGTGATACAGTGCCGGTCGAGTTTCGACGGAGGGGACTCGACGTATCACCTACCGGGCCCGGCCCGGCGCTCGACGGGGGGACGCATGAACCACCTCGGCAGAACGGTCATCGGCTTCGCGGCGCTGACCGCGCTGCTGCTCTCGGTCGTCGGCTGCGGCAAAGACATCCAGAGCGCACGCGATTTCATCGCCGCCAAGTATTCCCGGGCCACCTCGCTGGATCAGGTGAACGACGGCCGCGCCTACACCGCCGCCCTGGCGCCCGCCGCGGTCGGCAACGCCATCGCCGCGGCCGAGAAGCCGCTGGACAACCGTCGTGTCGGCGACCGCACCTATCTGCAGTACCGCAACGACATCGTCACCGTCGCCCCGCACGGGACGGGCTCGATGATCCTCGTCGACCAGTACGGCAACGGGTACCGCCGCCATCACTCGACGGTGTCGGGCTTCGGCTGGCCGAGCCAGCCGCCGGGCAGCGAATACCGCAGCCAGGGTGGCAAATAACGCCCGCGCGCTCGGGGATCGTCGGAGTTTCAGGAGGAATACATGCTGGCAGACCTAGCTGCCGACGCGGGCGCCGCGCTCGCCTACACCGGCGTCGGCATCGCGTTGATGGCGTTGGGGTTCGTGCTCGTGGACGTCATCACGCCCGGGAATCTGCGCGAACAGATCTGGGTCGAGCGGAACCGGAACGCGTCGCTGCTGGTGGCGTCGAATCTGCTCGGCGTCGGGATCATCGTGGCCATGGCGATCTGGACCTCACAGGGCGCGATCGGCGAGGCGCTGGTGGCCAGCGCGGTGTACGGCGTGATCGGTCTCGGCGCGATGGCGTCGTCGTTCCTGCTGCTGGATCTGCTCACCCCGGGCCAGTTCCGAGACGTGGTCGCGGACAGCGCGATTCACCCGGCCGTGTGGGTCACCGCGGCGCTGCATCTCGCGGTGTCCTTCGTGGTGGCGGCGGGCCTGTCGTAAATGCGCGCGGGCACCGATACCGCGCCGCTACCGCCGCTGCGGCGCCGCCCGGCCCGCATCGCGTTGCTCGTCACCGCGTTCGTGTGCGCGGCCTGCGGCCTGGTCTACGAACTGTCGCTGGTGACGCTGGGCAGCTACCTGCTCGGCGACACCGCGGCGCAGGCCTCGATCACGTTGAGCGTCATGGTCTTCGCCATGGGCTTGGGCGCGCTCGCCGCGAAACCGCTGCGCGGGCACGCGGCGGCGGCGTTCGTGGCGGTGGAGTTGCTCCTCGCGCTGCTCGGCGGGCTGTCGGTGGTGATGCTCTACGCGGCCTACGCCTGGCTGAACATCTACACCACGGCGCTCATCGTGATCGCGAGCGTTCTCGGCATCCTGGTCGGCGCCGAAATCCCGCTGCTGATGGAGCTTTTGCAGCGGATACGCAAGCAGGAGCCGGGCAGCGCGGTGGCCGACCTGTTCGCTGCGGACTACGTGGGCGCGCTGCTCGGCGGGCTGGCTTTCCCGTTCCTGCTGCTTCCGATGTTCGGCCAGATCCGCGGCAGCCTGATCGTCGGCGTCGTGAACGCGGCGGCGGGACTTGCGCTGGTATTCCTGTTGTTCCGCACCGAACTCCGCCCACGTGCCCGCTGGGCCTTCGGCGCGCTGACCGCGTTCGTCGCGGCGACGCTGCTCGGCAGCTATCTGTACGCCGACCGGTTCGAAGCGACCGCGCAGCAGGCGCTGTTCGCCCACCCGATCGTGCTGCACGAGCGGACGAAGTATCAGAACATCGTGCTCACCGAATCGATCTCGCCGTTCGGCACGCCGGAAACCCGGCTCTACCTCAACGGTGATCTGCAGTTCTCCTCGGTGGACGAATACCGGTATCACGAGGCGCTCGTGCATCCTGCCCTCGCCGGTCCGCGCCGCACCGTGCTGGTGCTCGGCGGCGGCGACGGCCTCGCGCTGCGCGAGATCCTGCGCTACCCCGACGTCGAGACGATCACCCTGGTGGAGCTGGACCCGGAGATGATCCGGCTGGCCCGCACCGACGAGCGGCTGATCGCGTTGAACCGCAACGCCTTCGACGACCCGCGGGTGCGCGTGGTCAACGAGGACGCCTTCTCTTGGCTGCGCGACTCCCCCGGCGCGTTCGACGCGGTGCTGGTCGACCTCCCCGATCCCGACCAGACCTCGATCGCCAAGCTGTACTCGAAGGAGTTCTACGCGATGGCCGCCCACGTGCTCGCGCCCGGCGGCACGCTCGCGGTCCAGTCCGGTTCCCCGTTCTTCGCGCCGCGCTCGTACTGGTGCATCGCGAACACCATCCGCGCGGCGGGTCTGCGGACGCTGCCCTACCACGTCGACGTGCCCAGCTTCGGCGACTGGGGTTTCGTGCTGGCGACCAGGGAAGCCGAACCGCGCCTTCGCCTGGACGCGCCCGCCCCGCCGCGCTCGCTCGACGAGGCCTCGCTGGCGGCCGCCGCGGTGTTCGCGCCCGACCGCCGCGACACCGGCGCGCCCGTCTCGACGCTCATGCATCCGGTCATCGTGGACCTGGAACTTCGGGAGTGGCGGCGCTGAGTCACCGCGAGGTCACCAGCGCGAGGCGCGCGCTCGCGCCTCGGCCGCACAGCGGCGGGCCCCTGGCACACTGGCCGCCATGGACAACGCCACCGTGCTCGTCCCGATGGGCCTCGGCCATCTGCGCCAGGTGCTCGATCTCGGGCACCAGGTCTTCGACACCAGCACCAAGCCCTACACCTCGTGGTCGCTGACCAGCGTGGCCGAGCACCTGGACAGTCCGGACAACGCGTGCTGGGTGGCGCTGGATTCCGATCGGGTGGTGGGATTCGTGCTCGGCTCCATGGAATTCGAGCTGCGTGACGACTGGGGCTACCTCGAGTGGATCGCCGTCGCACCCGATATGCAGGGAAACGGCATCGCGCGCAGGCTGGTCGACGCGTGCTCGGCGGCGCTGTTCGCGCGCGGCGCGCTGCGCATCGTCGCCGACGTGGAGAACAACAACACCGCCTCGGCGACATTGATGACCCGCAGCGGCTTCCGTCCCGCCGCGACCGTCACACTGTTCGTGCGCCCCAATCCCGAAGAGCCGACGGCCGACGCCGACGCGGCGCTGCCGCCCATCGCTCCGGGCACGAAACGCGATCTCATCCGCCGTGGCCGGCTGGCAGGCGAGGGCCGCGGCGGACGCTGAGTGCACGGCGGCCCACCGGCGAATCGTGCCGAGTGCCCCCATTTTTAGTGGCTTGACCATTAATTCCGGCACACAGTTCTCACAGCCACGTTTCCAACCCTTGCGGTAAGTGTTAACGGATCGGGAACACTTCAAGCCGAATTGTGCGCTGCGGAACACCTGGGTTGTGGAGACAACCGTTTACGGATAGGGTCACTTCCTATAACCGGTCTCAGGTTCCAAATGCCAAGTGTCGGTGGTCGTTTCGACGCCGATTCGAGGCGGGGCCGGTTCTCTGGTTCATCGGCGAACAGAATCCAGCGGGTTGATGCCGTGTGCTGTCGTGGCATCGGCCGACGGGTCGGCAACGTACGGGGGTGTCACAAGGATGCTTGCCGTGCGCCCGACTCAAGCAACCCCGAGGTGGATGTGGTGAAAATGAGTGGAACCGCCCGAGTAAGACGCTCGGCAAACATCGAAAATGCGGCGCCGGACGCCATTTCGGAATGTTCCGCTCCACGCCTCGTCTCGGTGATACCGACAAACGATATGGCGCAACGGGTCGTCAACATTCAGATTGTGACGGACAACTTTCTCACCCGCGAGATGTTGTGCGGTTTCCTGAATTCCGAAGAGGATTTCGCGGTGGTCGGCGACGTGTCGTGGAGCGAGGCCGGATATCTCGCCGCGGCCGTGCATCCGGACGTGATCGTGCTCGACAACGACGAAATCGGCAGCGCCACCGTGCAGATGGTGCGCGCGCTGACCCGCGCCTGCCCGGCCGCGGCCGTCGTCGTGCTCAGCTCGACCGGCACCGAGACGCTGCTCTACGACATGCTCGACGCCGGCGTGCGATGCTTCCTGCACAAGAAGATCTCGCGCAGCGAGCTGGTCAGCGCGATTCGCGGGATCGCCTCGGTGGAGGACCAGATCACCGTCAGCGTGCCGCGCGACTTCCTCACCGGCTCGGCGGCGAATCGGGGCAGGCTCTCGGCGCGCGAGGAGCAGGTGCTGCGCCTCGTGGCCGAGGCGATGACGAATCGTCAGATCGCCAACGCGCTCTCGATCACCGAGGGCACCGTGAAACGGCACCTGCGGAGCATTTTCGACAAGCTGGGCGCCGTCTCTCGAATAGACGCGGTGAATCGGTACCGGGCCCATACGGGACAACAGAATTCCGCATGACGGCGCCGCCGGGCATGGTCCGCCCGGCGCCCGCGCGCGGTTGTGGCGTCGGCGACCGTTTACCCTGATCCGACCGGGGCATTCGAGCAGCAACCGGAACTGGTCGCTATCCGTCTACCCGTACACTGGGTCGACCAGAAGTAGCCGCGGACGGGAGGCGGATATGCGTATCGCCGAGTTGAGCAAGGTCTCGGGCGTGCCTGCACCCACCATCAAGTACTACATGCGCGAGGGGCTGCTGTTTCCGGGCGAACGTACCAGCCCGAACCAGATGCAGT
Organism: Nocardia sp. bgisy118; assembly: GCF_057708605.1. Lineage (NCBI taxonomy): Bacteria > Bacillati > Actinomycetota > Actinomycetes > Mycobacteriales > Nocardiaceae > Nocardia > Nocardia sp. bgisy118. The sequence continues at coordinate 415,488 of NZ_JBYISM010000001.1, read as the reverse complement.
ACGACGATTCCCACGTGCGACGGCTCAAGCTGGTCCGGGCCCTGATCGAGGTCGGCGGCTTGTCGGTGGCGGCGACCAGGGAAGTGCTGGACAAGATGCACACACCGGGGATGACGGTGCTGGAATCCGCGGGCAAGGCACAGTTCGCGATGTCAAGGCCGCCTGCCGCCGAGCCGGACGAGACGCAGCTGGCCGCGGCTCAGCAGGTCCGCGAACTCATCGCCAAACGCGGCTGGCAGGTGCGCGAGACCAACCCGGCCCGCGGCACGCTCGCGGCGGTGCTCGCCACCCTGGGCAGGCTGGGACAGGAGTACTGGGACCTGCTCGACGACTACGCCGAACTGGCCGAACGGATCGCAGCCAAGGAGATCGACACGCTGTTGCGCCAGCCGAACGCGGAGAGCATGGCCGAGGCGCTGGTCGTCTGGACCGCGCTCGGCGATGCGATGTTCAGCGCTCTGCGCCGGCTGGCGCACGAGGACGCGGCCTCGGCCTATATCGCGACGCCCTCGCCGACGAGCTGACGCACCGCGGCGTCCACCTCGGCGGTCGCGGTCGCGGCGTCACGGAACTGCACCGCGCGCCAGCCCGCCGCTCGCGCGCCCTCGCAGTTCTGCGGCAGGTCGTCCACCAGGACGCACCGCTGCGGGTCGATGCCCGCACGCGCGGCCGCCAGCTCGAAGATCCCGGGATCGGGCTTACGGCAGCCGACCTGCGCCGAGTTCACGATCTCCTCGAACAGCTCCTCCGCGACGACCATCCGCCGCCAGTGCGGCTCCCACGCGGGCGGCATGTTGGACAGCATGCCGACGAACAGGCCGGCGTCGCGGTAGCGCCGCAGCGCGTTCTCCCACGGCACGTTGGCCTTTCGGCCGTCGAACCAGGCGTCCGCGAGGCTGGGGACCTCCGTGTGCACGCCCTGCTTGCGCAGCGCCGCGCGCACCAGCTCCAGCCACTCGTCCTCACTGATCAGGGGCGTGTCCAGCGGCAGCATCATGTCCTCGGTACCGAACGACGCGGTGACTTCCGCGATCGCACGGCGCAACGGATCCGGCGCCAATCCCGTCTTCGCGCAGAATGCGGCGAATGTTTCGGCTACCGGCGGCGTGAGCACTCCCCCGAAATCCGACCAAATGGCGATGCGCTCCCGCGCTGTGTTGCTCGTCACAGTTTTTCTCCGCTCTGTGTTCGGCAATTCTTCGGTGCAGCGGGACCGTATCCGGCACACTGCATCGATCGCCATTACACAAAGGTGACAGTTCCTCCGGACTATTCCTTCCGAAAGATTTCCGTCCGAAAGTGATATGTCTTCCGATCGCGCACGCGTCGCCCTTCGGACCCCGTTCTATGCCTGTCCATTTCATCGCTTGCGCCCGTAATGTCCCTGTTCTGTCGGCACCGTCGTGAGGGGCTGCCGGCTGATAGAGGAGGGATTGCGATGGAAACCACACTCCGGGCTCGAACGCTCGCCGAGGCAATTTCGCAGCGCGCCGCCGACGCTGCCGATAGAATCGCGTACACATTTTTACCGGACGGCGAAAACGAATCGCATTCCTGGACCTTCGGCGAAGTCGAGCAACTGTCCCGCGCACTGGCCGCTCGAATTTCGCAGGACGCCGCGCCCGGCGATCGGGCGCTCATCGTGGCGCCGGATTCCGCGGATTTCGTGCTCGCGTTCCTGGCCTGCCAGTTCGCGGGCGTGGTCGCGGTGCCGGTGTACCCGCCGTTCCCGATCACCTCGCCGCGGCGGGCGCAGACCCTGCGCACCATCGCCGAGGACTGCGGCGCCACCGCGGTGCTGTGCGCCGCGCCCGAGCAGACCCGCGGGCTGCTGACCGAGGCCGTCCCCGAACTGGACCGACTGCGCTGGATCGGCATCGAGGCCGACGCGCAGGGCGCACCGGACTTCGAGCCGGTGCCGGTGACCGGGGCCGACGTGTCGTTCTTGCAGTACACCTCGGGATCGACCTCCGCGCCGAAGGGCGTGGTGGTCACCCACGACGCGCTCATGCACAACCAGGAAGTGATCCGCCAGTCCATGGGTTTCCACCCGGGAACGCGTTTCGTCGGCTGGCTGCCGCTGTTCCACGACATGGGCCTGATGGGCACCGTGGTCCCGGCGATCTACGTGGGCAGCCGCGCGGTGCTGCTGCCGCCGCTGACCTTCGTGCAGCGGCCGATCCGCTGGCTGCGCGCCGTGACCCGCTACCGGGCCACCATCACCGGCGGCCCCAATTTCGCCTACGAGCTGTGCTGCCGCCGGATCCCCGCCGCCGACCGAGAGGGCCTCGATCTCAGCTCGCTCGAGGTGATGTTCAACGGCGCCGAGCCGATTCGCGCGGAGACCCTCGCCAAGTTCGCCGCCGAATTCGCCGGGCATGGCTTCGATTCGAACGCCTTCTACCCCTGCTACGGGCTGGCCGAGTCCACTCTCATGACCACCGGTACGGTCCGCGGCACGGGCGCGGTCACGCTGAGCGTGAGCCGCGACGAACTGGCCGAGGGTCGCGTCACGCCGGGCGCGGATCAGACGCTGGTCGGTTCCGGCCGTGTCTCGTTGCACCGCGAGCTGCTGATCGTCGACCCGGACACCAGGGTCCCCGCGCCCGACGGACAGGTCGGCGAGATCTGGATCGGCGGCCCGGACGCGACGCTGGCCTACTGGGGCAACGACGCGGCCACCCAGGACACGTTCCACGCCGAAACCGTTGCGCCGCAGTCGGGTCCGTACCTGCGCAGCGGCGATCTCGGCGCGCTGATCGACGGCGAGCTGTACGTGGTCGGCAGGCGCAAGGATCTCGTCATCATCGGCGGGCGCAACTACTACCCGCAGGACATCGAGCACACCGTCGAGAACGCCGACTCGCGAATCCGGCGCGGCTGCACCGCCGCGTTCGCGGTCGACCGCGAAGGCGGTGAGGAGCTGATCGTGGTGGCCGAGCTGAAGGCGGACGCCGAGCCCGACGTCGCCGGGCTCACCGCGACGCTGCGCGCCGCCGTCACCGTCGATCACTCGATCACCCCCGCGCGGGTCGTCCTGGTGCGGGCGGGCTCGGTGCCCAAGACCTCCAGCGGCAAGCTGCAACGGCGCGCGACCCGCGCGGCGTTCGAGGACGGCACGCTCGACGAGATCACCTCGCAGGCCGCGACCGAGGCGGTGCGGTGATGAGGTCCACACCCGAGATCGAAGCCTGGCTGATCGCGCGGATCGCCGAGCTACTCGGCGTCGATCCGGCGGGCCTGCCGGTCGACGTACCGTTCGCCGCGCTCGGCCTCTCCTCGATGCAGGCGGTGGAGCTGTCCGACGACCTACAGAGCTGGGCCGGGATCAGCCTGTCGCCGACCTTCGCCTACGACCACCCCAGCGTCGCCGCCGCGGCCGCCGCCCTGGCCGCCGCACTCGCGGGCACGAACGAGACCACCGAGCAGAAGGGATCCGCCGCCGACCCGGCCGATGGCATCGCCATCGTCGGGATCGGCTGCCGATTTCCCGGCGCCGACGGGCCGAAGGAGTTCTGGGACCTGCTCCGCGCGGGCGTGGATGCCATCACGGAGGTCCCCGCGGATCGCTGGGACGCCGCGGCGCTGTACGACCCCGACCCTGACGCGCCGGGTCGAATGACCACCAAGTGGGGCGGATTCCTCGACGACGTCGAGCATTTCGACGCCGGGTTCTTCGGCATCGCGGCCAAGGAGGCCACCAGGATGGACCCGCAGCAGCGCCTGCTGCTCGAGGTCGCCTGGCACGCCATCGAGGACGCGGGCATCGGCCCGAGCAGGCTGGCGGGCACGTCGACCGGAGTCTTCCTCGGCGCGTCGTCGTACGACCACGGCGGGGCGATCCTCGCGCCGGGCACCGAGGTGTCGGCGACAGACGGCACCGGCTCCGCGCTGAGCATCGTCGCCAACCGGCTGTCCTACTGCCTGAACTTGGCGGGCGCGAGCATGGTGGTGGACACCGCCTGCTCGTCCTCGCTGGTCGCGGTGCACCTGGCCTGCCAGTCGCTGCGGGCGGGCGAGTCGGAGGTGGCGCTGGCGGGCGGTGTGAACATCATCGCTTCGCCCAGGGTGGCGCTGAGCTTCAGCAAAGGGCGGCTGATGGCGCCGGACGGGCGCTGCAAGCCGTTCGACGAGCGCGCCAACGGCTACGTCCGCAGTGAGGGGGCGGGCGTGGTGGTACTCAAGACGCTCGACCGTGCCCGCCGCGACGGCGATCGCGTGTACGCCGTGATCCGCGGCGGTGCGGTGAACCAGGACGGCCGGACGAACGGACTCATCGCCCCGAGCCGCCCGGCGCAGGAGCGGGTGCTGCACGCGGCCTACCGCGCCGCCGGCGTCGACCCGAGCCGGGTCGCCTTCGTGGAGGCGCACGGCACCGGAACCGCGGTCGGCGACCCCATCGAGGTCGGTGCGCTGGCGGCGGTGCTCGGTCCGGGCCGCGACCAGGAAAGCCCGCTGCGGGTGGGCTCGGCGAAATCGAACCTCGGTCACCTGGAGGCCGCCGCCGGCGTCGCCGGAATGATCAAAACCGCTCTCTCCCTGCATCATCGGGAGATGACGCCGACCGTCCACTACCGGCGGCCCAACCCGCTGCTCGAGCTGGACCGGGTTCCCGTCGTGGTGCAGTCGCAGGTCGAGGCGCTGCCGGTCGACGCCGAGGGTGCCGCGATCGCCGGGACGAGCTCGTTCGGATTCGGCGGGACCAACGCGCACGTCGTGTTGTCCACCGCGCCCGCGACCGAGCCCGACGAACCGGTCGGCACAACGGATTTCGTGCTCTTCCCGGTGACCGCCCGGTCCGAGGCGGGGTTGCGGCGGCGGGCGCGCGGCTGGGCACGCGCCGCCGAACGTCATCGCGACGATCCGCACTGGATCGCCCGCGCCGCCGCCACCGCCGCGCTGCGCGGCGACCACGACGGGCACCGCGCCGCGGTGGTGGCCCGTGACGTCGACGAGCTGATCGACGGCCTGCTCGCGCTGGCGGACGGCGAACGGGTGCGCGGGGTCTGCGAGCCGCAGGCCCCCGGCCGTCGCGCCAGGCGCACCGCGCTGGTCTTCCCGGGGCAGGGCTCGCAGTGGGACGGCATGGGCCGCGCGCTCGCCGCCGCGCTGCCCGCGTTCGACGACGCGATGCGCCGCTGCGCCGCCGAGCTGGAGCGACTGCTCGGGGTGCGGCTGTGGTCGGCCGAGCGCGGCATCGTCGCGCAGGGCACCGCCCACGTGCCGCCCGCGCTGTTCGCCATGCAGGTCGCCCTGGCCGAGACCTGGCGGGCCTTCGGCATCGAGCCGACGGCGGTCTGCGGGCACAGCATGGGCGAGATCGCGGCGGCGCACGTCAGTGGCGCGCTGTCGCTGGCCGACGCCGCGCTCATCGTGTGCGTGCGCAGCGCCCTGCTCACCGAGATCTCCGGACACGGCGGCCTCGCGCTGCTCGAACTCGATGCGGCGCAGGTGGATTCGGCGCTCACCGAGTACCGCGACCGGGTGTCGGTGGCGGCGGTGAACGGGCCGCGCGCGACCGTCATCTCGGGCGAGCCGGACGCGCTGGACGAGATCGTGGCGCGGCTGGAGGCCGACGGGGTGTTCGCGCGGCGCATCGCGGTGGACTTCGCGGCGCACAGCCCCGCCGTGGAACCGCTGCGGCCCCGGCTCCGGGAGGCCGTGCGCAACATCGCGGTAGGGCAGCCCACCGTGCCGCTGTACTCGACGGTCACCGGCGGCCCGCTCACCGAGACGCTCGTCGATCCCGACTACTGGGCGCGCAACCTGCGCGACACGGTGCTGTTCGACACGGCGATCACCGCGCTGCTCGACGGGGGCCACGACACGTTCGTCGAGATCGCGCCACACCCGGTGCTGGCCCGTTCGCTCACCGAGATCGCGGCCGCGGCCGCACCCGGCGCGGAGGTGGTCGCGGTGTCCTCGGCCCGGCGCGACGAGGACGAGGTCTTCGCATTCCTGCATTCGCTCGGCCTGCTCTACACCCGTGGCGCCGACGTGGACTGGACCCGCCTCTACCAGCCGACCAGTCCGGTGCCGATCCCCTCGCAGGGCTGGAATGCCCAGCGCTACCCCCTGCTTCGCGCCGAGGCCGGGGCCGCCGCCGCGGCGAAGGCCGTGGGCTGGCTCGGGCCTCGCGCGCGGATCGCCACGCACCCCGAGCTCGGTGTGTGGCCGTTGCAGCCGGAGGCCGCGCCGGAACTCGCCGATCACGTGGTGGACGAGGTGCCGGTCATCCCCGGTGCGTACTGGCTCGGCGCGGCCGCGCGGGCCGCCGGTGATCTCGCCGACGGCGAGACGCCGACCGTTGTGCTCACCAACGTCACGTTCGAGGCGCCGCACGTGCTGCTGCCCGGGACGTCGTCGCCGCTGCAGCTGGTGGTCGAATCCGCAGGCGGGCGTTCGGAATTCGTGATCGTCTCCGAGCCGCAGGGCGGTACCGTCACGCACGCGCGCGGCTGGCTCGACCGGGCGGCCGCGCCGCTCACCGATCGACCCGCCCCGGAGATCGCGGAACTGCTGGAGCGGTGCGCCGAGCCGGTGCCGCTCGAGGAGTTCTACGCGCGCCTGGCCGCGAACGGCCTGCACTACGGCCCGGCGTTCCGCGGGCTGACCCAGCTCTCCCGCGGCGGCGACGAAGCCGTCGGAAAGCTCACGCTGCCCGCGTCGCTCACCGCCGACGCGGCGGGCCTGCACCCGGCGTTGCTCGACGCCTGCCTGCACACCGTCGCCGCGGCGGCCGGACCGCGACTGACCGACGCGCTGGCCCTGCCCGCGGGAGCCACCCGCGTGCAGTTCGCCACCCCGGCCGCGCCCGTCACCGAGGTCTGGTGCCACGCCCGGATCGTGCAGTACGGGGAGCGGGATCTGATCGCCGACCTGGTCGTGCTGACCGAGGACGGGCGAGTCCTGTGCTCGGCCATGGACTTCCGGGTCACCACGGCCGAAGCGTCCACCGCCGAGCACGGCAGGCTGTACCGGCTCGCCTGGCAGCCGCTGGAATCCACCGGCGGGCGCGCCCCGCGTGGCAGCTGGCTCGTCCTCGGCGAGGAGCACCCCGCCCTGGCGGCGCTGGCCGAACGCCTCACCGCCCGCGGCGACCGCGTCGTGCGCACCGACGCGCACGACTACGAGGCGGCGGTGGCGGCCGTCGACGAATCCGCCGAAGGGTTGCGCGGCATCATCGACGCGCGGGCCTACGCGAGCGCCATCGAGGACCCGGTCGTCGCGGCGAGCCACACGGCGAACGCGGTGGAGCTGGCCAGGTTCGTGATCGGTCGCACCTGGCGGGAAGCGCCGCGGCTGTGGCTGCTCACCCCCGGCACCCAGCGCGCGGCGCGTCCGGCGCGGCTGTCGGCGGCCAGTCTGTGGGGCGCAGGCCGGGTGATCGCGACCGAGCATCCCGAAGTGGCCTGCGGCGTCATCGATCTGCCTGGCGCGCCGAGCGGCGCCGACGTGGACCGCCTGGTCGCCGTCCTGCGTGATCCGCAGGCGCCGCAGCAGGTTTCGGTCGATCGGGAGGCGCTCGTGCCCCGCTTGGTTCCGGTGCCGCGCACCCGGAGCTCGGTGACCGTCGATCCGGAGCTGTGCCAGGTCGTCACCGGCGGTCTCGGCGCGCTGGGGTTGCGCGTCGCCGACTGGCTCAGCGAGCACGGCGCGCGCAAGCTGCTGCTGCTCGGTCGTTCCGCGCCGGACGCCGACGCCGACGAGGTGATCACCGAGCTGCGGTCGCGGGGCGTCGAGATCGCCGTGGCCGCCGTCGACGTGGCCGACGCCGCCGCGCTCGAGGCGGTACTCGCCGGCGCGGGCCGGATCGGCGGCGTCTTCCACCTCGCAGGCGTGCTGGAGGACGCGGTCGTCGCGGATCTCGACGAGTCGCGACTGGTCCGGGCGCTGGCGGGCAAGGCGCGCGGCGCCTGGCACCTGCACCGGGCCACCCTCGATCAGCCACTCACCCATTTCGTGCTGTTCTCCTCGCTCGCCGGGCTTTTCGGCTCGCCGGGCCAGGGCGCCTACGCGGCGGCCAACACCTACCTGGACGCGCTCGCCACGGCTCGGGCCGCACAGGGACGGCCCGCGCACAGCATCGCCTGGGGTCCGTGGGCCGCGATCGGCCTGGCCGCCCAGGTGGGCAGCGAACGCCGCTTGGCCGCCCTCGGTGTGCCCGCGCTGGAGACCGAGGCCGCGATGGACCTGCTGGAGGCGGCGCTGGCCGACCCGGGCCCGGTCCTCGCGGCGGCCGCCTTCGACCTGCCGACGCTGGCCGGTCCTGGCACACCGCCCGTCGCCCGCGAGCTGCTGGCGAATCTGCTGCCCAGCGGCGAAAACGCGGGCGGCCCAGCCGTACCGGCACTGTCGCTGCACGAGATCGACGATCCCGCCGAACGACTCGAGCTGGTGCGCGGTTTCGTGCTCGCCCAGGTCGCGTCCATCGTCGGGACCACGCGGCCGGTCGACCCCACGGCGCCCTTCCGCGATCTCGGCTTCGACTCGCTGATGGCGGTCGATCTGCGCAATCGCCTGGAAACCGGCTTGGGCCAACGGATTCCGGCCAGCCTGATCTTCGCCCACCCCACCGTAGACCAGCTCGTCGAGGAGCTGGCGCAGCGGATGTTCCCGACGTCGGAGCCCACCCCCGACGCGCCGGCACCGCAGCACGCCCGGCCCGAGATCGACGCGGACCTGGACCAGGCCACCGATGAAGAACTGGCCGATCTCCTGTCGGCCGAACTCGACCTGTCCACCGAAGGGGATGCCCGATGACGACCGAACCGAACGACGACAGGCGCGCGCTACTACGCCAGGCGCTGCGCGAAATCCGAACCCTGCGAGCCGCAGTCGACTCGCACACCGAACCCGCGGCGATCCTCGGCGCCGCGGTGCGGATGCCCTCGGGCATCGACGATCTCGGCGCCTACTGGTCCGCGCTGCGCGACGGCCACGACGCCATCACGCCGCTGTTCGACAACGAGGACGGCCGCCGCACCCTGCGCACCGCGCACAGCAGCCGCTTCGCCGGGCTGCTCGCCGAGGTCGACGGCTTCGACGCGGAGTTCTTCGGCATCTCGGCCGCCGAGGCCGAGCGGATGGACCCGCAGCAGCGGCTAGTGCTCGAGGTCGCCTGGGAGGCGATGGAGGACGCCGGGCTGACGCCCGCCGAGCTGCGCGCCGCGACGACCGGCGTCTTCCTCGGCGTCTACGGCAGCGACTACATGATGATGCAGTTCGCCGACCCGTCGAGCATCAACGCCTACACCGCGCCCGGCGGCGCGCACAGCATCGTCGCCAATCGGCTGTCGTACCTGCTCGACCTGTCCGGTCCGAGCATGGCGGTGGACACGGCGTGCTCGTCGTCGCTGATGGCGGTGCACCTTGCGGTGCGGGCACTGCGCAACCGGGACTGCGACATCGCCTTGGTCGGCGGGGTCAACACGATCCTGTCGCCGCTGTCCACCACCGTCACCGAGAAGGTGCTTCCGCTCGCGCCGGGCGGGCGCTGCCGCACCTTCGACGCGGGCGCGGAAGGCATCGTGCGCGCCGAAGGCTGCGGCATGGTGGTGCTCACCAGGGAATCGCTGGCCAAGGCCGAGGGCAGATCGGTGCGCGCGCTCATCCGCGGCACCGCGGCCAACCACGACGGACGCACCAACGGTCTGACCGCGCCGAGCCCGCGCGCCCAGACCGACCTGCTGCGGCGCGCGCTGCGCGACGCCGCGGCCGCACCCGCCGACGTCGTCTACATCGAGGCGCACGGTACCGGGACGCCGCTGGGCGATCCGATCGAGTTCGATGCGCTGCGCGCGGTGTACGGGGCGGGCGACGAGCCGTGCCCGGTCGGCGCGGTCAAGACGAACTTCGGGCATCAGGAGGCCGCCGCGGGCATCGCGGGCCTGATCAAGGCGATGCTGGTGCTCGAACACGACGAAGTCCCGCCCAACCTGCATCTGGAGCGGCCCAACCCGGAGCTCGATCTCACCGGAACGCGACTGCGCCTGCCGCGCGAGCGCACCCCGCTCGGCGGTGGAACCGGCTCCAAGCTGGCCGCGATCAGCTCGTTCGGCTTCGGCGGCGCGAACGTGCACGCCGTGCTGGCCGCCGCACCGCGCGAGGAGATCGATCCGCACGCGGAAGGCGCTCTGGTGCTTCCTGTTTCGGCGCGCAGCGCGGCCTCGGCGCGGGCGCTGGCCGGTCGGTACGCCGATCTGCTCGCGGCCGCCGACCACGCCACCGCGGCCGAGATCTGCGCGGCCGCGGCCACCCGGCGCGCACATCTGCCGGTGCGGCTGTGCCTCACCGGTGACACGGTCGACGAGCTGGTCGACCGTGCCCGTACCGCCAAGGCGGCCAGGCACATCGGCAACGCGCCGCGGCACCGGACGCTGTTCGTGTTCAGCGGGCAGGGTTCGCAGTGGCCGGAGATGGGCCGCCTGCTCGCCGACGAGCCCATCGCACGGGCCGAGATCGATGCCTGCGACGTGCTCGTGCGCAAGCTGGCCGGCTGGTCGCTGTGGGAGGAGCTGCTGGCGGCCGAGTCCGACACCAGGCTGCACCGCACCGATGTCGCGCAGGTGTGCATCGCCGCGGTGGAGCTGGCGCTGGCCGCGCTGTGGCAGTCGTGGGGCGTCCGCCCCGCGGCCGTCGTCGGGCACAGCATGGGCGAGATCGTCGCGGCGACCGTCGCCGGAATGCTCAGCAGGGAGCAGGCTTTCGAGATCCTGGTGCGGCGGGCCGCGCTCACCGAGCGGCACGCCCGCGGCGGCGCGATGTGCAGCATCGCCCTGCCCGCCGCGGCGGTGACCGAGCTGCTGGCCGGACAGTCCGAGGTCACCATCGGTGCTGTGAACGGCCCGCGCTCGACCGTGATCACCGGACCGGCGCCCGAGGTGCGCCGGATCGCGGCGGAGGCGAGCTCCCGCGGCGCGTCGACCAAGGAGCTGCCGGTCGAATACGCCTTCCACAGCACGCTGCTCGCCACGTGCGCACCGGAATTCGCGACGCACGCCGACACGGTGCGCGCCGCGCCGGGGACCGTCCCGATGTACTCGACCGTCACCGGCGAGCGCGTCACCGCCGAACACCTCACCGGCGCGCACTGGGCGGCCAACCTCGTCGACGCCGTCCTGTTCGCGCCCGCGATCCAGGCGGCGCTGGCCGACGACGCCGCGCTGACCACCGTGCTGGAAGTCGGCCCGCATCCGGTGCTGATCCGCGATATCGCCTCGGCCGCGGGCGAACTCGACCGCTCGGTCATCCTGGCGGCGAGCCTGCGCCGCGACCGGTCCCGATCCGCGTCGCTCGATCACAGTGTCGCCGAGCTCTACCTCGGCGGTCACGACCTGAACTGGTCGGCCGTGCTGGGAGCGCCCAGCGGCCGGGTTCCGCTGCCGCACTACCCCTGGAACCGCAGCAGGCACTGGCTGCCGGAACGGCGCGTCGCCGAGGAGCAGCACGTGCACGCCACCGTCCGCCCGGCGACGGCCAAGCGCAGGCCGTCCGGCCCCGTGGCGCTGACCCGCGCCCACCACGTCGACCGGCCGACCCGGCTCGACGCGCTCACCGGATTCGTGCGGGAACGGATCGCGCGTGCGCTGCGCAAGCCCATCACCGAGATCGACGAGGCGACCCCGATCCGCGACTACGGACTGGAATCGCTCGTGGTGGTCGAGATGAAGAACGAGATCGAGGCCGAGTCGGGCACCGTGGTGCCGCTGGCCCAGCTGCTCGAGGTGCTCGAACAGGGCAGCGCGCGCGACCTGGCCAAGGTGATCGTCGAGGCCGAGTCCGCCGCCGCGCTGAGCGGCGACGAAGGCGGAAGCGGGTCGCTGCTGACGAGCGTCGGCGAGGCGGAGTCATGAGCTCCTCGACGGCAGCGCCGCTGCCCACCGGGCACCGCGGCGTGCTGACCTGCCCACGCCCGCAAGCCAATCCGGCGATCCGGTTGCTGTGCTTCGCCCACTCGGGCGGCAATCCGCGGATGTTCCAGCCCTGGATCGACCAGCTCGCCCCCGCGATCGAGCTGTGGTGGGTCACCCTGCCCGGACGCGGGCCGCGCTGGCGCGAACCGCACGCCAGGCAGTGGGAGCCGCTGATCGCCGACATCACCGAGGCGGTCGTGGCGCACGTGCCGCGGCCGGTCGCGCTGTTCGGGCACAGCCTCGGCGCGCTGCTCGCCTTCGATGTGGCGCTGCGGCTCACCGAGGCCGAACTGCCGCCCGAGCACTTGTTCGTCTCGGCCCGCGCGCACCCGCGGCGACAGTTCGCCCTCGAGCTGCCCGAGGACGACACCGGCCTGCTGCGGCTCGTCGACCAGGTGTACCGCGGCGTGCCGGAGGCGATCCTGAATACCCCCGAACTGGCCGAGCATTTCGCGCCGACGCTGCGCGCCGACCTGATGCTCGGCGCCGACTACCGCTATCGCGGCGCACGCACCCTTTCGGTCCCCATCACCGCCCTCGGCGGCGTGGACGACCCGATGACCCCGACCGAAGAGCTGGCCGCCTGGCAGGACTGCACCACCGCGACGACGCGGTGGCGTCAGTTCCCCGGGGGCCACTTCTACCTCGACGAGTCCGAAGCCGGCGTGCTCCGGACGATCCGCCGCGGTCTCGCCGCACCGATGGGCAAGGAGTGAAACGATGACCGAAACCGAAACCCGGTTCCCCGCACCGCCTTCCACGCTGACCTTCGATCGCACCGTGGCGCGGTCGCACGCGCACCGGCGCGCACTCGGAGAGGTGTTCGTCTCCGACTCGGTCGCCGACGGCGATTCCACCTTCTACACCGCGGTGCAGGTCCCGCGGGCGCACAGCCTCTGGTACGACCGGACCACGGTCTACCACGATCCGTTCGCGATGGCCGAGGCCGCGCGGCAGGGCTCGTTCGTGATCCTGCACCAGCACGTCGGTGTCCCGGTGGGGCTGCCGTTCAGCATGCAGCGCTACGAGTTCGACGTCACCGATCGGGAGGCCTTCCGCGACGACGAGAGGACCCCGTTGCAGGGCGTTCTCCGCTACGAGATCGTCTCGCGCGTGGACCGCAGCGCCGATTTCAGCGACCTGACACTCGCGGGCGATCTCACCGTCGACGGCCGCGTCGCCATGGAATTGAGCGCGGACGTGGTCTTCCTGGCCCGCGCCGACTACGAGGCGCTGCGCGCCTACCAGCTCGGGCGGGTCGCCGCGGGCGGCCCCGACTACACGGCCGCGCCGCTGCCCCCGGCGGCCGTCGGGCGCCGGGATTCGCGCAATGTGGTGATCGGCGCGCCGGTCGCGGTCGGCTCGGCCTGGGACTATCCGCTGCTGCCCGACCGCCGTCACCCCGCCATGTTCGATCACGACTACGACCACGTGCCAGGCCCGTTCATCATCGAGGGCTTCCGGCAGGCCGCGATCGACACCGTGGTCAGGGAAGGCATGCTCGGCACCCCGAACACGATGGTCATGTCCTGCTCGTCGCGTTTCTCGCAGTTCGCCGAGTTCGGCGCCCCCATCGAATGCCGCAGCACGCCACTGGATCCGACGCGGCCCGGCACGGCCCGCGTCGAGCTGGAACTGCGCCAGTTCGACAAGGTCCTCACCATCGGCACGATCGAGCTGGCGGAACTGACCGGTCACGAAGACCCCTTCCTGCACCGAACGGAGCACCAGGCATGAGTGAGACGCTGCACGTGCTGGTGGTCGGCGCGGGGCCGACCGGTCTCGCACTGGCCACCGAACTGCGCAGGCACGGACTGACCTGCCGGATCATCGATCGCGCCGTCGACAGGCCCGCCAATCAGGCGCGCGCGCTGACGATGTGGGACGGCGCCCTCGACGTGCTCGACCGCCACGGCACCGGGGACGCGGTGCGCGCGCGGGGCCTCCCGATGACCGCCGCCCGCTACTTCTCCGGCGGACGTCCCGTCGCGCAGGTGCGTTTCGGGCCGACGACCGGCAACGACGCCGAGCCGCTGATCATCACCCAGCCGTCGGTGGAATCCGTACTCGTCGAGAACCTTCGGGCGCTGGGCGTCCCGGTGGAGTGGCGCACCGAACTGCTGGAGCTGACCGATCGGGGCGAGCACGTCGAGGTGCTGCTGCGCCACGGCGACGACGTCGAACGACTCACCGCACAGTGGGTGGTGGGCTGCGATGGTGCGCACAGCGCGGTGCGCACCCTGAGCGGAATCACCTTCGAGGGCAGCACCTATCCGCAGTCCTACACGCTCGGCGACGGCGTCATCACGGCGCCGGTGCCGCCGGGCGAGGCGCACTACCATCTGCACCCCGACGGCGTGCTCGTGGTCGTGCCGCTGCCGGACGGCCAGGTGCGGGTCTTCGCCGACGCCAGCACCATCGGCGGCGATCCGGACGCCGCACCCACGGTGGATGACTTGCAACAGCTGGTCGACAAGCGCGCGCCCTACCCCATCCGCATCCACGAACTCCAGTGGGCCACCAGGTTTCTGGTGCACATGCGGCATTCGGCCGCCTTCCGGTCGGGCCGCTGCGTGCTGGCGGGCGACGCCGCGCACGTGCACAGCCCGGCGGGCGGGCAAGGCCTCAACACCGGCATCCAGGACGCGGCCAATCTCGGCGGAAAACTGGCGGCGATCATCAGCGGCGGCGCGGACGCCGAGGTGCTGCTGGCCGGCTACGAGTCCGAGCGGATGCCGATCGCGCGCGAGGTGATCCAGGCCGCCGACCGGCAGACCAAGCTGTGGACGGTGCGTTCCCGCCCGGGACGCGCGCTGCGCGACCTGGTGCTCAGCAGCCTGAGCCGCAGCGGGCTGCTGGAGAAGCGGCTGGTGCCCTCGCTGGCCCAGTACGAGCTCGACTACCGGCACAGCCCCGCCGTCGGCAAGCGCGGCGGACGGCGGGCGCTCGGGCGCGCGATTCCGGAGGCGACGCTCGTCGGCCCGGACGGCGCGGGGACCGGGCTGCGCCGGTTGCTCTCCGCGCCGGGGCATGTGCTGCTCGCGGTGCTCGACGCGACGCCGTCGGCCGACGACGCCGGGCGGGTGTCGATGCTGCGCGCGCGAATCAAGGAGTCGGGCTTGCCTTTCCGGCTGCACGTGATCGTGCCCGGCGATCCGTCGGCGACGACCGCGCCCGATCTCGGCGAGGTGTTCTACGCCCCGCCCGGCTTCGCGCCGAAGCACGAGCTCGCGGGCTGCAAGCTGATCGCGATCCGGCCGGACGGCTATGTCGCCGACGCCTCCCCGACGCTCGACCTCGACGAACTGCTCGGCAAGCTGCCCGGCTTCCGCGCACCGCACGGCGTTGTGCCCACCCCGCTCGGACGGAAGGTCTCCTGACATGTGCTCCCCGCAGATCCTCGCCGCCGCCCTGGCCGAGGCGCCGCCGCACGACGACCTGTGCGGCGGACACGGACACCCCGCGGGCGCGCATCACGAGCACGGCGCGCACGCCGGACGCAGCGCGGACGCGCATCATCAGCACAGCGCGACAGCGCATCATCAGCACAACGCGGCCGCGCACCCCGGACACCACACGGCCACGCACCACGAACTCGGTGCGCGGGCGCCGCACGACCGCAGCGCGTCTGCGACGCACGAGCACGGCCGCGGCGCGGCACCCACCGCCGAGGGCATCGGCCGTCGTCGCGCGCTGCGCACCGCGCTGGGCGCCGCGCTCGGCATCGCGGGTGCGTCGGCCGCCGCCGGGGCGATCGGCGCGCCGCGCGCCCAGGCCCAACCGCTGAACCTGAGCGGCTTCAGCGTGCGCGACCTGACCCATGCGGTGGGGCCGGAATTCCCGGTGTTCAACCTGTACGTGCGCCAGCCGGTGCAACGTCAGGTGATGTTCGAGGAGATCATCGGCTTCAACACCGCCGAGTGGACCATGAACGAACACACCGGAACTCACATCGACGTGCCCGCGCACTCGCAGCGCGGCCTGGCGCACGCCGACGCGATCCCGGTGGAAAACCTGGTCGCCCCGCTGTGCGTCGTCCGCATCACCGAGCGCGCGGCCCAGGACAACACCACCGAGCTGCACGTGGAGGACCTGCTCGACTGGGAGCGCCGCAACGGCCGCATCCCCGACGGCGCGTTCGTCGCGATGGACACCGGCTGGTACCACCGGGTCCACGATCCCGCCGCCTACCTGCCCTTCGACCCACTGCGGCTGGCCCTGCTGATCCCCGGCATCGGCCCCGACGCCGCCGAATTCCTGCTCACCGAACGATCCATCGTCGGCTTCGGCACCGACAGCAGCAGCCTGGACGTCGGCACCAGGTTCGAGCCGATGGTGCACCGGATGCTGCTGCGCTCCGGGCGGTACGGCATCGAGAACCTCGCCGCGCTGGACACCGTGCCGGAACGCGGCGCGACGCTCGTGGTCGGCGCCGCGAAGTTGCGTGGCGGCTTCGGCGCGCCGGTGCGGGCGCTGGCCTTCGTCTGATTGCTGTTGCCGCTCTTGGCAACCCGCCGTAGCATTCCAGATAGATAGCAGCACTATCCGTAGTGGATAGTTCGACTCTATATAGGTGGAGGAATCGTGTTCGAAAAACTCGGCAGGTGGTCCGCCGCCCATCGCAGATGGGTGGTGGTAGGCACCGTTCTGTTCATCCTGCTCGGCGGCTTGTGGGGCTCGGGCGCGGGCAATCTGCTCGGCGGCGGCGCCGGACTCGACGATCCGACCAGCGAGTCGTCGCACGCGGACGAGATCCTGGAGACCACCCTCGGCAGGCACGTCGCCGACGTGGTGGTCATGTACGAGAGCGCGGACATGACCGTCGACGATCCGCGCTACCGCGAGCGGGTCGAGAACGCGGTCGCCAAGATCCCCCGCGACTCCTACACCTGGCTGGAGACGTTCTGGAGCACGGGCTCCCCCGATTTCGTCTCGGCCGACCGGCACAAGACCTACATCTCCATGCAGCTGCCCGGCCAGATCGAGGAAAAGCGGGTGGTGGTGTGGCGCGAGATCGAGCACCTGTTCGATCAGCCCGGCCTCGAGGTCCGCTTCGGCGGACTGGTCGCGGTGAACGACCAGTTCAACGAGATCACCGAGGAAGATCTCGCGCGCGCCGAGTTGATCTCCTTCCCGCTGCTGCTGCTCCTGCTGATCGTCATCTTCCGTAGCGCCATCGCCGCGGCGCTGCCGCTCGCGGTCGGCGTCGTCGTCTCGATCGGCTCGCTCGCGGTACTGCGCGTGGTCGGCACGTTCACCGATCTGTCCACCTTCTCCATCAACCTGGTCGTCCTGCTCGGCCTCGGCCTCGCCATCGACTACGCGCTACTCATCGTCAACCGGTTCCGTGACGAGCTGGCGGTGGGCCGCTCGGTCGACGATGCCATCGGCATCACCATGGCCACCGCTGGCCGTACCGTCGCCGTCTCCGGCATCACCGTCGCAGTCACCCTGGGCGGCCTGGTGATCTTCCCGTCGCGGTTCCTCACCTCGCTCGGCTACTCGGGCGTCAGCGTGGTGTTGTTCGCGGTGCTCGGCGCGCTGATCGTGATGCCCGCCCTGCTGCGTTTCGCCGGCCTGCGCATCAACTCGCTGCGCATCCCGCTGCCGTCGTTCGGCAAGGGCGGCGGCGAGCCGGGCTCGCGCTGGTACAAGGTCGCCCACGCGGTGATGCGCCGCCCCGTGCTCGCCGCGTCGAGCATCGGTCTCGCACTGGTGCTGCTCGGCCTGCCGCTGCTCGGCGCGACCTGGACGCGGCCCGCCGACTGGGCGCTGCCCGACGGCACCGACAGCCGGGTCGTCTCGGCGGAGCTCGATCGGGACTTCCCGCTCGATCCGACCAAGGTGATCACCGCGGTGGTCGACATGCCCGGAGACGCCGCGAGTCCGCAATCCCAGCAGGCGCTTTCGGCCTACCTCGACCGCCTGCGCGCGGTGCAGGGCGTGGACAGCGCCACCGTGACCGGAACGGCGGGCGATCTGGCCCGCGTCACGCTCGGTTACTCACTGGACTCGATGGACGCGCCGATCCGCGACGTGGTGCGCGAACTGCGGGCCGTCGAACCGCCCGCCGACGCCACCTCGTCGTTCACCAACCGCCCCGCGGCGGTGGCCGACCTGCTCGACATGCTCACCGAGCGGCTGCCCTGGATGCTGCTGATCGTGACGTTGGTGTCGTTCGCGGTGCTGTTCCTTGCCTTCGGCTCGGTGCTGCTGCCGTTGAAGTCGGTGCTGATGAACCTGCTGTCGCTGTTCGCCGCCTTCGGCATCGTGGCGCTCATCTTCCAGTACGGTTTCCTCTCCGGCCCACTGAATTTCGTGCCCGCGGGCTACATGGACGCGAACATGCCGATGATGATCATGGCGATCGCCTTCGGCCTGGCGATGGACTACGAGGTGTTCCTGCTGGCGCGCATCCGCGAGCACTATCTGCGCAGCGGTGATCCGGTGGAGTCGGTGGCCTTCGGCGTCCGCCACACCGCGCGACTGATCACCAGCGCCGCGCTGCTGCTCGCCGTCGTGCTCGGCGCCTTCGTCTTCTCCGGCATCACGATCGTCAAGATGATCGGCGTCGGCCTGGTGGTGGCCATCTTCCTGGACGCCACCATCGTGCGCGGCCTGCTGGTGCCCGCGACGATGCGGCTGCTCGGCAGCAAGGCGTGGTGGGCTCCCGCGCCGCTGGCGAGGTGGTGGGACAAGTACGGAATTCCCGAACCTGGAGCCGACGCGGCTCCGGAGACCGGCGGTGCAGGCCGGCCGAGCGAACCGGCAAACGCGCTCGGCACTACGGCGGCGACCTCGACAGCGCTGTCGCGGTGATCGTCGGTATCGCGGCGGGCCCGGCATCCTCCTCTTGCCGGGCCCGCCGTACCGGAAGGACATAGAGCATGGCAGCGCAGTACCAAGCCGGTCCGGTCCGCAAGGTCCTCAATCGCGCCGTGATGGCGTTGGCCGCGCGCGGCGCGGGACCGGACGGCATGTACATCCTGGAGACCACGGGGCGGCGCAGCGGTCTGGCGCGCCGAAACCCGGTGCGCATCATCGAATTCGACGGCCAGCGGTGGCTCGTCTCCCCCTACGGGGAGGTGGCCTGGGTGCACAACGTCCGCGCCAGCGATCTCGTCCGCCTGCGCCGCGGCGGCGACGACCAGAGGGTACGCGCCGAGGCGGTGCACGGCGAGCGCGCGGGCGCGGTGCTGCATCAGTACATCAGGAAGGCACCGGTGACCATCCCCTACTTCGACGCCTCGCCGCGCTCCGCGCCGAGCGAGTTCGCCGCCGAGGCGCACAAACACCCCGTCTTCGTATTGCACGGCTGGAGCAAGACCGCATGACCACCACACGCCCGACGACAGCGCCGAATTCGACGGTGCACGAACCGGTCACGGATCCCAGCCGGTGGTGGGTGCTCGCCACGGTGTGCGTGTCCACCTTCATGCTCACCCTCGACATCACGGTGGTGAACGTCTCGCTGCCCGCCATCCAGGCCGACCTGTCGGCGAGCTTCAGCGCGCTGCAATGGGTGGTGGACGCTTACGCGCTCGGCATGGCCGCGTTCCTGCTCACCAGCGGTTCGCTGGCGGACCGGGTGGGCAGGCGCAGCCTGTTCGCGGGCGGGCTCGTGGTGTTCACCGCGGCGTCGGTGGCCTGCGGTGTCGCTGGTAATCCCCTGCTGCTCAACGTTTCTCGTGGCGTCCAAGGCGTCGGCGCGGCCATCCTCTACGCCGTCGGCCCTGCCATGCTTGCGGCGGCCTTCCACGGCAAGGAGCGCGGTACCGCGTTCGGCCTGTTCGGCATGACGACCGGAATCTCGGTCGCCGCGGGTCCGCTGGTCGGCGGCGCGCTCACCGAAATCGATTGGCGCTGGGTGTTCTACCTGAACGTGCCAACGGGGCTGCTTGCGCTGCTTGTGGTGCTGGCGAAGGTGCCCGAAAGCGCCCGGCGCGGCAGCAGGCCGGTCGACCGGGCCGGGCTCGTGCTGTTCTCGGCGGCGCTGTTCCTGTTGGTGTACGGGATCATTCGCGGTCCGGTGGCCGGGTGGACAGCGGGCTCCTCCATCCTGTGCTTCACCGGGTGCGTCGTGCTCGTCGCGGCATTCGTGCTGGTGCAGCGCCGGGGCAGGCACCCGATGCTGGATCTGAGGCTGTTCGCCAACCGCACCTTCGACGCGCTCTCGGCCGCGACCTTCGTGCTGAATTTCGCGGTCATCCCGGTCATCCTGTTCGGGGTGCTGTGGATGCAGGGCGTGCTCGGCCACTCCGCGATCGAGACCGGGCTGCGCTTCCTGCCGCTCACCGGCATGCTGCTGGTGGCGGGCGTGCTCGGCGGCATATTGAGCGTGC
Source organism: Nocardia sp. bgisy118 (assembly GCF_057708605.1). NCBI lineage: Bacteria > Bacillati > Actinomycetota > Actinomycetes > Mycobacteriales > Nocardiaceae > Nocardia > Nocardia sp. bgisy118. The sequence goes on along the minus strand of NZ_JBYISM010000001.1, from coordinate 395,231 downwards.
GGGTGGCGACCAACCGGCTGATCGGCGCGGCGCTGATCCTCACCGGCGTCGGATTCCTGCTGCTGAACTCCATCGGCCCGGAGGACGATTGGACCGCGGCCCTGCTGCCGTTCCTCGTCGCAGGCATCGGCATGGGACTGTTCAATCCGCCCCGGGCCAACGCCGCGGTCGCCATCGTCGCGCCGGAGGACTCCGGCATGGGCTCCGGGGTCAACGAGACCTTCCAACAGGTGGGTTCGGCGCTGGGCGTCGCGGTGCTCGGCGCGGTCGCGCACGCCAGGATCGCCGACAGCCTGTCCGGGCAGCCGGTGCCCGCCGCGGCCGTCGACGCGATCGCCGCGGGCTCGATCGATCGGCTCACGGCCGAAACCTCCCCCGCGCACGCCGCCGAACTGACCACCGCCGCGCACGCGGCGTTCGTCTCCGGCCTGCACGCCGTGGCGACCATCGGCGGCCTCGCCAGCGTGATCGTCGGCGCGGCGGCGCTGGTGCTGATCCGCCGCCAGGATTTCGTCCAGGATCCGGCCGCACCCGAACACGACGACGCACCCGTCCCTGCCTGACCGGCTAGTGACTTCCCAAGGAGAGACATGAACTGTCGCAAGCACATCGGAAGGTCCGTCGCGGCCGCGGCGGCCGGCGCCGCCGCGCTCGCGTGCGGCACCGCCGGCGCCGACGTGGTGGTGCCGCTACCCGGCGCCGAGAAAGTGCAGACGCTGTCGGACGGCACGGTGGTCACCGTCCGGCTCGTCGGCGAATCGGTGACCATCAATCCCTCGCTCGGCGGCACCCCGCTGCATCGCAACGCCTGGGTGTCGGGCAGCGCGCAGGTCGAGGTGGCCGGGGCGGGCGATCGGCCGGGCGGCAAGCTCATCCCCGGCTACACCGTCGGCTGTCAGGTGGACATCTCCGGCGGCGGCGTGGAGGGCGGGGTGGAAGGCGGGCTCAACTGGAGCAACGGGCAGAACGTGCGTCCGAACGTCGGCGCGGAGTCCGGCGGCGCGCTCTCGCTCGGCCCGGGCCAGACCCGGTCCTTCTACCTCATGGACGTCGAGGTCCCCGACGACTTCGGCAACGAAGACCACAAGCCCGTCAACCGTTTTCGCGGCAACACCGGGTCGGTGACCTGGGCCGACTCCACCATCGCGCTGTCCGGCTGCGCGGGCTACGCGCAGGCACGGGCCTTCATCCGCGTCGAGATCGAAACCGCGACCGTCGCCTCCCACCTCACCGTGTGGGGCGCGCCGTTCAGCCTGGGCTGAGCATCAGCTTCCGTCAGAACATTCCGTGCGGGATCTGCGCGGCGTCGGGCACTGGCTGCACCACATCCCAGTGCTCGACGATCTTCCCGTCCTCGAGTCGCCAGATGTCGACGACCGCGCTGCCGCGCTCCGCGCCCGGCTCGATCATGTGGTAGTGCACCACCGCGTATTCGTCATCGGTGACGACGCGCTTGATGTCGAGCCGGGCGCCGGTCACCGGCGCCGTGGCGAGAAATTCGAGGAACGCGTCGCGGCCCGACGGGTTGCCCGGACTGTGTTCCAGGAAGTCCTCGTGCAGCAGGTCGCGCAGCACTTCGACATTGCCGCCGGTGAATTCGGCGAGGCCGTGCAGCACGAGGTCTTTGTTCTTGGCGGCGAGAGTGTTGTTCGTCATGGGACAACCATGGCGGCCCGAGGGCGACGCGTCGATTACCAGACATGTCATGGCGTCGCGGCGGGAACACCGTCGATACTGGCCGCATGGATCACGATCGTCCGGTCGGCGCGTTGCTGCGCGAGTGGCGGGTGCGCCGAGGGTTGAGCCAGCTCGCGCTTTCGGTGCGCTCGGGGATCTCCACCAGGCACATCAGTTTCGTCGAGACGGGCCGGACGCTGCCCAGTCCGGACATGCTCGATCGGTTCGCCGGACACCTGGACATTCCCCTGCGGGAACGGAATCGGCTGCTCGTCGCGGCCGGGCACGCGCCGCGCTACCGGCAGCGTCCGATCGACGACCCCGAACTGGCCGAGGCGATGGCCGCGGTGCGGCGGGTGCTGACCGCGCACGAGCCGTATCCGGCGCTGGCGGTGGATCGCCGCTGGAATCTGTTGTACGGCAACGCCGCCGCGCAGATCTTCCTCGACGGGGTCGCGCCCGAGCTGCTCACCCCGCCGATCAACATGATGCGACTCGGCCTGCATCCGCGCGGATTCGCCCCCCGGGTGCGCAATCTGGCCCAGGTGCGCGGCTTTCTGCTCCCCCGGCTGGCGCGGCAGGCATTCCACACCGGCGATCAGGAACTCGCCGCGCTGCACGAGGAGTTGTGCGGCTATGCCACCGAAGACGCACCGGATCTGGTCGATCCGGCCGCCGTCGCGCTACCCATTCACCTCGTCCACGACGGCATGCGACTGTGCTTCCACAGCACGATCATGACCTTCGGCGCGGCCTTCGACATCACCCTCGACGAGATCGCGATCGAGACCTATCTCCCTGCCGACGCGGCCACCGCGGAGCACCTGCGCACCCTCGCCGAACAGCGAGCGCGGGAACCCGTCGCGGCCGCTCGCCGACCAGGCGCACTCAGCCCGCGAGATCGCACATGACCGTGTCGAGCATGTCCTGGATGCCACCTCGCGGGGCGAGCGAGGCGGCGAGGGTCGGCAGCTGATTCATGGCGAGGGTGACCGCGAAACGGTCGGTGGCCGCGCCGACCACGCTGCTGCCGGTGATCGTGCCGCCGTGACCCCACGTCTCCACGCCGCACCTGTTCACCCGCCGGAACAGCCCGAGACCGATCTCCTGGTCGACCAAGGGCACGCCGCTCGGAATCGTCGTACGCATCTGCTCCAGTTGCGCGAGCGGGACCACCCGGCCCGAGATCAACGCCATGAAGTAGCGATTCAGATCCCGTCCGGTGGCGACCATCGCGCCGTCGGCGAGCCCCCAGTTCGGATCGATGTCGGTGACGTCGACGCGTTCGACGCCGTTGACGAGATAGCTGCGGGGATGCGGGAGGCGCACCACCTGCTCGAGCGGATACAGCGGCCAGTAGGTGTCGTGCAATCCGAGCGGCAGGATGATCCGCCGCGTGACCTCCACGCCCACCGGGAGGCCGGTCACCCGTTCGATCATCGAGCCGATGATCAGGTAGTTGGTGTTGGAGTAGCCCCAGCGCGCGCCGGGCTCGAACTCGGCGGGCCGGTCGAGCGCGCCGCGGATCAGCTCCGACGCCGGACGGTAGTTCTGCATGCCCGCGACGCTGTCGAGATCCACCTGGCTGAGGTAATCGGGGATGCCGCTGGTGTGCTGCAACAGATTGCGCACGGTGATGCGCTGCCCGTCGCCACCCGGGCCCGTGACGACGCCTGGCAGGTATCGATCGATCGGCGCGTCCAGGTCGACGCGCTGCTCGGCGACCAGCTGCAAGGCGACGGCGGCCACGAACGCCTTGGTGTTGCTCGCGATCCGCACCTGCGCGTTGTCGGGGAAGGGCGCTCCGGTGCCGAGATCACCCGATCCGCTGTTCAGCTGGAGCTCGCCGAAGTCGCCGCTGACCACCAGCTGCGCGCCCGGCACCCCCGACACGACCACGACGCGATCGAGATCGGGTTGCCAGGACGGCCGCGCGAGGCTCGGTTCCGCCCCCACAGAACCGGACACCGGACACAGCATCATCGCGACCAGCATCGCCGCCACCGTGAACCAGCGCATGTTTTCCCCTCTCACCGGAACACCGCGGCCCGCCGCCGGGCGGACCACAGGGCCGGGCACAGAGCGAATGACCCTCAACAGGTGTGGACACATCTGATTCGAGCAACCGTTCGGCACGGTTTCCGGCTCCCGAGCGACTCCGATCGGTATGCCGTACCCATACCCAGCCTTCCGCATGTCACGCCCGGGAGGTAGCCCCCACCGCACGCGATCCAGTCGCCGGCTCCCACGCCGGGGCCGCACGCTGCGAGACCTGCCGCTCTTCACCGCCACGGAGGTCGTCACGCGCTCGGCCGATCCGCCGCCTCGATGCCACGATCCAACGCCCCGGTGCCCCGATCCGAACTCCGCGGTCGGCGCCATCGGCCGAACGCACCGCCGAGCGCGAGCACGACCACCGCGGCCGCCGCCACCGACCAGGTCACCGCGGACGCTTCGGCCAACGCGATGAGCGCGGAGAGCCTGTAGCGCGGCGCACTGCCCCGGTGAGAGCACCTCGAAGCGGCCTTCCTCGCCTTCACCAACGGAACCACGCAGGAGCTCAGTGGATTTCGCGTCGCCGACCCCACCTTCGTCCGTGGCGTCATCGGCCATTTCGAACAGCTCTGGTCGGCTGGTCGTGAACTGTCCCCGCCCGCTGACGATGGCCCGCAGTGAACGGGGTAGCGGCGGCAGAACGGGCGGCAGATCGCGACGGCGGAGCCACACCCGGGTGGGGCCCCACCGGATTGCCGGATCATCGTGCTCGTCCCCTCCACGCGCCGATGCTCTACCGGTCGAATCGTGGTCGGCCCCAGGCTCGTTACCGACTGTCGGCAGCGATCGCGGCGGGTAGCAGATGGTTGCGGGCGAAGGCGCGGGCGTCTTCGTCGGTGTCGAGGCGGAAGTAGCTGTCGGGGATCAGAAGCAAGGTGAGGGAAAGGCGAGCGGCGATCTCGGCGGCGGCGTCGGGATCGATGCCATCCGCATCGTCGGCTTGGCGGAGCTGGTCGGCGAAGAAGGTACGCGCGGTATCGACCAGGGCGCTGCCATAGGTGATGAGGAACGGCTTGCCTGCTTCGTCGGCGAGCAGGATGCGGTTGGTCAGCGGGTCGGCGCGCAGCGTCCGCAGCGCGATGGTGAAGCCTTCGACCGCTCGCGTACGGACGTCGGGGTGGCCCGCGACGGTGTCCGCGATGTCACCGAGCACGCGCTGCACCCAAGTGGTCAGCGCGACGCCGACGAGGGTGTCCTTGTTGGGAAAGGCCCGGTAAACGGTCGCGCGGTGCATCCCGGCGCGGCGCGCGATGTGTTCCATGCGCACACGATCGAGCCCGTGCTCGCGGAACTCGTCCAACGCCGCGTCGACGATCCGCGCGGCCTGCGGATCGGCGTCGGCCGCCGATCCCCGGGAGGCGACCATCTGCCGGGCTGTGAACATCGCTTCATCCCTGACTGAGTGCGGCATGCTCGCGCATGCCTTGGCGGGCACGGGGATGGTAGCGCAGCGGTTCGGGCAGCAACGGCCACGCGTTGCGGATCAGCGTGACCGCGGCGCGGAACCGGGCGCGGTCGACGGCCGAATAGCGCAGCCCGAGCCGATCCCGCGCGGATTCGGGCAGCAACGCGGTGGTGATCACCCGGTATTCGGACATGATCACCGGACGCACCACCGCCTCGATCGGCCCGGGCAGATACGGCAGCCGCAGCCCGCTGGTGACACCGAGCTGCCCGGCCAGCCACCGCGCGGATTCCGTTGCCTCGAGCACGTTCTCGCACATGTCGTCGAAGTAGCGGGTGAACGCGGCGTAGTCGGCGGGCATGGGCCGCTCGCTGAGCCCGTAGCGGCGGTACCAGGTCTTGCCTTCCTGATAGAAGGTCTCGCGCTGCGCGTCGGTCAGCCCGCCGTCGTAGACCTCGGCGATGGTGATCACACCCTGCAGGATGGTGGCGTGGGTCCAGAAGTAGACCTCCGGATTCAGTGCGTGGTAGCGCTTCCCGTGGTGATCGACTCCCCCGATGTCGCGGTGGTAGTCGCGCACCCGCGCCGCGGTACCGGACCGGGGTGAGTCGTAGACGGTGCCGACGATTTCGGGAATCGAGCGAAACACGCGGTCCCACGGATCGACGAAGAAGTCGGAATGGTCCGCCACGCCCGCGCCCACCGCCGGGTGCATGAGTTGCAGCATGCCGTAGGGCGCGGTGACCAGAAGAAGGCGAAGATCCCCCGCGTAACGCCAGGTCAGAGAGCCGGGACCCAGCTCGGGCGCGATGTCGGCATTCGTGTCGTCGATCCGGTGGGCGCGTGCGGTCATCGTTGACCCCTTTCAGTGTGCGACAGAATTACGTTATCTGTCGCACACGTCGCGAGCAAGGCCGCTCGTCAGCGGGCGCCGCACCTCAGCGCTGCCGCACCGGCCGGACGACGATCTCGTTGACGTCCACATCCGGCGCTTGACCCACCGCATAGGCGACGGCGTCGGCGATCGATTCGGGCGCGATCGCGTTCCGCCGGTACTCGGCCATCACTGTCCGCGCGTGCGGGTCGCTGATGGTCTCGGCCAGTTCGCTGTGGACCACGCCGGGCGAGATCGTGGTGACCCGGATGCCGGGCGGCGATTCCAGCCGCAGCCCCTCGGTGATGGCCCACGCCGCGTACTTGGTTCCGCAGTACACGGCCGCGGTGGGGCTGACGGCGTGCGCACCGATCGACGCGATCGTCACCAGGTGGCCGCTGCCTGTGGCGTGGAAATGCGGAAGCGCGGCCGCGATGCCGTACAGCAGACCGCGGATGTTGACGTCGATCATCCGGTCCCATTCGCCGACCAGACCGGCGTCCAGCCGCGACAGCGGCATCACCCCCGCGTTGGCGACGAACACATCGAGCCGGCCGTGCCGGGCGACGAGGTCGTCGACGGCGCGGCGGACGGCATCCCGATCGGTGACGTCGAGGGCGCACGGCTCGATCGCTCCCCCGCTCGCCTCGGCGAGCTCGTGGAGCCGGTCGATGCGTCGCGCGGCCGCGACGACGCGCATGCCGTCGGCGGCGAGCCGCCGCGCGATGGCACGGCCGATGCCGCTGCTCGCGCCGGTGACGAGGGCGACGGAGTCTGTCATGTTCTCTCCCTTGGATATTCGGCGAGACGCCGCGCCGGCCGGGCGGTCGGCGCGGTGTCCACTCTCGAAGCCCGTGGCCGCCGCTGGAAGAGCGAAACGTTCCTGGGAGCAGCGCACCCAGGCTCTCGGCGGGTCGCCGCCCTACGATGCGACCATGGCAGATACCGAGCTCGGCGCGTTCCTGCGCGCCCGCCGCGAACAGATCGCGCCGTCGCGGGTCCGGCTGCCGATGGCGGGCCGACACCGTCGCGTGCCCGGCTTGCGCCGCGAGGAGGTGGCGCTGCTCGCCGGGGTGAGCGCGGACTACTACACCCGCCTCGAACAGGGGCGGGAGCGCAGGCCGTCGGCCCAGGTCGTCGACGCGCTCGCCGCCGCACTCGACCTCGACGAGGACGCGCGCGGGCACCTGTTCCGGCTCGCGGGCCTCGGCCCGCGCGCGCACGCGGCGACCGACGACCGCGTCGACCCGCGCCTGCTCGAGCTGGTCGCCGCTTGGCCGAACAATCCGGCGGTCGTCTACAACCGCGCCTACGACGTCCTGGCCGCCAATGCCATCGCCGACGCGCTGTTCTCCGGCTGGCGCCACCCCCGCAACCTGCTGCGCATCGTGTTCACCGATCCGGCCGCGCGGACCTTCTATCGCGACTGGCCCGACGTGGCCCGCAACGTCGTCGCCGGATTCCGCCTCGGACACGGTGCGGCGCCGCACGATCCGCGCGTCCGCCGAGTACTCGCCGACCTGCTCGACACGAGTCCCGAGTTCGCCGAACTCTGGGCCCGTCACGATGCGCGCGGAAAATCGTTGGAGCGCAAGCGTTTCGACCACCGCGACGTGGGGCTCGTGGAATTGACCATGCAGACCTTCGACGTACGATCCAGTCCCGGACAGGAACTGGTCGTCTACCACGCCGAGCCGAACTCATCGAGCGCCGAGGCGCTAGCGTTGCTCGGCTCCCTCGCCGCCACTCCACGTCCGTCGCACTGATTTGGCCTTCGGCGGCGGAGAGCTCAATGCGTCGATGCGCATATCTTCATAGTGCAATTTTTTCCACGTCGGTCACGCATCTGCTGAACGAGAGCGTGGCAAGGATTCGGCACCGATTGGCCGATGTTCTCGTACGACCTCAGAGACCCCGCGGTCGCCGACGAGCATGGGAAGAACTTCTACACGCGATGCTCGGGCTGTTCCGCAAGCCGTTAGGCGACTCCCCTCCCCCTGGATGCGTCGCCCAGGCCGCCGAAACGACGACATGCGACGCTCGCAGAGCCGCCGAAGCATACGCTCGGAGCATGGTCGATGATGCTGATCTCGTGTACCTGCGACGGTGCGTGGACCTGGCCCGGGAGGCGCTCGACGATGGCAACGCGCCGTTCGGCTCGCTGCTCGTCGGCGACGGCCGGGTGCTCGCGGAGGCGAAGAACGGCGAAGGCGGCGGTGATCCGACCCGGCATCCGGAACTCGAATTGGTGCACTGGGCCATCGCCCAACTCGCACCCGCCGAACGCGCGACCACGACCGTCTACACCTCCGGCGAGCACTGCCCGATGTGTTCGGCCGCGCACGCCTGGGCCGGTCTCGGTCGCATCGTCTACGCCAGCTCGGCGGCGCAGCTGACCGAATGGCTCGACGAGATGGGCATCCCGCCCGCCCCGGTCCGGGCCTTATCTATCAACGTGGTCGCGCCGGGCATCCCCACGTCGGGGCCCGCCCCCCAGCTGGCCGGCGCGCTGCGTGAACTCCACCGACTCCACCGGAGGCCCCACGACTGATCAGCCCGGCCCGCACCGGCAAGTTCGCCGCGCCCCGCGGCATCCAACAGCACTCTTGGCCGGTCCCGCTCGCCCGGCGCGTTATTGCGGCCGCAGCACCACGATCCCGGGTGTCGATCGCACATAGTCGGCCAACGGCGAATCGACCACCTGGTTGTTCGCCGCGAGGGAGGACGCGTTGCGGAAGATCGGTCCGTCGGACGTCATCACGAAGATGCCGACGTGAGTGACGTCCAGTCCGGGCTGGTCGGTGTAGGCGCCGATGTAGTCGCCGGTGCGGAGCTGCCCGATGACGTTCCCGTCGACCGCGGCGCTCGGGATGTAGGTGATGTCGCGGCCGACCACGGGCAACCCGGGGAGATACGTTCCCCCATCGGCTTTCGCGTTGAGCCGCTTGCCGACCGTCACCGCCGCGGGGCTCAGCGTCGCGGTGATATCGGTCGCGGCGATTCGCGGCGTGTGCGACCAGTCGCTGAAGAAGTGTTTGCGCTGGAGGAAGTCGACGCGTCCGCCCGCGTAGCGCGTCTCGATCAGGTTCGCCACGAACTGGTCGCGGTCGGCGGACCTGCTCAGCGCTTCCACGTAGTCGAGGAAGGTGAAGCAGTCCACCCGCCGCAGATCGACGACCAATTGCTCGGGTTGGGTCGCGGAGCCGACCAGCATGTTCGCCCCGTACGGCGTGCCCAGAAACCGGCTCGACAGCAGCGCGAGCAACTCCCCCTTGGCGGCGGTGGGCGCGGTGGCGCGCAGTGCCAGCAGCTCATCGATCTTTCGCGCGGTGGCGTCGTCGAAGCTCGCGGCGTTCGGCGCTCCCACCGCCGCGGGCAGCGCAGGCACCATGCCGCACGCCAGGGCCAGCAGGACGAGCAGTACGCGGGCGATGGTGCGCAAAACGCCTCCCGAGAGTGGACCGGTGCAAGAACCCACCGTAGCCCGCCGCCCCGTCGGCCCGAAGTCGTCCATCCACAGGATTTAGTTGCTTAGCTCAAGCAAGTGAAATATAGTTGCTGACTGCAAGCAAATTATCTCCTGCGGGGAGCGGACATGGCGGTATCACCCGATACGGCACAAAGCCTGATCAAGGAGCTCTACCTGATCGGCAGGGCGATCCGGATCACCCTTCTCCATCCGGAAGAAGGCCAGCTACTGCCCGGCGGCGTCGGCGTGCTGGGGACCTTGGAAACCAAGGGCCCCTGCCGCCAGGTCGACCTGGCGGTGGATCTGTGCATCAGCGCCTCGGCGCTGAGCAGGCACGTCACCGAACTGGTCGGCGCCGGCTACATCAGCCGCCACGCCGACCCCAGCGACGGCCGGGCCACCCTCATCCAGGTCACCGACGCGGGCCGGGACCTGCTCGGCCGCGTCCGGGCGTCGCGGGCGCGCGGCCTGCAGACCGTCCTCGCCGACTGGAGCGAGGACGACGCCGAGCTCGCCTGCGAGTCGGTCCGCAAGCTCAGGAATTCGCTCGCCGCGCACGCGCAGCGCGCGGGAACGACGGAACCCCAGCCGGTTTCGACAGAGAGTCAGGGAGTAGATGTCTAGTTCAGTCGAGACGCCCGTGCGGCGCGACCCGACCGCGATGAGCCATCGCGAAGTCCTCGAGGCGATGACCGGCCTGCTGGCCGCGCTGTTCACCGCCCTGTTGAGCACCACCATCGTCGCGACCGCGCTGCCCACCATCATCGGCGATCTCGAGGGATCACAGACGGCGTACGCGTGGGTCATCACGACGGCCCTGCTCGCCAACGCCGCGTCCACCCCGATCTGGGGCAAGTTCGCCGACCTGTTCAACAAGAAGCTGCTGGTCCAGACGGCGATCGTCATCTTCGTGATCGGCTCGATCATCGCCGGATTCGCGCACACGGTGGCCCTGCTGCTGGTCGCCCGGGTGATCCAGGGCATCGGCATGGGCGGGCTGACCGCGCTGGCGGTCGCGATCATCGGCAGCATCGTGGCGCCGCGCGAACGCGGCCGGTACTCCGGCTACATGGGCGCGGTGATGGCGGTATCGATGTCGGGCGGCCCGATCCTCGGCGGCGTCATCGTCGACAGCCCGCTCGGCTGGCGCTGGTGCTTCTTCGTCTGCGTGCCGCTGGCGGTGATCGCGCTGATGCTGCTGCACCGGACGCTGCGGCTGCCCACCGAACGGAAGCCGGGCGTGTCGATCGACTGGCTCGGCGCCGCGCTGCTCACCGCAGGGGTCTCGGTGCTGCTGATCTGGGTGTCGTTCGCCGGGAAGGCGGGCTACTACGAGTGGATCTCGCGGGAGTCGGCCCTGTACGTCGGCGGCGGCGTGCTGCTGCTGATCGCGACCGTGTGGGTGGAGTCCCGCGCCAAGTCACCGATCATCCCGCTGCCGATCATCACCGAACGCACCACCGGACTGGCGATCCTCGCCTCGATCGCGGTCGGCGTCGGCATGTTCGGCGCCACCACGTTCCTCGGCCAGTACTTCCAGACCGCGCGCGGCTATTCGCCGACCGCCGCGGGCGTGCTGAGCATCCCGCTGGTCGTCGGCATGCTCATCGCCTCGGTCGGCTCAGGTCAGCTGATCACCCGCTTCGGCAAGTGGAAGCGGTTCGTGGTCGCGGGCGGCGCGCTGCTCGTGGTCGGGTTCGCGCTGCTGTCGACCATCGATCACGCGACGAACCTGTGGCTGGTCGGCGCGTACACCGTCGTCGTGGGTCTCGGCGTCGGCATGATGATGCAGAATCTCGTTCTCGCCGTACAGAACACCGTGAGCGTGCACAACATCGGCGCCGCCTCCAGCAGCGTCGCCTTCTTCCGCACCTTCGGCGGCGCGATCGGCGTTTCGGTGCTCGGCTCGGTGCTGGCCACCCGGGTGACCGAACTGTCCACCGAGGGGTTCGCCAAGCTCGGCATCCAGACCCGCTCCTCCGGCAGCGGCAACCTGAATCTCGACGCGCTGCCCGGACCCGTCGCGACCATCGTGCGCACCGCCTACGGCGACGCGACCGGCCGCATCTTCCTCATCGCCGCGCTGGCCACGGTCGTCGCGCTGATCGCCACCGCGCTGCTGCCGAATCGCCCGCTGCGCAACACGATCGACATCGATCCGGCGCTCGACCCGATGCGCGCGCAGGCCGAGGACACTCCCCCGGTCGGCGCATCGACAAGCAGCCGTGACGACGACAAGGTGCGGGTACTACAGAGCTGAGCGACCAGAGCGGGGCGACTCCGAACGGGGGTCGCCCCGCTCGCCGGTACGGGAAAGTGGCCGTGTCGCAAAGCAACTCGCCGACAACGTGTGCAAGTGCGCCGATGGATCGGCAGCTACCTTTCAGCTCACAGGGAATGTAATTATCGCCACGACGCGCGCCGATTCCTACGGTCGGTAGCCGTGACAGCGAATGTGAGCACGTCGTTGAACGACATCACGGAGGCCACCGCGCGGGCGGTCGCGGAGAATCCCGCCGCCGCGCAGGTGGTCTTCCGTGCGTCGGGGGTGCCGGAGGGCACGGTCGGCAGCGCGATCGCGCTGGGCCAGTACATGATTCGGGTGGACGAGCCGCCCGCGCTCGGCGGTGCGGGCACCGCGCCCAACCCGGTCGAGGTCTATCTGGCGTCGCTGATCGCCTGTCAGGTGGTCACCTATCGATTCTGGGCGCAGCGGCTCGACATCACCGTCGACGACATCGCGGTGGAGGCGGAGGGGGATCTCGACGTCTGTGGCTTCTTCGGCCTGGACGACACCGTCCGTCCGGGCTTCCAGGCCGTGCGCGTCACGGTCCGCATCACCGGGCCGGAGACCGCCGAGCGCTACGCCGAACTGCAACGGGCCGTGGACGCGCACTGCCCGGTCCTCGATCTCTCGACCGCGGCGACGCCGGTCGAGACCACGCTGATCACCGCCTGACCTTCCCCGCGCCCGCACGCGGGCCTTTCGCACTGGTCGGCGGGCACGGCACGGCCATCGGCGGCGTGATCGTCGACGGCGGCACGTTCGACTGGACCGGCGGGCGGTTCCCCGGCTTCACCGAACCCGACCCCAGCTACCACGGCGTCCGGTACGCCGATCTCGGCGCTCCCGCCTACACGCTCAAGGCCCGGGTGCAGCTGCTGCGCGATCTCGGCGCGGCCATCTCGCCGTTCAACGCCTTCCTCATCAGCCAGGGCCTCGAGACGCTGAGCCTGCGCGTGGAACGCCATGTGCGCAACGCCCAGGCGGTGGCGGAATTCCTGGTGGCGCGGCCCGAGGTCACCTCCGTGTCGTACGCGGGACTGCCCTCCTCGCCGTGGTACGACCGGGGCCAGGCGCTCGCTCCCAAGGGCGCGGGCGCGGTGATCGGTTTCGAGCTGGCAGGCGGAGTGGACGCGGGCAAGCGTTTCGTCGAGGCCCTCACCCTGCACAGTCATGTCGCCAACATCGGCGACGTGCGCTCGCTGGTGATCCACCCGGCCTCGACGACCCACTCCCAGCTCACCCCCGACGAGCAGCTCGCCGCGGGCGTCACGCCTGGTCTGGTCCGGCTCGCCGTCGGCATCGAGGGCATCGACGACATCCTCGCCGACCTGCGCACCGGTTTCGCCGCCGTCTGACCACGCTCGATTCGAGGATCCTCCGCCGCCCCGGCGACGGAGGATCCTCGCCGCCGATCCGGACGACGCGCGAAGCGCGCTGACACATGACTCGCTCACTCCGTTCGCTCATGCGGGAACCCCTGTCGTGATGCTCGTCGGCGTCGCGGGACCGCTGTCGCCCTCGCGATTCGATCACTGCCGCGTGCCCGCTCGCCTCATCCGTCGCGGGTGAGATCCCGTCCGGGCGGCAACATCGGGAACGTCCCGAACGCGCCGCATTTCGGCCCACTCAGCACACCTCGGGCTACTATCCTGGGGTCGTTGCTGTTTCGACCGGAATTCACTCGATTCCGATCGGTTCGGACCATGCGTTCCGGCGTCCGGCCTCCGAGACCGACCCTCGGTGGCCGAGGCGATAGCGGAGAGGACGGCCATGGAACACCGCCATCACGACGAGCCCAGGGGATGCTGCGCGCCGAACGCTCGACGAACGGTCCTTCCCGGCGCGCCGACCGAGACCGAGTCCGAGGGCGACGCTCCCGCCACGCTGATCCTCTTGCCCGGCGGAGAATTCCTCATGGGCGACGAGAGCGCATGGGCCTATCCGGGCGACGGAGAAGGTCCCCGCCACCAGGTGACCGTCGGTTCGTTCGCCATCGACCGGTACACCGTCAGCAACGCCGCCTTCGCCGCCTTCGTCGACGCGACCGGTCACCGCACCGACGCCGAGCGGTACGGGTGGTCGTTCGTCTTCGCCGGTCTGCTCCCCGACGACGCGCCGCCGACCAGGAGCGTGGTGGGCGCACCGTGGTGGCGGCAGGTGGAAGGCGCCGATTGGCGCCACCCCTCGGGTCCGGGATCGCGCATCGACGACGTCCTCGACCATCCGGTGGTGCACGTCTCCTGGAACGACGCCCAGGCCTACTGCGCCTGGTCGGGCACGCGGCTGCCGACGGAAGCCGAATGGGAGTACGCCGCGCGGGCCGGATCGGCCGACTCCTTTCCCTGGGGGCCGGACCTCGAACCGGACGGGCAGCCTCGGATGAACGTCTTCCGCGGCCGGTTCCCGCGCACGGACCCCGGCGCGCACCTCGGCACCGTCGCGATCGATGCCTTCGCGCCCAACGACTTCGGCCTGCACAATGTCACCGGCAACGTGTGGGAGTGGTGCGCCGACTGGTACGCCCGCGACTACTACCGGCACAGCCCCGACCGCGATCCCACCGGCCCCGCGACGGGAGCAGGCCGGGTCATGCGCGGCGGCTCCTATCTCTGCCATCGCTCCTACTGCCGCCGGTATCGCGTCTCCGCGCGGCAGGGCAGCGAACCGGTCTCCTCGACGGGCAACCTCGGATTCCGCGTCGCGCAGGACCGCTGAACAGCTGCCACAATCGAGACCGCCAGCAGGGGCAGATCTCCGAGTACCGCGCCAATCCGGGACACGGTAGAGCGAGGACACTCGGTGTTCGTCATACGTCGCGGGTGAGACGGCGGCTCAGGTCGAGGGCGTCTCGGTGTCTTTGCCGGGCGTCTCGGTGCCCTTCGAATCCTCGGTGCCCTTCGAATCCTCGGAGACTTCCGCTTCCCCGGTGTCCGGCGCTCTTTCGGCGATCAGCACATTGGCCCAGCGCGTGGTGGGGTCGATGTCGAACAGGGCGCCCTTGACCAGCAGCGTGAGCGGGATCGCCAGCAGCGCGCCGAGCGGGCCGAGCGCCCAGGACCAGAACGCCAGCGACAGGAAGGTCACCGTGACGCTCAAACCCACGGCGTCACCGACGAACTTCGGCTGTATCACCGACTGGATGACGAAATTGATGACGCAGTAGACCACGATGACCCAGAGCATCAGCCCGACCCCGCCGTCCAGCAGGGCGAGCAGCGCGGGCGGTATCAGTCCGATGATGAATCCGATGTTCGGGATGTAGTTCGTGATGAACGACAGCAGCGCCCACAGCAGCGGCAGCGGCACGCCGAGCAACCACAGCGCGGCGCCGTCGAGCACCGCGACGATGAGGCCGAACACCGTCGACACGAGCAGGTACTTGCGCGTGCCGAGCGCGAAAGCGGAAAGGGCATACGCGATTTCGGGCCTGGTGCGCTCGACGAACGTCATCTTCTTGTCGATCACCATGCCGTCGAACGCCATGAACACCAGCAGCGCGAACACGAAGAACAGATTCGAGAAGACGCCGAGCAGCCCGCGCAGCGCCGATTCCAGCACGCCGACGACCTTGCCGATGTCGAGCGAATTCAGCATGTTCTGAATCTCTTCGGGGCTCACCCCGGCGCCGGCCAGCGCATCGCGCAGCCGGTCCACCAATTCGTCGGCTCGGTCGCTGTAGTTGGGCAACTCGGTGGCCAACTGCGCGGCCGACACCACCACCGCGCCGATGAGCCCGATCAGAATCGACACGACCGCGACGAGGGCGACGACCATGCCGACCCACGGCCGCAGCCCGCGCCGCTGCGCCCACGTCTGGAGGGGTTGGACGGCCATGGTCAGCATCAGGGCGAGGAACACCGGCCCGAGAATGCCCGCGAACGCCTTGATCCCGCCGACGGCGACCACCGCGCTCGCCGCGGCGAGCAGCACGACGAGACCGCGCGGAATGGCCCAGATCCCCGCGGTGGCGGCCGGTGGCCGCACGGCACGCGCCTCCGTCGGCCGTCGCCGCGGCGTTCGCATCGTCTTCCGCCCTGGTCCGGTCAGTCCGCGAAGGCTGGGCGCGAGGTGGCGAACGCGGTGCTCGCCCCGAGCGGGATTGCGGCCATGACCTGCTCCTTCGCTGCTCGATTCGCGCGGGTACGCCGACGCTAGGTCCGCCGCGCCGATGGCGCCTCACCCGTTGCGGGTGAGATCGGCGACCTTGCCCTGCTCGTCCCGATGGTCGCCGCGATTCGGCTCTCGGTGATCGGAACCGGTGTCCGGCTCGGTGCGGCCCACTAGCGTCGGCCGCATGAGCGAACGGAGTGAGCGAATCGTGTGCCAGCGCGCCTCGCGCATGCCGGAGCCGAGCGCCAGCGAGGCGCAGGCATGAGTGTGGGTGGGCGACGGCGGCCTTTGAAGATCGTCACGGGGGTCAGTGGCTCACCGGACGTGTACGGGGCGGCGGTGGATCCGCGACGGTCCACGCTGGCGTCCGCGGTGGAGATCGCGAAGATCGCGGAGGCCGAGAGGTTCGACGCGCTGTTCGCGGCGGACCTGCTGAGCTTCGGCTCGCAGGGCGCGATCGGCGCGCAGGAGCCGCTGATCTTCGTCTCGGCGCTGGCCGCGGTGACCTCGCATGTCGGGCTCATCGCGACGGTGACGACAACCTTCCACCACCCGTACAACCTGGCCCGTCTGTTCGGCACCCTCGACCACGTGAGCAACGGTCGCGCCGCGTGGAACGCGGTGACCTCCTCGGTGGGTGAGGAGAACTACGGCGACCAGGAGCTGCCGAGCCCCGAGGAACGGTACGCGCGAGCGGCCGAATCCCTGACGGTGGTCAACGCGCTGTTCGACAGCTGGGCGCCGGGCGCGCTGACCCCCGACGGCCGCGGCGGCGCGGTGCTGCGCCAGGAACTGGTGCGTCCGATCGACCACGCCGGACCGTACTTCACGGTGCGCGGCCCGCTGAACATCCCGCCGCTGCCGCAGCGGCGGCCGGTGCAGTTCCAGGCCGGTCAGTCCGAAGGCGGCATCGAGCTCGGCGCCCGCTTCGCCGAGGTGGTGTTCACCTCGCTGCCCACCTTGGCCGACGCCATCACCTACACCAAGCGCATCCGCACCCGCGCCGCCGAACTCGGTCGCGCCGAAGGGCTTCCGTTCATCATGAGCTCCTTCCACGCCACCTACGGCGCCACCGAGGCCGAGGTGCGCGCCGCGGTACGGGAACGTGCGGAGGCCACCGACTTCGACGCCGGGCGCCTCGCGCTGGCCGACATGCTCGGCGGCGCCGTCGACCTGTCCGAGCTGCCGCTGGACGAACCGATCCCCGAACACCTGCTGCCCGATGTGCACGCGGTGCACCGCCGCCGCGGCCGGGTCGAGATCTTCAGCAATTTCGCCAGGTCGGGAAAGACGCTGCGGGAGTTGATCATCGCGGCGAAGGACACCGGGCACTGGGCCGCGGCGGGCACACCGGAACAGCTCGCCGACGCCATCGAGGAACGCTACGACGCGGGCGTACTGGACGTCATCGCCCTCGGCGGCTTGGACAACCCGCGCACCAGCGACTTCCTCCGCAACGGTCTGCTCCCCGAACTCCGCCGCCGCGGCATCGTCGGCGCCGACTACGTCGGCGACACCTTCCGCGCGAATCTGGAGCTGCCGCCGCTGCCGGAGTGAATGCCGCCGCATCCGCTCCGTGTCGGCGCGTCAGCCAAGGGCGGCGAGTTTGCCTGTCAGCACCGATCTTTCGCGTTCGTTGGCGCACAGCCGCACGGCGAGTTCCAGCTCGGTGCGCGCCTCCGCCGTGCGACCGAGCCGGGTGAGCAGCTCGCCGCGCACGCTCGGCAGCAGGTGCGAATTCGACAGCGCCCCAGCGGCTACCAGATCGTCCACGATCGGCAGCGCCGCTGCGGGCCCGTGCGCCATGGAGACCGCGACCGCCCGGTTGAGGTCGATCACCGGGGAGGGCGCGAGCCTGCCGAGCGCCTCGTAGAGCAGCACGACGCGCTCCCAGTTCGTCTCCTCGACAGATGCCGCGACGGCATGGCATTCGGCGATCGCCGCCTGCAAGCCGTAGGCGCCGAGGCCACGACCGAGCCGCTCCGCGGCGGCGAGTGCGGCGCGGCCACGCCGAATCGCCGCGCGGTCCCACCGGCGGCGGTCCTGCTGCTCGAGCAGGACCGGCGTGCCGTCGGGCGCGGTGCGGGCCGGGAAGCGCGCCGCGGTCAGCTCGAGCAGCGCGAGCAGGCCGTTGGCCTCGGTTTCGTCCGGCACCAGGCGGGTGAGCACCCGCGCGAGGCGCTGCGCCTCGCTCGCCAGATCGAGCCGGATCAGATCGCTGCCGGAGCTGGCCGTCGACCCTTCGGTGAAGATCACGTAGACCACGTTCAGCACCGACCCGAGCCGGGCGCGCCGCTCCTCGGGCGAGGGCGCCGCGAACGGCACCCTGGCCGCCGCCAGGGTCTTCTTCGCCCTGGTGATCCTGGCCTGCACGGTGGCGGTCGGCACGAGGAACGCCTTGGCGATCTCGTCGCTGGTGAGACCGCCGACCACCCGCAGGGTGAGCGCGATCCGCGCTTCCCGCGAGAGCACCGGGTGGCAGGAGATGAACATCAACGCGAGCACGTCGTCGTCGATCTGGTCCGGGTCCCAGAGCACGTCCTCGGCCGGCTCGGCGGGCGCGCCCCCGGAGGCGGCGCCGCCCTCGCCCAGCTCGTGGGCGAGCGCGGCGTACCGCTCGTCGAGGGCGGAGCGCCTGCGGAACGCGTCGATCGCGCGGCGCTTGCCGACGGTGAGCAACCATCCGGCGGGATTGCGCGGCACGCCCTCGCGCGGCCAGGTCACCAGCGCCTCGGCCAGCGCCTCCTGGGCCAGGTCCTCGGCCAGCGCGAAGTCGCCGGTGTAGCGCGCGAGCGCGCCGACGATCCGCGCGGACTCGATCCGCCAGACGGCGGCGACGGCCTCACGGCCGGTGTGGTCGGCCATCGCCGGAGGGCCCGCTCAGAGCTGTCCGGTGGCTTCGCGCCACGCCCGCTCCTTCTGGATCCACTCGTTGTCCTGCGGGAACTCGTCGATCGTCGTGACCCTGCGGATCTCGGTCTTGAGCCCGGGGCCGGTCAACGGCGCCCGCTTGGCCCACTCGATGGCCTCTTCCTTCGAGGCCACGTTGAGGATGTAGAACCCGCCGAACAGCTCCTTGGTCTCGCCGTACGGGCCGTCGGTGACGACAGGCGTCTCGGAGGAGTGGTCGACGACCACACCCTCGGCGGCGTCGTCGAGGCCCTCCGCGGCCAGCAGCACACCGGCCCGGATCATCTCGTCGTTGAACCTGCCGATGGTCTCGAGCATCTTCTCGAAATCGACGTCGGCCATACCCGCCCAGGCCTCGTCGGTGGCGCGCATGATCAGCATGTACTTCATGGTCTGTCTCCCTGTGCTGTGCGGGTCCCGCTCGGACCCTCTCGCCCATAGGTCGAACGGGGATCGCGGCGGATCGACACCCGCGCCGAAGTTTTTTCCGCGATCGCGGGGCAGCATATGACGGTGTGTCCGCGGATGCGGGGCGGTTGGCCGTCGTCGGTCAGCCGCGCGTGGTCGCGGGCTGGGTCACCGACGCCGCACCGCCGGGTGCGGCGCCCACCCCGGTTCGCGGATTCGGGTGGTGATCGCGACAACGATGTCCGGCGCCTCAGTCGGCCTTCCAGCGCCCCGCGCCAAGGCGCCGCGCCCGCCAGGTGATCGTCGCCGACACCGTCCGCAACTCGCCTGACAGCAGGAACGCCTGCACGAGCCCCTCCACCTCGTCCAGCACCGCGCCGTCGGGCCCGCACACCAGGCAGTGGTACCAGCATCGGCCGCGGTGCAGGCCGCCCGCGCCCGGCCCGAGCAGGTCACGGTAGATCCGCGTCGCCAGCTCGGACAGCGCCGCCGCCGTCTGCGCGGGCGTGCCGGTGTTGCTGATCCGCCACCACTGCTCGTCCAACCGGCCCGGCAGCGAGATCTCGACCACGTAAGTCAGCTCCGAGCTCGGATCACCCATAGCAAGCAATGGTGCCCAGCGAAGACCGTCCTGTTCGTCAACGACGCGCCGTCCGGGACTCCGCCCTCGGTCAGCGCCACCTCGACGAATCGATGTGACCCTTGCCACACGTGGTACATGAGCGTACCGTGCGGGTGGTACGCCGAAGTACCACGCTGGGAGATGGCGCATGAGCACAGTGCAACTGCCCGAAGGACCATCCACGCCGCCGTTCGTCCAGAACGTCGCGATCCTCGCGGGCCGGACCCGCGCCTGGCGACACTGGCACCGAAAATACGGGTCCGCGTTCACGGTCCACGCACCACGATTCGGCCGGACCGTCGTGATCTCCGACCCCGCCGAGGTCAAAGCGCTGTTCACCGCGAGCAGCGACGTCGCGGACAACTTCGAGGTCAACCTCGGCCAATTCCTCGGTCCCGGTTCGCTGTTCGCGTTGCGCGGAGCTGAACATCGCAAACAGCGCAAGCTGCTCACCCCGCCCTTCCACGGCAGGCGGCTCGCGGTGTACGAATCGCTCGTCGAGGAGGAAACCGAACGCGAGCTGGCGACCTGGCCGTCGGGTGTCGAGTTCGCGACGATGGACTCGATGATGCGGATCACCCTGAACGTGATCCTGCGCGCGGTCTTCGGCGCCGAGGGCCGGGAGTTCGACGAACTGCGCGCCCTGCTGCCCCGGCTGGTCCTCGTCGCCTCCGCGCTGGCCGCCGTGCCGGTGCCGCGCGGATTCCTCGGCCGTTATGGCCCGTGGTCCCGCTTCGTCGCGCACCGCAAGAGCTACGACGAGATCGTCGGGCGACTCATCGCCCGCGCCGCCGCCGACCCCGCTCTCGGCGACCGCGACGACGTGCTGTCGATGATGCTGCAGGCCCGCTACGACGACGGCTCCGCGATGACCCACAGCGAGATCGCCGACGAACTGCTCACCCTGCTCACCGCCGGGCACGAGACCACCGCGACCACGCTGGCCTGGACCGTGGAGCGGTTGCGCAGGCATCCGGACGTGTTGCGGCGCTTGGTCGCCGAGGTCGACGCGGGCGGGTCGGAGCTGCGCGAGGCGACCCTGCTCGAGGTGCAGCGCGTTCGTCCCGTGGTCGACGCGACCGGGCGTCAGGTGCGCGCGGAGACGATGTCATTGGGGCGCTGGACGCTCCCGAAGGGCCAGCGAGTGCTGGTGAGCATCCGCCTGATGCACGACAACGAGGAGCTCTTCCCGAGGGCGCGCACCTTCGACCCGGACCGGTTCGTCGGGGTGCGGCCCGGCACCTTCACCTGGATTCCGTTCGGCGGCGGTTCGCGCCGCTGCATCGGCGCGGCCTTCGCCACGATGGAGATGAACGTCGTGCTGCGCACCCTGCTCAGGGATTTCACGCTGGAGACGACCGACGCGCCGGACGAGCGCACGCACTTCCGCGGCGTGGCGCTGGTTCCCGCCAAGAAGGGCCGCGCGGTCGTGCGCAGGCGAACGCCGCGCCCTTCCGTTTCCACCGACGCGCGAGCCGCCGAGGTGACGGCATGACCGAGGGCCTCGGCGACGTCGGGAACGACGTCCGCCTCGCCTATCAGCGTCTCGGCGATCCGGACGGCACACCGGTGGTCCTGATCGCCGGACTCGGCCAGCAGATGCACTCCTGGCCGGACGGTCTGTGCCGTCTGCTCGTCGAACGCGGGCATTCGGTGCTCCGCTTCGACAACCGCGACGTCGGCGAGTCCACCCACTGCACGTTTCCGCCACCGAGTCCGCTCGGCTTCCTGCGCAAGCGGTGGCATCCCGCGCAGTACCGACTGGGCGACATGGCCGCCGATACCGTCGGCCTGCTCGACGCGCTCGACATGGATGCTGTGCACCTGGTCGGGGTGTCGATGGGCGGCATGATCGCGCAGACCGTCGCCGCACGCTATCCCGAGCGGGTAGCGTCGCTGACCTCCATCATGTCCACGACGGGCGCCCCGCGCGTCGGCCGCCCGGCGCTTTCGACGTGGCGGCGGATGTTCGGCAAACCGGCGCGCACCCGCGACGAGCACGTGGACGCCGCCGTCCGCATGTTCCGGCACATCGGGTCCGCGGGCTATCCGTTCGACGAGGCCGCGGTGCGCGCGGCGGCGGCGCTCGCATGGGATCGCGATCCGCGACCGGCGGCCGGAGTCGCCCGCCAGCTCGCGGGAATCCTGGCGTCCGGCGACCGAACTCGCGAACTGGGCGCGGTGACCGCGCCGACGCTGGTGCTGCACGGCGATCGCGACCGCATGGTGGCGCCGACCGGCGGCGCGGTCACCGCGCGTGCCATCGCGGGCGCCCGCCTGCACACGCTCACCGGCATGGGCCACGACCTACCGGAGGGCGTCTGGCCGGCGCTCGCCGACCTCATCGACGACCACATCCGCACCGCAGCCACCAGGAGCACCGATGCCCCGAAACGCTAGGCCACTGTCCGGCCATCCGGCGATGATCACCGGCGCCGCCTCCGGCATCGGACGCGCACTCGCCCACCATCTCTCGCACCGCGGGTCCCCGGTCGCCATCGCCGACATCGACGCGGCGGGACTGAAGGAGACCGCCGCGTCGCTGCCCGGCCCCGTCCTCACCCGCGTGCTCGACGTCAGTGACGCGGCCGATCAGCGGGCCTTCGCCGACGAGGTCAGGGAGTGGCTCACCGCGCCCTTGGCCGCGGTGTTCAACAACGCGGGCGTCGCGGTGTCCTCGTCGGTGCTCGACGCGGACGCCGAGGACGACGAATGGTTGCGCCGGATCAACTTCGACGGCGTGGTCAACGGCACGCGCGCCTTCCTGCCGCTGCTCGTCGAGCAGGACAGCGGCGTGATCGTCAATACGTCGAGCGTCTTCGGATTGGTCGGGATGCCGAACCAAAGCGCCTACTGCGCGGCGAAATTCGCGGTCCGCGGCTTCACCGACGCACTGCGCCAGGAACTTCGGGGCACCGGGGTGTCGGCGGTGACAGTGCATCCGGGCGGCATCACCACGAACATCGCGCGAAACGCCAGGATGCGCAAGGATCCCGAGGGGCGCGGGCGCAGCAAAGAGCAGATGGCGGCCGAGTTCGAAGCGGTCACGCTGACCTCGCCCGAGAAGGCGGCCGACATCATCCGGCGCGGTGTCGAACAGGGCAAGGCTCGGATCCTCGTCGGCCCGGACGCTTACCTCTTCGACGCGCTGGCGCGGGTGACGCCCACCCACTATTTCGCGGTGATCGCGCTGCTGGAACGAACGCTGCGCGCCAGGGGACGGAAGCAGGCGCGGACATGAACCACCATCTCGACGTGGTGATCGTCGGTGCGGGCCTGTCCGGCATCGGCGCGGCGCACCACCTGCAGACCGCGTTCCCCGGCCGCACGTATCTCGTACTCGAGGCGCGCGAGGCGATCGGCGGCACCTGGGACCTGTTCCGCTATCCGGGCGTGCGCTCGGATTCGGATATGCACACCCTCGGCTACCGATTCCGGCCGTGGACCGACGCCAAGGCCATCGCCGACGGCCCGGCGATTCTCGACTACGTGCGCGCGACGGCGACGGAAGCGCGCATCGACCGGCGAATCCGCTTCGGGCACAAGGTCGTCGACGCGTCCTGGGACAGCGGGACGGCGCGCTGGACGCTCACCGTCGAACACGACGGCGCCTCGATCACCATGACGTGCTCGTACCTGTACGTCTGCGGCGGCTACTACCGCTACGACCGCGGCTACACCCCCGAGTTCGACGGTATCGAGGACTTCCGCGGCCGGGTCGTTCACCCGCAGCACTGGCCTGACGATCTCGATCACGAAGGCAAGCGCGTCGTCGTGATCGGCAGCGGCGCCACGGCGGTGACACTGGTCCCCGCCATGGCGCGTACCGCTGCCCACGTGACGATGTTGCAGCGCTCCCCCACCTACATCATGTCCGTCCCTACCGTGGACACGGTGGCGACCCGGCTGCGTGCGCTGCTCGGTAACCGGCGCGCCTACACGATCACCCGGTGGAAGAACGTGGTCATCGGCACGCTCATCTATCAGCTCAGCCAGCGGCGGCCCGCGATGATGCGCAAATTCATTCGCACGCAGACCGTCAAACAGCTGCCCGAGGGCTACGAGGTGGACGTCCACTTCAACCCGACCTACGGTCCCTGGGATCAGCGGCTGTGCCTGGTGCCCGATGCCGACCTGTTCCAGGCGATCGGCGACGGCAGCGCGTCGATCGTCACCGACCGGGTCGACCGGTTCACCGAGCGCGGGGTGCTGCTGGCCTCCGGCACGGAAATCGAGGCCGACGTCGTGGTGACCGCGACGGGTCTGCAATTGCTCGCCCTCGGCGGCATTCGCCTCACCGTCGACGGGCGGGAGATTCCGCTGCCGCAGACCATGGCCTACAAGGGCATGATGCTCGGCGGAGTGCCGAATTTCGCGTTCACCATCGGCTACACGAACGCGTCGTGGACGTTGAAGGCCGATCTCGTCGCCGAGTACGTCTGCCGGCTGTTGCGGCACATGGACACGCACGGGTACGACCACTGCGTGCCCGTGCCCGACCCGGCGATGGACGCCAGACCGCTGCTGGATTTCCAGGCCGGCTACGTCCTGCGTTCGCTGGACCGGTTCCCGAAGGCGGGATCGCGGGCGCCGTGGCGGCTCGGCATGAACTATGCCCAGGACGTGCTCACCCTGCGTCACGGCCGGATCGCGGACGGCACCATCCGGTTCGGGCGAGCGACGCCGCGCAGCGTCGACTCCGAGATGCTGGCGGGACCCGCTGGTCACTAACCTGGTCGATGTGACCCGTGCCGAGCCCGTCCCCACGACCGCCGCCGAGCATGCGCCGGAATCCGGATTCCGGCGCAGGCTGCTCGACGCGATGGCGGACGCGGTGCGCGAGCGCGGCTACCGCGACGCCACGGTGGCCGACGTGGTCCGGGCCGCGCGCACCTCGCGGCGGACCTTCTACGAGCACTTCGCCAGCAAGCAGGACTGCTTCATCGCGCTGCTGACCGAGCGGAACAACCAGACCATCCGGCAGATCTACGACGCCGTCGATCCGGAGGCGCCGTGGCGGACACAGGTCCGCCAGGCCATCGAGGCGTGGCTGAGCGCGTCGAAGACCGACCGGACGATCACCCTCGCCTGGATTCGCGACACCCCCGCGCTCGGCGAGAACGCGCGGCAACTGCACCGCGACGCCGCCGACGCGTTCATCGCGTTGATCCAGAACCTCACCGCGACACCGGAATTCGGGGCGGGTGGTGTCCATCCCGCGACGCGGAAGACGGCCACCATCCTGTACGGCGGCTTCCGCGAGCTCATCGCCTCCACCGTGGAGGACGGCGAAGACATCGCCGATATCGCCGAGGTGGCCGTGGAGACCGCCATCGCACTGCTGGGCCCGCGCTACGAACCCGAGGGCCGCGACTAGCACCTGACGCCACTCGACGCCGTCCAC
Organism: Nocardia sp. bgisy118; assembly: GCF_057708605.1. Lineage (NCBI taxonomy): Bacteria > Bacillati > Actinomycetota > Actinomycetes > Mycobacteriales > Nocardiaceae > Nocardia > Nocardia sp. bgisy118. Next base: position 370,010 of record NZ_JBYISM010000001.1, on the reverse strand, counting down.
CTCCACGGCGTGTGCTGCGCCTTTGTGCACATGCACAAGTGCCACGGCAGCAGAGCTGTCGGTCTGGCGGTAGGCAGCCGCCGATATCTCGCGTGGAATGGTCGTCGATGGCGGCCGTGACCCAGACGGCCGGTCGAACGAACGGACGCTTCGATGAGGAAGAGCCTGCTGCGGCAGTTGGTCGCGGTGTATTCGTCGGTGTGCTTGACGACGCTCGGCGCGGGTGTCGTCGCGGCGGAACCAGTGTTTCCGCCCGCGTTTCCGCCGGATCAGAATCAATTGCCGCGACTGCCGTCGGAACCGCAGTTGTACGACCTGCTGCCGATTCTGCCGCCGGACCGCGACCCGTGGTACAACGATCCGCCGGACCTGGCCGACTACCAGCCGGGCCAGATCGTGCGCACCAGGGAGGTGCAGACCCGGCTGCTCGGCATTCCTTTTCCGGTCTACACCAAGCAGATCCTGTTCCGCACCAACGACGTCCACGACAACGCGATCGTCACCGCGACGAGCGTGCTCGTCCCCGGCATTCCCTGGCAGGGCAGCCCGCGCCCGGTGCTGTCGTTCCAGGAGGCGATCGATGCCAGCGATTCGGCGTGCAATCCCTCCTACACGTTGCAGGTCGGAACGATGAAAGAGGCCGCGCTGGCCCAGTTCTGGCTCGCGCAGGGCTTCGCGCTGAACGTGCCCGACTTCGACGGCAAGTTCAACACGTTCAACACCTACGACGAGGGCAAGATGGTCCTCGACAGCCTGCGCGCGCTGAAGAACGACCCGGCGCTCGGGCTCGCCGATTCCGGCATCGCGCTGTACGGGTACTCCGGCGGCGGCTCCGGATCGCTGCGCGCCGCCGAGCTGCGCGCAGGTTACGCCCCCGACGTGCGGTTGCTCGGCACCACGATCGGCGGGACGCCGGGCAACCTGATCGAGCTGGCCCGGTACGCCACGGCCAGGCAGCCGGGGTTGACCGGAACCAGCAGTTTCACGATGTGGCTCGGCCTCGCCTCGTTCGCCAAGGAGTACCCGGAGGTGTTCCGGGTCGACGAACTGCTCACCCCGGAGGGGCAGGCGATCGTCGCCGATCTCCAGAACCGCTGCGTGTACACCGCCGCGCTCACCGGCGTGTACCGGCCGGTCAGCGAGTACTACCAGCCGGGCAAATCGCTGGAGACCTCGCCGGAGATCCTGCGCATGCTCGCCGAGAACAGCCTCGGCAAGCACATTCCCGACACGCCGATCCTCTGGTGGCACGGCATGTGGGACGAGCTGATCCCGCCCTCGACCGTGTTGCCGACCGTCGAATCCTATTGGGAGCGCGGCGCGGATCTGCGCTTCTACACGGTGCCGGTGCCCGAGCACATCACCAACGCGGTGACCGGCTGGATTCCGGCGGTCGCCTGGACCAGCGCGATCCTGCGGGGACTGCCGCCGGGGCCGAGGTTCAACGCGGCCTTCCAACCGCTGCCGCCAGGGTTTCCCGGCAGCTGAGGTCCTCCCCTGAGCGCCACAGGAATTCGTGTCTGGTGAGTGTTCACAGTTTCACGAACACTGCTATTCGCAGAACCGGGTAGTCGACTACCTTCCCCTGCGACGGCTCGCACCGAAAGGATCTCCCGTGTCCGGACCGATCAGAATCGCCCTGGCGATCGTCACCGTATTGGCCGGTGTCGCACTCACTTTCGTCCCCAGCACCACCGCGACGGCGGCGGGCATCGTGCGCTGGGAGGCGCGGGTGAGCGACCGCATCCTCGACATCGGCATCTCCTCACCCAACCTGGAAGGCCCCGACTGGTCGGTCAAGGTCGTCCGCCTACTGCTGCCGCCCGGCTGGTCCAAGGACGCGAACCGCACCTGGCCGACGGTGTGGGTGCTGCACGGCGGCTTCGACGACCACAAGTCCTGGACGGACAAGGGCGATCTCGAAGCGCTCACCGCGGGTAAGGACGCCCTCTTCGTATTGCCCGAAACCAGCTGGTGCAGCGCCTATTCCGATTGGTACAACAACGGCTCCTTCGGCGCGCCCGCCTGGGAGAAGTACCTCCTCGAAGACGTGCGCACCATCCTGGAGACCGGCTACAAGGCCAACACCACGCGCGCCGTGGCGGGCAACTCCATGGGCGGGCTCGGGGCCATGAAGTTCGCGGCCGAATACCAGGGCTGGTTCCGCTCCGCGGCCGCCTTCAGCGGCAACGTCGACCCGTTGCACGCCTCCGGCGCCCCCGGTGATCCGGACAAGCCGGGCCAAGGCTGCGGCGCCGACTGGAAGCGCGTCTGGGGCGACTACACCATCCCGGCCCAGCGCGCGATCTGGGAACAGAACAATCCCTACAGCCAGGCCGCGCGGCTCACCGGCAAGCCCCTGTTCGTCTCCTACGGAAAGAACGACGCCGTCGAATCGGCGGTCTACGAACAGAATTACCGTTTCGTCGACCGGCTGCAACAGCTCGGCGCCACCGTCGACGAGCGATACGTCCCCGGCCACGGCCACAACTGGGACGCGTGGCGGGCGCAGATGCAGAACGCGCTGCCGATGCTGCTGTCCTCGGTAGGCGCCTGACCCGCGCCGCCGCCGGGCGACCGGGTCATGCCGGGCCGCGCCGCCGCACTGCGTCGTGACCCTGGAATGTTCGGATCTGGCACTCGGAAATGATTACCCGCCAACGGAATACAACGGCCCTGACGACCCGCCGGGACCGTTGCCGAGCCCGGAACTCCAGCGAAACATGCGGCCCCACGCGGCGACTCACTCCGTACGGAGCACCCCTTCGACCAGGGCGGTGACCAAGGTCGACGCCTTGGCGATGTTCGACTGCCGACCCGCCAAAAGGTCGGCGTACAACACGGATTCACCGAGCCGGACCACCGCGAACGCGAGCGTGCCCAGGTCCACCGAGGGCCGCAGACCACCTTCGCGGACGTCGTGCTTCAGCAAATCCGTGATGGCGGTGATCATCCGGGGTTGCACCGCGCCCTCCGGATCGGTCAACGCCCGGATGGCCGCGATCGGCTCGTCGTCGAGGAGCTTCTGAAAACCGGTGTCGCGCCCGGTCCGCGCGCAGTGATCGGTCACGATCCACATGCTGCGCAGCGCTCCGCTCTCGCTGCGCACAGCGTCGCCGTTCGCGTGCCGCCAGCGGCCGATGGAGGATTCGAGGCTGCGCTCGTTCAGCCACCACAGCGCCTCGCTCAACAGCTGATCGCGGTTGCCGACGCGCCGGAACAACGTCACCCGCGAGATGTGCAGTTCGGCCGCAAGCACACCGAGATCGAGTCGCTTGCCCTCCTCGATCTCGGTTGCCGCGTACCGAATGATGTCGTCGCGTCCCACCGGCATAGCTCCCTACCGTAAGCGCATCGCACCCGCGCGATGGAATCCGCATGCCACCCACGTCCGCCTCGGGTGAGCCGGGGTGCCACGAGGCGCGTCACACACTCCGGCGCTCGCGCGGGCCGGTCAGCAATTGCTTTGGGCGGAGCGGCCTTCCAGTCGATCGGCGAGCCAGTCCATCGCGGGTCCGCCGCCCGTGACGGCGGCAGGTCCGTGCCCGGCCAGCGGATAGGTGTGCCACTCGACGGAGGCGCCGAGCGCGCACCAGTCCGACCGGAGCTGCTCGCCGAGCCCGTAGGGCACGACCTCGTCGGTGGTGCCGTGGTAGAGGTACACCGGGGCGGCGGGCGACCGAGTCCCGAGGCGGTCCTCCCCGAGGCGCCGCTGCCATTCCGGCGAGTCGATCGGATTGCGGGCGAGGAGATCCTCGAGCGTCCTCCCCCTGCTGGCGACGACGTTCTCCAGCACGCAGCCGCCGCGCAGCTTCTGGACGAGCGTGCGCCCATCCCCCGTCAGGTACGAATCCAGCTTCAGCTCGGGATAGGCGGCGTCGTGGCCGATGGCGATCATCATCGAGAGCCCGACATTGCGTGCTTCCTGCCCTTTCCCGTCGGAGGCGCCCTGCAGGACGTCCGCGGGCACCCCACCGCTGGCGATGCCTTCGACCTGGAGTTCGGGCGCGTAGTCGCGGGCCAGCTCACCGGCCCACGCGCTGGCGTGACCACCTTGGGAGTAGCCCATGATGCCCACCGGCGAGCTGGTCGTGACGCCCTCGCGCTGCGCCTCGGGCAGCCGCTGCGCGGCGCGGGCGGCGTCCAGCACTGCGTTACCCTCGGCGCGGCCGACGAGATAGGTGTGGTCGCCGGGCGTGCCGAGCCCCGGATAGTCGGTGATGACCACGGCCCAGCCGTGTTCGAGCGCTCTGGCGATCGAGGGCGCCTCGACGGCGGTGCCCGTGGTGAGGGTGGCCGACGGCGCGCACTGGTCACCCATTCCGACGGTGCCCACCGCGTAAGTCACCAGCGGGCGCGTTCCGGTCCGGCCGTCCTCCGGCACGATGACGGTGCCGGAGACGACGTCCGGCCGGCCGGTGGCGTCGGTCGAGTGATAGAAGATCTTCCACGCTCTGGTCGGGGTGGGAAGAACCGGCAGCACGCGGAAGGTGTACGGCTCGACGCCTGCCAAGTCCCCCGGACGCCCACCGGCGATGTCGGCGCCATCCTGCCCCGCCGACGGGCCCGCACCGGTGACATGTGCGAGAGCGCCGACCAACGCGACAACTGCCAGCACGGCGAATCTATTGCGGTGGTAGAGCTTTCGCCCGCTTCGTTTCATGGTTCTCCTCGAGATCACGGCTCGCGCCGATGGCGGGCGTCGCGCGGACGGATGTGGCGCCGATCCGTCCGACGCGAGGCGCCCGGACTCTCGTCATGAAACACCTAAGCGATCTGTTTCACAAGACTTGTACACCTCAGAAGGCAGGCGTACAGACCCACGCCGCCGACGACCGACTGGTTCCGGCGGCGCGGGCGCTCGCAGCGCTAGTTCGCTTGCGCGAGACCAGGATTCGAGACCGCGATGTCGAGTTCGTCGGCCGCGTAGCGGGCGCGAAGGACCTTCTTGTCGAACTTGCCGACGCTGGTCTTGGGCACCTCGGGCAGGAATGTCCAGCGTTCCGGCACTTGCCATTTCGCCACCTTGCCGGTCAGGAACTCGCGCAACGCGCCCGCGTCGGCCTCGGCGCCGGAGCGCAACGTGGCGGCGACGACGGGGCGCTCGTCCCACTTCTCGTCGGGCACCCCGAACACCGCGGCCTCGACGACATCGGGGTGCGCCATGATCGCGTTCTCGAGTTCGACCGACGAGATCCATTCGCCGCCGGACTTGATGATGTCCTTGGCTCGATCGACCAGGGTCAGGTAGCCGTCGGCGGTGATGGTGCCGACGTCGCCGGTGCGCAGCCAGCCGTCGCGGAACGCGTCGGAGCCGACCGTGCCCGCGTCCGGCGAGTAGTAGGAGGCGGTGATCCACGGCCCGCGAACCTCCAACTCGCCCACCGCTTTTCCATCATGCGGCAGCTCCGTGCCGTCGTCGCCGACGAGCCGGGCTTGCACCGGAGCGGGAAAGCGGCCCTGGGTGACTCGGTACGCGTAGGCCGCCTCGCCTTCGGCGCCGGGCGGCGGCCACGCGACGGAGCCCAGCGGCGAGGTTTCGGTCATGCCCCACGCCTGGATGATGCGCACGCCGTGGCGCTCCTCGAAGGCCCGCATCAGCTGCGGCGGCACGGCCGAGCCGCCGACCACGACCGCCCGCAGATGGCCGAGGTCCTGCGGGGCGGCGTCGACCGCGGCGAGCACGCCGTTCCACACGGTCGGCACGGCGGCGGCGAAATCGGGGCGCTCGGCCGCCATGAGCTCGAGCAGCGGCGACGGCTGCAGGAATCGATCGGGCATCACCAGCGAGGCGCCTGCCATCAGCGCCGCGTAGGGCAGGCCCCAGGCGTTGGCGTGGAACATGGGCACGATCGCCAGCACCCGATCCCCCGCCCGGATGCCCATGCCGTCGGCGGTACAGGCGTGCATGGAGTGCAAAAAGTTCGACCGGTGCGAATAGACGACGCCCTTCGGGTCGCCGGTGGTGCCGGAGGTGTAGCACATCGCGGCGGCGGACCGCTCGTCGAGCACGGGGAAGTCGAACGTGGCCGGATACGCGGCGAGCAGCGTGTCGAGTTCGTGCACCGCGACACCCTCGGGTGCGGGCAGGGCCGACGCGTCACCGTTGGCGACGATGACGTGGCGGACGGTACGCAGCCGCGGCAGCACCTGCGCGAAGGCGGGCGCGAGCGATCCGTCGACGATCACCACCTGGTCGGCCGCGTGGTCGGCCACGTAGGTGATCTGGTCGGGAAAGAGCCGGATGTTGAGGGTGTGCAGCACCGCGCCCATGGCGGGCACGGCGCAGTAGGCGACGAGGTGTTCGTTGTTGTTCCACATGAACGTGCCCACCCGGTCGCCGCGGCCGATGCCGAGCGCGGTGAGCGCGTTGGCGAGCTGGGCCGCCCGCTCGCCGAGCTCGTGGTAGGTCATGACGCGCGAGTCGCTGCCGGTCCAGGTGCGCACGGTGGCGTCGGCGTGCACGGTGGTCGCGTAGCGCAGCAACGTCGCCAAGGAGAGCGGTTCGTCCTGCATGGTGCTCGGCATCGGCAGGTCGTAATCGTGATAGGTCATCGGGGTTCTGGTCTTTCTCGGAGAATGCCCGGCAGGCTGGAGCGGCGGTGAGCCCGGGCCGAGGGCGTCGCCTCGGCCCGGGCTCACCTGTGTGCTCAGCCGCGTAGTGCGGAAGCGAAGATCGACGGCAGGGCTGCGACGCGGGGGTTCTTCGCGAAATCGGTCAAGCGCCGCAGGGTCGTGGCGCCGGTGCGGTTGGTGACGAACCACGGCGGCTTCGGCGAGAGACTGAATTCGCCGTGCAGCAGCGACCGCGGCGCGGGACGGAACGGGCCGCGGACCACCGTGCGCTCCGGTTCGGCGATCAGCAGCGCGTTGTGCACGACGCCGATGCCGCTCTGGATGTCGGCGAGGGTGTGCCCGGGGAAGGCGCCCCACGAGGCGCGAGCGGTGAGATAGCCGAGGCCGGTCCAGGCGTTGACGGCGATGGTGCCGTAGCGCAGGTCGGTCACGGCCTTGTCGAATCGCTCGCCCAACCGCTTGATGCTGGCGGGATGGGCGATGATGTTCGCGCCGAGCGTGCCCTCGAACTCGTCGTTGCACACCTGAACCGCCCGCGCCAGGAATGCGGCCGGGTCGCCGGGCAGTTCGATCACGCCGAGCACCGGCGCGAAGTATTCGGTGTGCAGCGCGGGCTCGCCGCGATCCGGCGCCAGGCCCTCGATGAGCGTGCGCGCGCCGATCGCCTCTGCCTGCGGGTAGGTCCGGCGCGCGGCCGCGACCCGGTCGGCCGATCCCGGGTAGTAGTCGGGCCGCTGCGGCGCCCGGTCGATCGCCGCGCGCAGTTCGTCGAGGAACCGCTCCTTCTGCGGCCAGTCCGCGGAGATCACCGCGACCTGCGCGGCGACGCAGTTGTACCCGTTGTTGTGCAGCCGCTGCGTGGCCAAGTGCTCGGCCTGGAAACGCAGGTCCGCGTTCGACCAGCGACCCGGCACCACGATCGTGGGCGAGACGCCGCCGAGCTCGCTGGTGATCGGCTTGTTCAGTGCGGGCGTGCCCGCCGCCTTGTTCCGTTCGCCCTCGGCCCCGGTGCCGAACACGATGGCGTCGTGGGTGAGCGAGCTGCCGGTCATGTGGACCGCGTTCACATCGGGGTGGTGCACCAGCGCCGAGCCCACGTCGGCGCCGCCGGTGATCACCCGGACGAAACCGCGCTCGATCGCCGGAGCGAAGATCTTCTCCAGCACCGGCAGCAGCGGATCGGTGATCGGGTTGAGCTTCAGCGCCACCACCCGGTTGTCCGCGTAGAGCTGGTACAGCACGTCCAGCGGGGCGATCGAGAAGATGTTGCCCGCCCCGAGCACGACGCCGATACCGCCGGTGTCGGCGGGAGTGCGCTGGCCGAGACCTGCACGGGCGCGCACTGTTGCCGAGTCGACGCCGGGCCGCGACCAGACCTCGGCGCTGAAGCCGTTGAGCAGCAGGGCATCGAAGATGCCGTGCGGGAACACGTCGACGGCGGTGCGGCCGCCGGGCGCCGGACGCATCGGGTAGCCGTCGACCGGGCTGCGCCCTTCCTCCAGCGCCAGCAGCGATTCCGCGAGCCCCGCGGCCCCGGTGAGCAAGGAGTACGGGCCGCTGACCCACTCCTCACCCAGCAGGGGCGAGTCCAGGGGCAGTTTCTTGATGCGGGCGGCGGTCTCGACCCACTCCTGCGCGTGCCGTGCGGTATTGGCGTGAATCTGGTCCAGCAGTTGCCTGCGGGCGGACAGCGCGGTGCGCGCCCACTCGATCTCACCGCGTCGTAGCGCGGAGACGGCGGCCTCGACGGTCGCGGTCACAGTGGTGGTCACGGCTGGTTTCCTTCCGAATCGGCGTCCTCGAGGAGCATGGCGGCGGCCTTCTCGCCGATCATGATCGTGGGCGCGTTGGTGTTGCCACGGACGACCGACGGCATGACCGAGGCGTCGGCCACGCGAAGGCCGCGCAGTCCGAACACGCGCAAGCGCGGGTCGACGACGGCGCCGATGGCGCAGGTCGAGGTGGGGTGATAGAGCGTCTGCGCGGTGCGGGCCGCGAAATCGAGCAGCTCGGCGTCGGAATCACCAGCGGGAGTGAGGAATTCGCCGGTGGTGAGCTCCCGGAGCGCGGGCTGGTCGGCGATCTCGAGCGCGCTGCGCAGACCGGCGAGGATGCTCTGCCGGTCGGCTTCGGTGCCGAGGTAGTTGTGGCGGATACGCGGCGCCGTACCCGGGGCCGCGGAACGCAGGGTGAGTTCGCCGCGACTGGTCGGGTTGACCAGGCAAGGACCGAACGCGTACCCGTGCTCGGTCGCCGCGCCCATGCCTTCGCCGTGGAAGAGCACCGGCGCCATGTGGAACTGGATGTCCGGACCGGCGAGACCGGCGCGGGTCTCGATGAAGCCGCCCGCCTCACCGACATTGGAGGTCAGCGGCCCGCGGCCCGCTTCCTGCAACAGACCGAGGTTCTCCGGGGTGAGCGCGGTCATCAGCGACTCGCGATCGGTGCGGTAGTTGAGAAACACCGACAGGTGGTCCTGCATGTTCTGGCCGACCGGCAGATCGCGGACCGTCTCGATGCCGAAGGCCGCCAGCTGTTCGGCCGGGCCGACGCCCGAGAGCAGCAGCAACTGCGCCGATCCGTAGGCGCCCGCGGCCAGCACCACCTCGCGCCGAGCGCGAATCTCTTCCGTGCTCCCGTTCCGGCCGATGACCACGCCGGTCGCGCGACCGTTCTCGAACACCACCCGGTGCGCGAGCGCGTCGGTGATCACGGTCAGGTTGGGGCGCGACGCGGCCGGGTGCAGATAGCCGACGGCGGCGCTGCACCGCATGCCGTTGCGCTGGGTCAGCTGGTAGCGGCCGACGCCGAGCTGCGTGGCGCCGTTGAAGTCGTCGTTGCGCGGGTGGCCCGCCTGTTCGGCGGCGAGCAGGAACGCCTCGCCCAGCGGATGCTGCGATCGGCTCTCGCTCACCGCCAACGGTCCGCCCGCGCCGTGGTAGGCGTCCTTCCCGCGTTCGTTGTCCTCGGCCTTCAGGAAGTACGGGAGGACCTCGTCGTAGCTCCATCCGTCGGCGCCGCCCGCGGCCCAGCCGTCGTAGTCGGCACGCGCCCCGCGGATGTAGATCATCGCGTTCATCGAACTCGACCCGCCGAGCACGCGCCCGCGCGGCAGGTAGGCGCGACGGAAGGACAGACCGGGTTCGGGCTCGGTGTCGTAATCCCAGTCGAGCGGGCTCTTGAACAGCGCGGGGAAGGCGACCGGCAAGTGGATCTCGTCGGCGGTATCCTGCGGACCGGCCTCGATCACGGCCACCTGGACCCGCGGGTCCTCGGACAATCGACTGGCCAGCACGGATCCGGCGGATCCAGCGCCCACGACGACGTAGTCGTACACGGTCGGCACCTCTCTCGAAAGCATCCTCGAATCGGGGTGCTATGACCCCGGTCACTGTCGCAGTCGATAGTGCGGGCCAGGGGCTGCCGCCCACCATGTGCGCGAGTTTGCCGATCCCCGGACCCCGACTGTGCGCCAGCACAGTCACAATCCAGAGCGAATGCCTACCATCGAACCCATGACCGCGCTGATCGAGCCGCCCACGAACGATTCCGCCGCCGTGGCCCGCACCCTGCTCGCCGAGGTCGACGATCTCACCGCGGAGCTCGTCGGCCGCATTCGCACCGGCGATCACGCGTACGCGGAATCGACCGCGCTCACCGACGCCGAACTCGGGCTCGTCGTGCGCGACAACCTCGTCTCGGTGCTCGGCCAGCTCTCCGGGAATCTCGGGCGCAGGCTACAGCCCGCCACCGTCGTCGGTCGCGTCAAAGCCGAGCTCGGCGTGCCGCTGGCCGCGGTGCTGCACGCGTACCGCCTGGCCGGACGACTGCTGTGGGAACGCGCGCTCAGCGCGTCGACCGGCACGAACCTCGACGTATTGCCCCAGCTCGGTTCGGAGATGTGGCGGATCATCGACGACTACTCGGGTGCGGCCGCCGAGGCGTACGGCGACTACCTGACCGAGCGCGTCCGGCGCGACGACTCCGAGCGCCGCGCGCTGTTGCGCAGACTGCTCGACGGTGATTCCAACGATCCGACCCAGCGCGACATCGCCCGCGCCCTGCACTTGCCCCCGCTGGGCAGCTTCCTCGTCGTGCACGCCGAGGCCGAGCCCGAGGCGCTGGCGCCGCTGCTCGGCATCGAGGACCGGCTCCGCGCCGAATTCATCGAATCGATCTGGATCACCGAGGCGGGCGCGCGCATCGGCCTGCTCAACCTGGCCACCGCACGCGTGCACGACCGGGTGGTCGACCGGCTCAGGGACCACGCCACCGGCCGCATCGGCGTGAGCCGCACGTTCACGACCGCGGGGCACGCCAGCACCGCGCTGCGCGAGGCCGAGCTGGCGGGCCGCTGCGCACCGCCCGGCGCCGCCACGGTCACCGTCTACGGCAACACGCCCATTCCGCTCGTGCTCGCGCACGCTCCGTCCGCCTCACATCACCTGGCCGACGACGTGCTCGGGCCCGTCCTCGACCTGCCCGCCGAGGAACGCGACACCCTCCTCGACACGCTCGCTCTGTGGTTCGAATGCGGTGGCTCCAATACCGAAGTGGCGCAACGCCTGCACTACCATCGCAACACCATCCACTACCGGCTGCGCCGCATCGAAACCCTCACCGACCGCCGCTGCTCCGATCCGAAGGCGGCCGCCGAGCTGTACATCGCGCTGACGGCCGTGCGGCTCATCGGACTGGACCGATCCTGAATTCACAGCGCCGCCGGACCCGCGCGCTCGCCGGGCCCCCGGAGCACAGAGCCGTCATAGGCGGCGAGGATGCAGCCGATCGGTGGATGTGGCGTGTCAGGCAGACGGCGCCTGCGGGAGCAGCGGCGAGAGGTGGGGCCACCACGTCGGATGGTCACCCACCAGATCACGCAGCGCCGGACTGCTTCGCAGCGTAGCGCGGCAGTAGTGGTCCCAAGGCTCGGCGCTGTTGCTGTTGGGGATCTGGTTGTGCGTGTGTATGCCGCTGGTCATGACATCGGCCAGCAGTTCGGCGATGGTGAGGATTTCGTCGCGCTGTTCTCGCTGCTCGGGCAGTGGTTTGTTGCCGTAGAAGTATCGACGCGAGCCGGGTCGTTCGAGCATCAGCAGGTGCACCTCGCGCAGCGCGCTCAGCACCGCGTTGTTCGCGGCGACCGCGGCCGTCGCGTTGCTGATCTCGGTCTGCCCGGCCACCGCGCGAGTCTGCTCGGCGACGGTGCGAGTCTGCTTGGCCAGGTAGACGGCCGATACTGTGGACACGATCAACGCGAGTGTCGCGACGAAAGCGGCCGCGAAAGCAGCCACCGCTTCGGCCGATATCTCCCCCATGACATTCCCCCTGATGTGGATCCGGGTGAAATATGTTGTGGCCCGGAGGATATCAATTCGAACCAGGCAGTGGCAGGAGACCCACGCACTCGAAAAGGCCGGAATTCCAGCGCGTCACATGCCGGAAAGGAGCAGTGACGCAGACCGTCCGGAGTCGATAGCGCCTTCCCGGGTCCGCCGACGTCGTCGCCGACGGCCCCGGGTGCCGGTGGGTCAGCCGATCAGATCAGCGATGCGATCGACCTGTCCGGGATCGCCGCCGTAGCAGTACAGCATCACCTCGTCGGCGCCGAGATCGGCGAATTGCTTTATCGTCGTGCGGATCTCGTCGGGTGTGGTGCGCAGGCCGGACACCATGTTGTCGGCCCAGCCGCTGAACTCGTAGTACGCGCCGATGGCCGCGCGGGCGTCATCGATCACGTGCTGCGGGCCGAGGGCGACGTTGACCTGGGCGACCATGCGCGGTTCGCCGTGGCGGCCGTGGTCGTGCCAGGACTTGCGGACGGAGTCGAACAGGTCACCGGCCCAGTGCGGCGGGACCGCGGAGAGGAACCCGTCGCCCCAGCGGGCGATGCGTTCCAGCGCGGCGGGTTTGAAGCCGCCGAAGAGGATCGGCGGGCCGCCCGGCCGGACCGGCGCCGGGCCGATCGGGCCGCAATCGGCGCCGAACGGCTCGCCCGACCAGAGGCTGCGCAGGTGCGCGAGCTGGGTGTTCATCCGGCGGCCGCGGCCGCGCAGCTCGGTGCCTGCGGCCAGATGATCGTCGTCACGGCCGCCGACACCGAGACCGAGCACCAGCCTGCCGCCGGACATCCGGTCCAGTGTCGCAACCTGTTTGGCGAGCAGCGCCGTGTCGCGCAGCGGGGCGAGCAGCACCTCGGTTTGCACCTTGACGCGTGTGGTCGCGCCGGCGATGACCGACAACGCGATCAGCGGTTCGGGGTTGTCGTAGACGAGGCGATCGAGCAGGCCGAGCGTAGCGAACGGTCCCGCGTCGGCGCGGCGAGCCCAATCGAGCAGAACGACGGGGTCGGAGATCGGCAATCCGAGTCCGATATGCATGGATTCCTCCAGGGAAATGGGTGGGCAAACTCTGCCGCCCACTCCATCGCCCGGCATCACGCCGGCGTGGGCTCCCATTCTGCGGCTGTACTTCTAGGGAGCACCAATCGGATTACCGCCACTATAGATTCGGCAAGCCGCGACGCACAAATCGGAGAGCCACGACTGGCGAAACAGACGGCGCGGCAAGCACTGTCGTTCGGCTCAGCAGTCGGTGGTCAGCGGGCCGCCCCGCAACGCGGCGTCGATCAGCTGCTGGAACGCGGCGTCGATCGGTTCGTCGGCGTGGGATACCCGGCGTCCGGGGCAGAACGACTGCACGCTCGCGTTCGTCGCGCCGGACAGCGGTTCCCGCTCCGCGCCCGCGTCCTCGGAGAACAGGTGATAAGCGGGCAGGTCAGAGGGAATGGCCGGTGCGGCGTTCAGCGCGGCGAGAAACGGCGACCCCGGGGTCAGGTCTCGGCAGCCCGGATAGAACGGGGAGCACAGCAGGGCGAGCGGTTCGCCGTTCTCGGGCGTGCCGAAATCGACGTAGACGCCCACCGACGCACGCCCGTCGAGGAACTTCACGTAGTGGCGTTGTGCGAGTCCACCCATCGAATGGCCGACGAGATCCACTCGCGCCGAACCGGTTTCGCGACGGATCTCGGCGACCTTGTCGGCGACGGCGCGAGCGGAGTCGGCCAGCGGCGCGGTCGCGGAAGGTTGGCCGGGCAACACCATCGCGTAGGCGATGTAGCCGCGCCCACTCAACCACACCCGCAGGTTCTCGAGTTTGCTCACATTCGCGTCGAACCCGCCGATCATCAGAACGGGATTCATTGCTGGTCCTATTACCGGGGCCGCGGCAGCGGGACCGGCCCCCGGGGCCGCGGCAACGGGACCGACCACCAAACACACAGCGACCGGAACCAGACGGGTGAGAATCCTGCGTACCGTGTCCATCGACCTGCTTCCTCGGGGCGGGATGTCGGTGGGGACAGTAGCGGACACACGCTTTTCACGCGGACCACGTCATCGAAATCGCGGACGTGTCGCAGGTAGCCTCTGACGAGCAGCATCCCGCTTCCCGGAAGTACCGGCCGGCACGGATCAGGTGTGGCTCCGGCAGAATGCCAAGTCCCCCACCTCGAGCCGCATTATCCGAATCACCCTTGGCTCCAAGAGCTTTGATGCGGTCCTAGTAGTCGCAGAGCTTCACCCAATCGTTGTCCCGATCGCGGTTGTCTCGCGCGAACAGGCCCGAATCGGAGACATACGGGACGGCCAGATCGAAATCACCGCTGCGGTAGATCAACCATTTGCGGTCCTTCCCGTTCAGCAGTTCGGCATCCTCGGCGCCTTCGAGGAATCCGCTGAAACTGAAGCTGTGGCTCTCGCTCTCGATCTTGTTGTTGCTGATGTAGGCGTACTGGTAGGTGTAGGCGTAGAAGTAGCCCCACCCGTCCACCGTGTCGGAACAGCTGCCCGAGTGCGAGTCCGAGTAGGACTCGGCCTTCGCCGTCCCCGCACCCGCCGCCAGCGCGACACTCGAAGCCAGCAGCGTCAACAGAATTCGCTTCATGATTCCCACCCACGGTTGCGATGGACCCGATGCCCATCGTCGAACAACACCGATCGTATGACGCTGTTCATTCGGTCTCCTTAACGGAGACATAAAGCGCCACAACACGTGTCGGACTACGGTGCGGATCAGTTGCGTCCTACGGCCGGATGAGCATGCCGTGCAAGGCCGCGACCGGCAGCGCCGAATGCGGGGTGAACGGCTGTCGCCAGAGCCCGCCGTGCGCGGCGTCGTGGCTGAACAGCGCCTCCGGATGCGCGGCGGGGGGCGGTGTGAGACCTGAGAGGTCCGCGACGAGCTTGGCCGCCATCAGCGCCGACGCGGTCTCCGGGTGGAAGATCTCGACACCGTAGTGGTGGGCGGCGCGGAACACCGCGGCCAGCGCCTTGTTCTTCGTGACCGAATGCGTCCATGCCGAGGGCGCCACATTGGCGGAGACGGCGATGCCGTCGGCCGCGGCCACCATGGCGCGCCAGCGTTGGGCGCGTTTGGCCAGTGCGTAGTTGGGGCCTTGGACGTCGACGAGCGTGTTGACGACGGACCATTCGACGCCGCTCTCGTCGCGGCTGCGGGTCTCGAAGCCGCGCCGAAAGAGCGTGCCGCCGCTGATCGTTCGCAGCGCGCGACGCGGCAGCGTGTTCCACCGCGGGTCCGCCCACCGCGCGTGCGCCTGCCGAACCGCGTCGGCGGGAACGAGGAACGAATCGGTCGGGGTGGCCAAGTAAGCGAGGGCGGCGTCGTCGCGCGCCCGGCACACGTCCTCCGCGACGAGATCGGCTGCCGCCGTGAGCTCCACGTGCGTGCCGCTGTCCGCGTAGAAGTGGGCCGCCACCACGGGCCCTGGCAGGTCGGCCAGTACGGAGCGCAACCAGGCCGCGGTTTCGGGCAGCTCGTCACCGAGACTCAAACCGCAGTGCTCGCGGGTCCGCAGCCGCGGGACGACGGCTCGGCCGGAGCCTTCGCGGACCAACTGCTCGATGCGGGCCTGCACCGACGCCACGGGAACATCGATGACGACGACGTCCGCTCCCCACCCGGCGAGATGCGCCAGCGGCCCCATCGCGGCTGCCGCGCCGAGCAGGACGACGGTCCGGCCGGGCAGGCGCAATGCGGCGGGTTCGGCGACGACGGCGGAGATCGCCTCCGCGAAAGCAGGTTCGACGACACCCGCCTCGACCCAGCGGCCCAACTGGTCGAGCAGATCCGTTCCGCCGAGCAGCCGTCCGCGATAAGGGACCCGCAACCGAGTGACGGTGTCGCCTCGTCCGAGCACGGTGGTCGTGTCCACCGGCATGGCGGACGAAAGGACGTCCGTGTCCAGCGGCAGGTCTTCCCGCGGTGTCGCCAGCCGCATCCGGGTTCGCAGTGCGGTGAGACCGTCTCGGGCGATCCTCAACGCAGCGGAGCCGGAGCGCGCGGTGAGCTCAGTGGCGGAGGCGAAATGATGGACGTAGTCGCGGCGCCAATTCGACGCGGACGCCATAGTTTTCGCCAGTTCCGGCGCGACGCCGCGCACGGCATCGGCCAGTACCGCCCGGCCGGTGGCGCTGGTGCTGCGACTGCCGTCGCGCAGCGGGAATGCCACGCGGGGACGGTCCGCGACGGCGCCCTGCCGATCATGCTGCGCGGACGTCGTCATCGCGTGCTCCGCACGGTACGGCCGCCGAGCCCGGCTCGACGGCGCTTCTCGGCACGCCGAATGATCCTGCGGCAGCGCCATTCCAGGGCTATGACGGCGATGCCGAACCAGCGAAACGCCGGGTTGGTGGTCTGGCCGTGGTAGTAGCGGTGATAGATCTGCTGGCAGATCCCGGCCAGCCGGAACAGCCCGAAGACCTCGTAGAAAACCCACTGGTCCTCGGTGAGCTCGATACCGGTGCGGCGGCAGTAGTAGTCCACCACCTCGGCGCGAGTCATCATCCCGGGGACGTGGGTCGGCTGCCTGCGGAACCGCCGGAACAGCGGCCCGTCGTCGGCCTGCACCCAATAGGCCAGCGCGCCACCGAGATCCATGAGCGGGTCGCCAACGGTCGCCATCTCCCAATCCAGCAGTGCGACAGGCACCGTCGCATCGTCGGGATCGAAAACGATGTTGTCGAAGCGGAAGTCGTTGTGGATGAGTACCGCGCCGCGATCGGCGGGCTGGTTCCGATCCAGCCAGGCCATGACGCGCTCGAACGAGCCGACATTACGAGTCCGGGCGGCGCGATACCTGGCGGACCAGCCGGTGACTTGCCGGGCGACGTACCCCTCCCCCTTGCCGAGGTCCGCCAGTCCGGCGGTCTCGATATCGACCTCGTGCAGGTCGACGAGCAGATCGATCACCCGGCGGCACAGCGCGGCCACGGACTCCGGATCGCGTGGCGTGTGCCGGGGCAACTCCTTGCGCGGAATGGGACCCGCGACCCGCTCCATCACGTAGAACGGGCCGCCCAGTACCGCGGGGTCCTCGCAGAGGGCCACCGTCGCGGGCGCCAGCGGGTAGACCGGATGCAGCGCGGACTGGATTCGGTACTCGCGGGCCATGTCGTGCGCGCCTTCGGCCTTCGTTCCCGCCGGCGGCCGTCGCAGAATCAGTTCGGCGCCACCGGGATAGCGCAGCAGGTAGGTGAGATTCGAAGCGCCGCCGGAGAACTGCTCGACCACCGGAACACCCGTCAGCCGTTCGCGCCAGCCGGGCCGTGCGTGGTCACCGAGCCACCGAGCCAGCGCGGCGACGTCGAACGCGTCCTCGTCCCGGACGGCGCGGGCATCGGCGGTGGTGGCGGTACTCGTGGTCACGTCAGTTTCCTCACCATCGAGAGCGGCAGAACCCGCATCGCGGCGCCGATCGGAACCCACGGCCACGCGGGCACATACGCCTTGGCGCGGCGCTTCTCGATGGCGGCGACCATGGCGCGGACTCCGGTGACGGTGTCCACCAGGAACGGGGTCCGTTCGCGCACATGGGCATTCATCTCCGAGGCGATGTAGCCGGGATAGACGACCGACACGTCGATATCCGTCAGCCCTTCGGCGCGAATCCCCTCGGCGATCGCGGCGACACCGGCTTTGCTCGCCGCGTATGTCGTCATCGCGCGCCGCATGCCGCGGAGCGCCGACATCGAGGAGATCAACACCAGGTGTCCGCGCCGCCTGCGACGGAAGACCTCCATCGCGGCGTCGCACTGGGCCAGCACGCCGACGAAATTCGTTTGCGCGGTCTGGTTGTTGGCGTCCCAGCCGCCGGTGCCGAGGGCTGCGCCCGCCCCGCTGCCCGCGTTGGCGACGAGCCGGTCGATGCCGCCCAGACGCCGATCGAGGTCGGCGATCACCGCGTGCACACCGGCGCCGTCGGTGACGTCGAGTTCGGCGAGCTCGACGACGCGGTGCGGGTGCCGGGCGTGTATCTCGGCGCGCACGTCCTCGAGGCGGTCGAGCCGCCGGGCCGCCAGGCCCAGGTCGTAGCCGAGGTCGGCGAACTGCCGCGCCATTTCCGCACCGAGTCCGGAACTGGCGCCGGTGATCACGATGGTCCCGCGCCGCGGGGACGGTCGATTCGACTCGCTCATCGGGCCGCTCCGTACTTGCCGAGTTCGACTCGGGCGACCATGCCGCGGTGCACCTCGTCGGGGCCGTCGGCCAGCCGGACCGCGCGCGCGGCGGTCCAGGCGGCCGCCAGCGGGAAGTCGTTGCTCAAACCGCCGCCACCGTGGATCTGCATGGCGAAATCGATGACCTGCTGCGCCATGTTCGGCACCGCCACCTTGATCTGGGAGATCTCCGACAGGGCGTGCAACGGGCCACCCTGGTCGAGCTTCCACGCGGCGTGCAGAACGAGCAGGCGCATGGAATCGATCGCGATGCGGGCGTCGGCGATTCGTTCCCGGTTGCCGCCGAGGTTGGCCAGCGGCTTGCCGAACGCGACACGGTCCAGGCCGCGGCGGCAGGCGAGCTCGAGCGCGTGCTCGGCCAGGCCGATGAGCCGCATGCAGTGGTGCACACGGCCGGGCCCGAGCCTGCCCTGCGCGATCTCGAAGGCCCGTCCGGGACCGGCGACGATGTTGTCGGCGGGCAGACGGACATCGGTGAAGACGACCTCACCGTGTCCGTACGGCTCGTCTTGGAAGCCCATCGTGTCGAGCATCCGTTCCACGTGGACGCCGGGGGTTTCCCTCGGCACCAGCACCATCGAATGCCGTCGGTGGCGCTCCGCGCCCGGATCGGTCACGCCCATGACGATCAGGAGCTTGCAGTCGGGATGGCCCACACCCGTCGACCACCACTTGCGGCCGTTGAGCACCACCTCGTCGCCGTCGAGGATGGCGGTGAGTTCCATGTTCGTGGCATCCGAGGACGCGACACCGGGTTCGGTCATGCAGAACGCGCTCCGGATCTCGCCCGCCAGCAGCGGATCGAGCCACTCCCGTTGTTGGTGCGGTGAGCCGTATTTCAGCAAGACCTCGGCGTTGCCGGTATCGGGCGCATGGCAGTTGAACACGTACGGGGCCATGAAGGAGCGACCCATCGCCTCCGCCACCGGCGCGTAATCGGTGTTGCTCAGACCCGCGCCGCCGCGGGTGCCGTACCGCTCGGCGTAGGGCCCCTCGTGACCGGCCGGGAGGAAGAGGTTCCACAGTCCCTCGGCGCGGGCCCGTTCCCGCAACTCGGCGAGCACCGGCAGCGGCTGCCACGGGTCGCCGCCCTGGGCGCGCGTGCGGGCCACCTGTCGGTGGTAGTCGTGCTCGATCGGCGTGACGTGCTCGTCGAGGAAGGCGCGGACCGCCTCGGTGAGCTCGGCTGCCCGCGGTGACGGAGAAAAGTCCATGGCCACGACGGTAGGAAGCGGCCCAGCGGAAAAGTTGACCGATTACGCCAACAAATTGACCGATCACGACACCAGCCGGACACTGGACCCATGGCATGGGTGCGATCGGCGGGTCTGCGTGGCGTGCGGACCGTCGTCGAGCAGTTGGGCGGCGACGCGGACGACCTCGCGCGCCGCGCCAACGCGCCGGACGGCGCCTTGGACGACGACGAACTGATGGTCCGCGACAGCACCATCGCCACCATCCTCGAATCCGCCGCCCGTGAACTGCGCTGCCCCGACTTCGGGCTGCGGGTGGCCCTCGAACAGGACCTCAGCATGCTCGGGCCACTGGCCGTCGCCTTGCAGAACGCGCCGACCGCCATCGACGCCCTCGACTACACAGCCAAATATCTCTTCGTCCACGCGCGCAACCTCAGCGTGCGGCTCGTCCCCGACCCGCGAGGATCCCGGGCCGTGATCGGTGTGCGCTACGGCTACCCCGACGGCGTGCAGGCGCCACCCCAAAGCATCGACATGGGACTGCTCTTCCTGCACCGCGCGCTCATATACCTGCTCGGCGGCAACTACGGGTTGCGCACCGTCGAGATACCCCACCGCCCGGTGGCCCCGCGGCGACGCTACGAGGAACTGTTCGGCACCCAGGTGCATTGGCAGCAGCCCGCCGCAGTGCTGCGCGTTCCGAAGGACCTCCCGCAGCGCGCCATCGAAGGCGGGGACCGGACGACACGCCTGCTGGCCCTGTCCTATTTGGACTCCCAGACCTTCGCCGCAGGCTCCGCCATCGCGGGCCGCGTCAAAGTCGCGCTTCAGCAGTCGCTCGGCACCGGGCCCACGACGATCGCGGCCGTCGCCGATCTGCTGGCGATATCGCCCCGCAGCCTGCAACGCCACTTGGCGGCGGAGGGAAGGACGTTCGCCGCCGTCCTCGATGACGCCCGCCGCGAGCGGGCCATGACCCTGCTGACCAAGTCCGACCTCCCGCTGGCGCAGATCGCCTCCACCGTCGGACTGCACAGCCCGGCCAGCCTCAGCCGATACGCGCGCCGCTGGTGGGGAACGACGGCGCGCGACGTCCGCCGTGACCACTCGAGGCCGGTGCGCGATCTCCGTTCGGAGCGCGTTCGCGGAGATGAATGATCCGCCGCCGCAGACGTTTCCGAGTCCGCCATAGGTGGCGATCCGCTGTCTGCCGGAGACCGTCATTCGAATGACCTCGGCTATGCGTATACATATACTGCAAACCATGGATCCCCTCAGCCTCGTTGTCGGCGCCGGCCTGGTCGGTATCGGCTGGGTATGCGGCCGGTTCGGGCATCGGTGGCGGGCCCGATCGGGGGCGAAACCGCTCGCGCGTTGCGGTTGCGGTCACGACCTGTCGCTGCACGACCGTGCCACGGGCACCTGTCACGCCGAGATCTCCCGCAAGGGCACGCACGGCCTACGCGAGTGGGTCCGCTGCAACTGCCGCCGGTACACCGGCCCGACGCCACTGGAAGAAGTGTTCAGCTCGCCGATCCTTCCGCCGGAATCCTGAACGGGCAGAAGGCAATTCACGCCTGCTACCGAACCGGCTAGCTTGGCGTGCATGCTTGGATTCGCACTACCGCAGTTCGGTGAGGCGGCGTACGACGACGTGACCCACTACGCGTCGACCGCCGAAAAGCTTGGCGCAGAAAGCTTCTGGGTCGGCGACCGGCTGCTGCCCGGATTCGGTATCGGCTGGTCGCCGGAGGAGTTCCAGGCAGCAGGGGCGTCACTTCGCCACCGCGGCGCCGATCTCGACGAATTGCTCGACATCCTGGACGCGCTGTGGACCACGAATCCGGTTGCGCATCAGGGCCGTCGCTGGTCGATTCCGCCGTCGTGGGTCGACCTGAAGCCGGTTCGGCGACCGCGGCCGCCGATCTACCTCGGGGCGTTCACCACAGCGGGCCTGACCCGGATCGGGCGGCGAGCCGACGGCTGGCTCCCGGTGATCCAAGTGCCCAGCGGGCGACACAACCTCGACTTGCTGAAGCAGCAGCGCTCGATCATCGATGACGCCGCCCTGGCAGCGGGCCGGGATCCGGCGGCCATCCACACCCACGTTCGCGTCAACGTCGCGGCGGGCAGCGAGGTCGAGCAAGTCACCGAGACGGTCCGCCTTCTCGCCGACAGCGGCTATCCGGACGCGTTCGTCGACCTGATGTTCGCGGTGTCCGGGATCGACGAGCACCTGGAGTGGGTGGAACGGCTGCTGGCGCGGTAACTCCTGGCGCGCGCCGAGTCGTCTCGTGGCGGGCCGAAGAATGCCGCAGCGCCCGGGTCGTGCATCGACCCGGGCGCTGAAATATCCTGAGCGGCAGAGATTCACGGCGAGCTGCGGAGTTCCTCGGCGAGCCCCGCGTGCAACCCCAATTCGTCCAGGAACCGGTCGATGCTGTCCGACACGGCTCCGGGCGAGACGAGACGTTCTCGCACCACGCACTCGGTGCGGTCGAGCACCGCCACGGTCAGGTCGTGCCCGAGTTCCTCCCGCAACTGCCGATTCACCTGCGCGATGCGGTCCACACCGTAGCGGCGCACCCGCTCGACCTCGGCCGCCGCGGTTCTGCGCAGCTCCGCGACGATGCGTTCCGCGTCGGCACGGGCCTCCTCGTGGATATGGGCCACCTCGGTGCGCGCCGACGCAGCCGCCTCCGCGAAAGCTCGTTCGGCCGCGGCCAATCCGGCCGTGGCTTGCGAACTCTCCTCCAGTTGCCCGTGAACCGCCTGCTGCGCGCGCAGCATCGCCGCTTTCACCTGCGGCACAACCCATTTGACGAGCGCGCCGACGATGACGGCGAAGCCGAGCAGCTGACTCAGGAATACCGGCCAGTTCCAGGTGATGTCGTAGATCCCGTCACGTTCGCTCACCGGCGCCACCTCCGATCACTCGGTCGGCCAGCTCACGAGCCAGCGGATCGATGTGTCCGCGCAGCCGCGCGGCCGCCGCGTCCGCGTTGGCTCGCAACTCGATCACTGCTCCGGCGACCATCTCGTCGGACTCGTCCCGCGCCCGCTCGCCCGCCGAGGTCAGGATTGCCCGGCCTTCGTGTCTGGCCTGTTCGCGCAGCCGCGCGGCCTCGCCGCGAGCCTGCGCCACCGAGGACCGATACCGATCCTTGGCCGCCTCGAAGATTTCCCGCGCCCGCCGCCCGTCGACGGCGGTCTTGGCGACGCGGGCCTCCCGCTCGGCGAGCACATCGCGAATCGGCGGCACCACGAACAACCAGATGACCGCGAGCACGAGCAGGAAGATCGACAGTTCGACGAAGAAGGTGCCATTGGGGATCAGGAAGTTCTGTTCCGCAAGGGTTTTCGTGGTCATCGCATTACTTTCCCGGCGCGGCGAAGGCGAACAGCGCCATGAACGTCAGGTTGATGAAGTAGACGGCGTCGACCAGGCTGACCGCCATCAAATAGTTGCCGCGCAGCCTGCCCTCGGCCTCCGGCTGCCGGGAAACGCCGTTGATCAGCGCCGAACCCGCCATGCCGTTGCCGTATCCCGCGCCGATCGCGCCGCCGACCATCATCAGCCCGCCCGCGAGCAGGGCCGCCGCCTGGACGATCGTCTCATGGGTCACGTCTGCCATTTCTGTTCTTTCCTTTCCCCGTTGACATAGGAATCTGGTGGCCGGAATGCGAAGGCGCCCGGCGTGGTTCAGTGATTTTCGTGCTCACGCACGGTGGCCTGACCGAAGTAGAGAATCGTGAGCAGCGCGAAGATGAAGGCCTGGATGAGCCCGACGAACAGATCGAACAGCTTCCACGCGGCGTTCGGGGCCCAGCTGAGCCAGGCGGGCAGCAGCGCGATCACGGAGATCATCACCCCACCCGCGAACATGTTGCCGAACAAGCGCAGCGCCAGCGACAGCGGTTTCGCCAGTTCCTCGATAACGTTGACGAAATCCATTGGCCCCCAACCGGTATGCCCCTTCAGCAGCTGCTTCACATGCCCGAGCGGACCGCGCCGCGCCATACCCGCGGCTTGGTAGCACACGAAGACGAACAGGGCGAGCGCGTAGGTGAAGTTGACATCGGCGGCGGGCGGTTTGATCAGTTCACCGTCGCCGTATTGCACCGGCAGCACGGACAACCAGTTCGACAGCAGCACGAAAACGAACAGCGTCACCGCCAGCGGCAGAACGAAAGGCGCGACCCGAAGGCCGACAGCACTTTCCACCTGACCGCGCAGCTGCACCGTCACGGTCTCGAAGAACAGCTGCACTCCGTTGGGAACCCCGGACGTCAACCTGAGGCGCAGCCAGAACGCGAGCCCCAGCACGACAACCGCCGCGACCACGGTGGCGAGGATGGTGTCCACATGGAACGCCATACCGAATACGTACGCCGTCTCATGGTGCCCCACTTCTACTTTCGTCATCGTGCACCTCGCACGACCGGCGCCGACACAGTGAGCAGCACGGCGAGCTGAAAAGCCACCAGCCCGAAGAGGATGCCGAATCCATCAGGCCGCGCGAGCACGCCCACGATCAGCGCGAGTCCCGTGACACCCAACAACCGCACCCCGCTCGTCGCCGCCAGCCACTCCTTGCCCGACGCGGTGTCACCACCCGCAATCCGCGCGACCGCGACGCGGGTGAGCCACGCGTTGAGATAGCCCAATGCCATTCCCGCGCAAACGAATAGGCCCAAAACCAGCCGATCCAGCATCCCGGCCACCGCCAGAACCACGGCGCCAACCCCGACGGAGACGATGATCGGACGACGGTCCGCCCCGACCGACATAAACCCTCCCATAGCAATGATGCGATGTCCTGTAGCAGAAGCGCTACATCCGGTCACACTCTCATTCTCGCTTACTACGGCTCGTAGTACAAGAGTTTCGGACAAATCGGACATCCATTCGGTCGAATCCCCCACTAGGGCGGCACAACCCAGTCACAGCCCTCTTTGGTGATATAATCATACCACATAGATGGTATGGCAATACCACCAAAACGCTCGATCGGCTCGACAGAAGCGTTAGAACATCCCGTTCTGATTCAACGCATCCTCGGGGATGTCCTGTAGAACGTCCCAGTGCTCGGCCAACCTGCCGTTGTCGAGACGGAAGATGTCCATGATCGCCACCCCTCGCCGACCGGGGACGCGGATCGCGTGGACGTGCGCGACAACGTAATCGTCCTCGGCCACCATGCGTTTGACCTCCACGGACAGTGCCGGGAACGTCTCCTTCAGAAACGCCAGTCGCGCTCGCAGCCCTTCGACGCCGTCTGCGATGAGCGGGTTGTGCTGGATGTAGTCGTCGGACAGGTATCGGCGCGCGGCACCGAAATCCTTTCTGTTGAACGCGGTCTCGTAGAAGGCCGCCACGATCTCTTTGTTCGAGTTGGGCGTGTTGTCAGTGGTCATCAGATCGCTCCATAACTGAACAGCTGTAGCGCTACAACCGTAGCGCTACAGCTGTTCGAATACAATGGCGGCCATGGCGGACGATCAGGCAGACAACCGGCGATCGCGCGGACGGAACCCGCGCGGCCAGGGTGAGCGCTTGCGCGAGGAGATCTTGGTCGCCGCGATGCGGATACTCGACGAACTCGGCGACGACCAGGCGCTGTCGATGCGCGCGGTGGCACGGGCGATCGGCACCGCCGCCACGTCGGTCTACCTCCACTTCGACGATCGGGACACCTTGGTGCTCGCGGTGTTGAACCGTTGTCACGACGATCTGATGCGGGCGATGGCGCAGGCCGAGTCGAGCCATCCCGATCCGGCAGATCAATTACGCTTCCGCACAATGGTTCTCGGCGAATGGGCGTACAACCATCCGGGGCTGTACGCGGTGCTGCACGAGAGCGCCCTCAACCAGCGCACGGAAATGGCCTTCCGGAAGGAGCTGGCCGACAGCACCGTCGCCGCGGTGCAACGATGCATGGACGCCGGTCTCGCTCCGGCCGGGGACGCCGCCACGATCGCACTAGACCTGCGGGCCGCGGTGCACGGCGCGGTGTCGATGCGTCTGCACCAGCCAGATCAGCCTTGGCCGCCACTCGACGATCAGGTCGAGCGCTTCCTCGTCAAGCTCGTCGGAGTGCGGCCGCGGGATCGCGGGGCCGCGGCCGATCCGAATCCGTCAGGTCACTTTCGCCAGAAGAAGTGATGCACCACCCCGCTCGGGCTCGGGATCCGCTCCAGATGGAAGCGGTCGACGAGTTCGTCGGGGCTCGTCCACAGCCTTTCACCGCGACCGAGCTCGACCGACGAGACGGCGACGTGCATCGTGTCGATCAGGTCGGCGTCGAGGAACTCACGAACTGTGGCGACGCCGCCGCCGATTCGCACGTCCTTCCCTTCGGCGGCATCGAATGCCTGCGCCAGTGCGTCCTTCGGCGACGCATCGAGGAAGTGGAACGTGGTGTCCCCCAATGTGAACGAGGGCCGCACGTGGTGTGTGAGGACGAACACCGGTGTGTGGAACGGGGGTTCATCGCCCCACCATCCCTGCCAATCGTAGTTCTCCCACGAGCCCCGCTGCGGACCGAATTTGTTGCGCCCCATGATCTCCGCGCCGATGTTGTTGCGGAAGTCGCGGGTGCAGTAGTCGTCTAGGCCATAGGTGCCGCCGGGTTCGGTCCGGGTCGGCCAGTGGGCGGTGGCGCCCGCCCAGGAGAAGAGCGCACTCGGATCGGCGTGGCCGAACGGTCGCTCGAAGCTCTGCCCCTCCCCCGAACCGTATCCGTCGCTGGACACGTTGAAGTTCTGCACGCGGACCAACTGTGTCATCAAGATCCCCTTTCTGGTTGCAATATGCAATCGGTTAGGAACCTACCTAGACTGATCCCATGTCGCAACCAGTTGTTCATGACAAGCTGCCGGTGTCCCCGGGAAAATCGGGCTGTCCGATCAATAGGACGATCGAACTCCTCGGGGACCGATGGAGCCTGATCGTTCTGCGCGACATCATGTTCGGCGGCAACACCCACTTCCGCGAACTGCTCACCGCGTCCATCGAGGGCATCGCATCGAACATCCTGGCCAACCGCCTGGCGAAACTCGTCGACGCGGGCCTGCTCACTCGCCACGACGACCCGAGTCACCGCCAGAAGGTCGAGTACCACCTCACCGAGGCGGCGATCCAGCTCGTCCCGGTGATGGCCCAGCTGGGCACGTGGGGCGCACGCTGGTTGGACACGACGCCGGAACTGACCGTGCGAGCCGAACTGCTCGCCGCGGGCGGTCCCCCGCTGTGGGAGCGATTCATGGCTGAACTCCGCGCCACCCACTTGGCCGGGTTGCCAGCCCCCTCCGATGGGGTGCTCGCGGAACTGACCGCCGCCTACCACGAAGCGGTTTCGGCCACCTCCAACCCCGAATAGATCCCGCGCCGCTCACCAATTCGGGCCGGAATGCCTTGCGGCTGGATCGAATTGGGTATCAGCGCCGGGGCGCGGCGAGCCCGGCGAAGATGATCGACAGGACTCGTTCTTGCCTGCGCGGATCCCACCCGCCTCGAACCGCGCCTTGGGTGGTGCTGATCAGCAGCGCGAGGACGTCGTCGGCGGTGACGTCTCGGTCGACGGTCCCGGCGGCTTGCGCCTTGTCCAGCAACCTCGCCAACGTGTCGGCGAATCCGCCGATCGCGGTGTCGATCGGGACGGCGGTCCCCACGTCGGCGAGGAGTTCGACGATCGTCTTCTTCTCGGCCGCTTCGGCGACGAGATGCGCGAAGAACGTGAACAACGCGGTGGCAGGATCGCCGTCGCGGACGAGCCGGTCCGCTTCGTTTTCGAGTCCTTGCAGCAGGTCTTTGACGATCGCGGCCAGCAGGTCCCGCTTGGTGGGAAAATGACGGAAGATCGTGCCGACCGATACCCCTGCGCGCCGGGCGATTTCCTCGGTCGACCCCGCGAACCCTTGGTCGCCGAAGACCTGCTCGGCCGCGGCCAGAATGCGGGCACGGTTACGCCGCGCGTCTGCCCGGCGTGGTGCGGCGCTACCCGATTCGCTGGACGCCACCGATACCGTTCCCTTCCACGAACACTGGACAAGCGGAGTGCCGACTCATATTCTCATTTCGAAAACGGAGTCGCCACTCATCTTGTGGCGGTTCCGATCGAAAGATCCCGGCGGGGGAAGGAATCGAGATCATGACCATCACGACCCAGCAGATGTCGGCCGAGCAGCTGTTTCACCGATTTCTCCGTTACGTGCTCAGCGATCCCGCCGAGCCCATCGATGCGGATCTGTGGGCGACCGACGTGGTGATCGAGGTGCCGTTCGCCCCGGGCGGGATGCGACGGATCGAGGGTCGCGGCCTGTTCCTCGCGCTCGCCGAAGAGGGCCGCCGAACGCTTCCGGTGCGCTTCGAGGAGGTCCACGACGTCGTCGTCCATCGAAGCGTCGACCCGGACACCGTCATCGGCGAATACGAACTGGCAGGCACCCTCACCACAACCGGACAGCCCGCCTCGGCGCGGTTCATCAGCGTGCTCACCGCAGACAACGGGCAGATCGTGCACTGGCGCGAATATCAAGACACCCTCGCGATGCTCGCCGCGCTGGGTCCGCAGTCGCCGTAATCACAGCAGCACCAACGATATTCGACACTGACAGTTCTCCTGCCATCAGTCGGCGGGATCTGGCGTGATGTCATCGGCGGTCACGGCGTACGCCTCGCAATCCCCGCCACCTCGATCACCGGTTCGCATTTCCGGACGAGTCACTAGTTCTGGGCTGCGGCCAAGTGGGTTCGGAAGAACCGGATGCACAGGTCGAGCCATTCGGGCTCGTGCTTCATGGCGCAGTGGTCGTCGTCGGCGTAGAGCACCAGCTGGGCATTGGGCGCGTAGGTGGCGATATCGATGGAATCCTCGACCCTGCACAGGGAGTCGTCGGCTCCGTTGACGACCAGCAGTGGGATCTCGATTCGCCGTAGGTGATCGCGCAGCGACAGCGCCGAAAGCTTGCCCACCATATCCGGCACGCTCGTGGCTCCTACGGTCCGGCGGATGGTGGAGACGATGATTTCGGGAACGCCGATCGACCCCGTCGGCGCGAAGGTGCGGTCGGCCAGCGCACCGTTGGCGACCGCGGCACGCAACCGCGGCTCGACCGCGGCCATACGGGTCGACCAGTACGCGCCGAAGCTGACGCCCAGCATGCCGATTCGCTGCGCGTCGACACGGTGATCGGCGGCGAGGAAGTCGACGACGGCCGAGTACACCCGCTCCGATTCCGGCGTCAGCGGCTGCCGGTAATGGAAGGTGCCGGGCATCTCCATGACGAAATAGGTCATGCCCTCGGCGCGATGCTGCAACAGCGGCAACGTCAGCTCGCCGAGGGTGCCCTCGAGGCCGTTGGTGATGAGCACGGTCGGCAACTGCTCGGCACCCTCCGGCGAGATCAGGTATCCGCGGACTTCATCGGCGCTGCCGAGGGGGATTCGCACCGCCTCCACGGTGATGCCCATGGCCGGGGCGAGCGCGGTGAGCAGGATCTCGCACAGCCGGTGGGAGGTCTCGTATGCCTGCAACCGGCGCGGGCTCCAACCCGGCCAGGACGCGGCGAACTCGTACACCACGACCTTGATCAGCGCATCCAGAGCGACTGCGGCATCACAGTTTTCGGGGTGCAGCGCGCAAAAGCGGTCCACGGCGTCCGGTGGTGCGATCGGGCCGCGGTCGGCGAGGATCTCCACCGCCGGAGCGAGCAGTTCGCCGAGCTTGCGGACCTCCACGTCGGTGGTCGAATCGAGCAGTTCCCGCGTCGACGGCCCGCCGAGTACCGCCAGCGCGGCATCGGCCGTGGCGGTGTGTTCGTCGGCGAACGTCTCCCAGTGCGTGGTCCATCGGTTGTCGTCGAAGGAGTTGCACGCGGCCAATTGGGCGCTGAACACCGCGGGGTCGATCCCACCGAGGTGAGTGAGCCGATCGGCGAAGAGTGCGGGCAGAAACGGCGCCGTGCCGAAACGGTTCGCGGCCCGTTCGGTAGTGCCGGTCAGTGCGAGGGTGCTGACGAAAAGCCTGCGGGCCCGGGATGTGGTCGATGCCACAGTCCTGCCTCCCTATCGGATCGAGGTGCCATAACGGTTGCGGCCGCGGGGCCAGCGTAAGCACCGTCGATGCTAAAAGCAAGACTATTGCGTTAAGAGTTCGCCGGGTTCCGTAGCCAGCGCCAGTGGTCGCGCTGCGGCGTGCCGCACCAACCCAGCCCTATCCGGCCAGGCCTCGCAGGAGGGTGTCGACCATCTGCGCGATCAGCTGGTCGTCGACGGGTCGACGGACGAGCAGGGCCCGGAAATGCAGTGGGGCGATGAGCATTTCGAGGGCAATCCAGGGATCGGCCCCCGGGGCGAGTTCGTCGCGGGCGGCAGCGCGGTCGAAAATGACACTTGCCGCGTGGTACCGGGCTTTCCAGAACTCGGAGCGACCGCCGGCGGTGGCGGGATCGTCGTCGGCGACCGCCATCGCCCTGGCCAGCGCGGTACCCAGCGGCGTGGCCAGATAGGCCTCGACCGCTCGCGCCAGCGCGATCATGTCGCCGCGCAGCGATCCGGTGTCGGGGACCGGCAGCAGCTCCTCGCTGCGCTCCAGCAGCGCATCGAGCACCACGTTCTCGGTTGTCCCCCAACGTCGTTGGATCGATGTCGCATGAACCCCGGCCCGTCGAGCGATATCGCTCATCGTCACCCCGCCCGGGCCGTGTTCGGCCAGGACCTCCAGAGTTGCTTGCAGCACCGCGGTGCGCACTCGCGCGGACCGGCCGCCAGGGCGGCGCCGCACCTCGTCACCAAGCTCATCCTGACTCATCACCCTCACCCTAATGCATGCCTATTGCGTTAACGACGCGCCGCGCGTACTGTTCGTTAAAGCGGAATCTCTGCGTTAAAGGCACGGATCGCCGAAGGAGTCGACATGCCCTACCTATGGCCGCTGAACCCACAGGAGCTGTTCAGCGAGCGGTACGCGCAGATGACCAACACCGGATTGCCCGTCGACGACGTCGACGCGATGCGTGCCGTGATCACGGACATGTGGGCGGACGCCCCGGGCGGCGCGATCCGGTCTGGCCGGTGAGGTCGATGCCGCCGTCGACATCGGCGGGCCGGTCGAAGCCACCTTCGCCGGAACGGGGCCGACCCGGTTCGGCATGGCCGACATCATCGGCAACGCACTGGGATTCGACGCGCCACCCAGCGCCGAGGAACGGATGGCCCGCTACGCGGAAATGTCGCTGCGCCCGCTACTCGATCAGGATCGCAACGCCCCGATGCTGATCATCAACGGCGCCGACGATGTCCACGTCCCGCAGCACGACACCCTGGTCTTCGAGGGACGCCGCGACACCGTCGTCGAGCCGCTGCCCGATACCGGGCATTGTGCGGTCACCAAGCTCCCCGAGGTGGCCTCGACCGTGCTGGACTGGCTCCCCCGCGCCCTGGCCTCCGCCGAGGTCGCCCGGTGACCGGCCTCGAGCTCCTCGACGACTACATCGCCCGGTTCAGCCGTGGGGTCGCTAGGGTGACGACGATCAGCTCGGCGACCTGAATCCGATAGGCCCCCAACAGATTCGCGCGGCAGCCACGCTGGGGTAGGCGTCGTCGAGCGTCAGTGCCGATCGAACCTCGAACACCGCGATCGACCTCATATTCATCCGACATGGTCTTCGGCTTGTCAGCTCGCCACGCCGTCACCAACGTCCATGGTCAGTACACCTAGGTCGTGGGTTCGGTGGCCGTTCGGGCTTGGATGGTGTCGAGGGTGTCGAGCGCTTCTCGGCACCAGTCGACCCAGAGTTGTTCCATCGCGATTCCGGCTTTGAGGACGAGGTGCCGCAGGGCGTCGGCGTCGGTGTCGACAGTGGAGAAGTCGCGAGTCTCGATCTCTGTGTGTTTGACCAGGTCGCTGCCGTGCACGGCGAGATGGTGGGCGATCACTGCGCGCAGCCCGTCGAAGTCGCCGACGGAGGCCGCGGCCCGCGTTTTCACGATCAGGGATTCGCGGGCATGCGTCGGTTCGTCGATCTCGCCGGTCCAGTCGCGCAGGGCGGTTGTTCCCGCCTCGGTGATGGCGAAGCGTTTGGGTTGGCCGCGCCCAGGGCGTTCGGGTTGGGGCACTTCGGCGACCAGGCTGGTGGCGTGGAGCCGGTCGAGCTCCCGGTAGATCTGCTGATGGGAGGCCGACCAGAAGTATCCGTAGAGACGATCGAAGCGTTTGGCCAACTCGAAACCGCTGGATTCGCGTTCGGCCAGCGCTGTGAGGATCGCGAACTGCAGTGCCATTCGCCGAATCTTAGAGAGGTCGCCCGACGGCGGGTTCGTCAGTAGCCGGCGAATACCGGGGCGGACTTGGCCAGAAACGCTGCCACCGCCGTCTTGTGATCACGGGTGCGGCCCGTGCGGGTCATCTGGTCGGCTTCGAAATCCACGGCGGCATCGAGGGTTGTTCCGCAGGCGTGGTTGACCGAAGCCTTGATCGCGGCCAGCGCCGTCGTCGGGCCTGCGGCCAGTTCGTTCGACAGCGAACGCCAGCGTGCTTCGAAGTCGGTGTCGGCGACCACTTGGTGGACGATGCCGAGGCGCAGGGCTTCGGCGGATCCGATGACGCGTGGACGCATCAGTAGGTCCAGCGCGGCGGCACGGCCCGCGATACGGGGCAGGGTCCATGACATCCCGGTGTCGCAGGACAGTCCGATTCCGGCGAAGGCGGTGGTGAAGGCCGCCGACTCCGTGGCGATGCGCAGGTCACACGCCAGCGCCAGCGCCATCCCCGCTCCCGCGGCGGTTCCGTTGACGGCCGCGATCACCGGTTTGGGCATGCTCACCAGCAACTGCACGATCGGGTTGAAGTGTTCGCGCACCAGGTCGCCCAGAACGGTTGCTTCCGGAGCGCTCTGCAATTCCCGCAGGTCTTGTCCGGCGCAGAACGCGCGACCGTTGCCGGTGAGGACGACCGCGCGCACATCGGGATCGGCGGCTGCGGCGGCCAGGTCCCGCCGCAGCCGGTTGCGGGCGGCGGTGTCGATGCTGTTGAACTGCTGGGGCCGATTGAACCGGATGATGGTGGTCGCGCCTTCGGTGCGGGTGTCGATCACGGGAGTGTTGTCGTTCATCGGTTGTCGCTTCCTTCTCGGTTTCAGAGGGTGTCGCAGCGGTGGTGTGGGGTACTGGCGTTGGTGGGTGAGCGCAGATAAGGGCAGTGCTCTTCGAGCAGATGACCGATCACACTCAATCGGCGCGCGTAGTGCCCGATCGAGTCGCGGGCCGCGGGGCCGGGGCGGGTCATCGCGTCGTGACCGATCCAGCGGGCCGTGTCGGTTCGACGGGTCGCCCGCGCCGCGGCGTCGATGGCCCGATCGGGGTCGTCGAGCAGGGTCGTCGTTGCCCACGGGGCGCTGCGGCGCGCGAACTCGATCGCGAGGTACCAGTCGGCGACGCCGGCTCCGGCTGCCTCGTCGTAGGTGAGGGCGGCACCCTTTCGCCGTTCGCCGGTGGAATGGTCGACGATCAGCTGCAGTGCGCGAGCCATCGCGCCGACCGCCTCGTGGCAATAGGCGATGCGCGCGCGGGCGAGCGCGGTGGCAATGGTGGCCGAGTGATCGTGCTCGGGCGTCCCCAGTGGTGTCGCCGCGGCGCGGTCCAGGATCAGCCGCGCGGCGCGGCTGCCGTCGAGGAGGGTGTAGCCGTCGATCTCGACGGCGCGCTGGTCGGGTTCGATCAGGAACAGCCCGGTGCCGTCGCTGTCGGTGTGGGCACTGACGATCAGCAGCGAGGACTCAGCGCCGTAGACGACGGATTCCTTTGTGCCGGACACCGACCAGCCATGCCCCCGTCGGCTCGCCCGGCTGCCCGGATCCCCAGTTGCGTCGGCTTCGGAATGGGCGAATACCGGCAACAAGGTGCCTTGCCCGAGTGAGGTGAGCAGTTCTCGACGTTGTGGCGCGCCGGCCGCGCCGGTGATCAGAGCACCGGTCAGGACCGCCATGGCGACGTAGGGTTCGGGTGCAAGCACCCGGCCGATCTCCTCGGCCACGATTGCCGCTTCGGTCGGTCCGGCCCCGGCCGGGACAGGCTCCCCGCTGCGGCGCGAACCGAGCACGTCCAGCTGCGCCAGCGAACGCCAGATACCGGCATCGAAACCTGACGCGGTGGCGAGGCTGTCGCGACGGGCGTCGAGGTCGGGGTAGCGCAGCGCGAAGACGTCGTGCAGGTTCTTGCGCAGCGCGGGCTGATCGAGTTCGAAGGTCGAATCCATTGTTGGCCTTGGTTGTTCGTGGTCGCATGCGAGTCCTACCGCGGGGGTTGCGTGATCATCTCGCCGATGACTGTGCGGCTCGGCGCGGAAGGCTGCCCGGCGCGCTCGAGCATGGATGCCAGGTCGCGGCGGGCTCGGTCGTACTGCTGGGTGAGCGACCCGACCACGGGCAGGGACAGACGGCGGGAAAGCCACAGCGGTGAATCCTTCGAGACGGAAAGCGGCGAAGACGCCGCCGGGACTGCGCTTGAACCCGACGTTATTTCCAGCGAAGGCTTTATGTAACAAGTTGCACAAAAAGTGTGGCATCGCTCACTTTGCGGACCCCTCCAGCCCGGGGCCCGTGGGTTATCCGCCAGCTGCCAACCGAGGTGCAGCAGTCCGACCAAGGGCGTGACCAGCACGTTCACCGACGTCGGCGGATTGGACGACAAGCGATCGTGATTGCCGACACACTTTTTATGCAACTTGTTGCACAATGCGCGGCGGTCCCCATAGCCTCCTGTGCACCGCCTCGGGCCACCCCGCACCAGTCATGCGAACCCGGGCGATCCATCCACGTTCGACGCGCCAAGGAGAGCCGCGCATGGACATTCAGTTCGATTTCACCGGTAAGAAGGTCGTGATCTTCGGAGGCACGACCGGCATCAACTTCGGCATCGCCGAAGCCTTCGCCGCCCATGGCGCGGCCGTGGTGGTGGTCAGCCGCAAACGCGACAACGTCGACGCCGCGATCGCGCGGCTCGACGTGCACGGCGTGCCGGTCGGCGGCTTCGTGGCCGATGTGCGCGACATGCGGGCCGTGGAAGAGGTTTTCGAGTCGATCCGCACCGAGTGGGGAGCCATCGATGTCCTGATCTCGGGCGCGGCGGGCAACTTCCTCGCCGAGGCCTCGGCGCTGTCGTCGAATGGCTTCAAGGTGGTCGTCGACATCGACCTCAACGGCACCTTCCATGTGATGCGCGCCGGGCTCGACTACCTCGCTCCGGGCGCTTCGGTCATCAACATCACCGCCCCGCAGGCCTCGATCCCGGTCCGCTACCAAGCCCACGTGTGTGCGGCCAAAGCCGGTGTCGACCAACTGACCCGGGTGCTGGCCCTGGAATGGGGCGCCAAGGGGATCCGCGTCAATGCCATCGCTCCCGGCCCGATCGCCGGCACCGAGGGGATGGCGCGGTTGACCCCGCACGACGACGGCGCCGCCATCAAGACGGTGCCACTGGGAAGGCTTGGCACCAAAGACGATGTCGCCGGCCTGGCGATGTTCCTGTCGTCCTCGGCGGCCCGCTACATCTCCGGGGCGATCATCCCCTGCGACGGCGGCGGCTCGGGCGAAAGCGTTCTCCAGATCCAGGAAGCCGGACGGTTCCTGGCAGCAGCCGCCCAACAGTAAGCCCCCGTCGCGACACCTTCCCCGCTTCGCCAGCCGCGGGCCGCTACAGCCCGACAGCACTGGCCCCCAATGGTTTCCGTTCACCGCCTCATCGCCGCCACCGCAGAAAGATCCGACGTGCAACGCCACATCTTCGACACCGAACACAACGACTTCCGCGACCTCGTACGCACCTTCCTCGCCAAAGAGGTACTGCCGCACTACGAACAGTGGGAAAAGGACGGCGCAGTCTCCCGTGAGGTCTGGCTCGCCGCAGGCCGCCAGGGCCTGCTCGGCCTGTCCGCACCGGAAGAATTCGGCGGCGGGGGCACCACCGACTTCCGCTACAGCGCCATCATCGCCGAAGAACTCGCCAGTGCGGGCGTGCCCGGACTCGCGCTGGGACTGCACAACGACATGGTCGGCTCCTACCTGATCGGCCTGAGCAACGAGGAACAAAAGAGGCGCTGGCTGCCCGGCTTCTGCAGCGGCGAAACGATCGGCGCGATCGCCATGACCGAACCCGGCGGCGGCTCCGACCTCCAAGGCATCAGCACCCACGCCCAGGATCGCGGCGATCACTGGCTGCTCAACGGCTCCAAGACCTTCATCTCCAACGGCATCCTTGCCGATCTGGTCATCGTGGTCGCCAAAACCACCCCAGAAGGCGGGTCACGAGGCCTGTCACTGCTCGTGGTGGAACGCGGCATGGACGGCTTCGAACGCGGCCGCAACCTCGACAAACTCGGCCAGAAGGCCCAGGACACAGCGGAACTGTTCTTCAACGACGTCAAGGTGCCCAAGGAGAATCTGCTCGGACAACTCGACGGCGCGTTCCTGCACCTGGTCACCAACCTGGCCACCGAGCGGCTCCACATCGCCGCAGCCGCGATCGCGGTGGCGGAGCACATGCTCGACATCACCACCCGGTACGTCAAGGAGCGCGAAGCGTTCGGGCGACCGCTGGCCAAGCTGCAACACGTGCGCTTCGAGATCGCCGAGATGGCCACCGAGTGCGCCGTCACCCGGAGCTTCATCGACCGGTGCATCATCGATCACTCCGGCGGCGAACTCGATGCCGTGCACGCCTCCATGGCGAAATGGTGGGCCACCGAACTGCAAAAACGAGTCACCGACCGGTGCCTGCAACTGCACGGCGGCTACGGCTACATGACCGAGTACCCGGTCGCGAAGGCCTTCGTGGACGGACGCGTGCAGACCATCTACGGCGGCGCCACCGAGATCATGAAGGAGATCATCGGCCGCTCACTTCTCGCCTCCTGACCAATCCCTCGACCGCAGCAAACCGGCCTTATATTCAACCAAGTGGTTGACCATTGCCGCTGATGCGCGCATACTCAACCATGTGGTTGAACATGAATCCGATCGGCTGGACGCGCTGTTCCACGCGCTGTCGCACCCCACACGGCGGGCCATGTTGCGCACGCTGGCCGAGGGCGCGCACAGTGTCGGCGAGTTGGCCGAGCCGTACGCGATGACACTGGCCGGGGCGTCCAAGCACATCCAGGTGCTCGAGCGCGCGGGGTTGGTGCGGCGGACGGTGCACGGTCGGGTTCACGTCTGCCGCCTCGACGCGCGGCCGATCCGGGACGGCGCCGAGTGGATGCGCTTCTACGAGCGCTTCTGGACCGAGCGACTCGACAGGCTCGAAGAACTACTCCGAACCGAGGATGAATCATGACGGCACAACGGATTTCCGACTACGGCACCGTGACCGAACCCGGCGCGGTGCGCATGGAACGGCTGCTGCCCGGCCCCATCGAGCGGGTGTGGCGGTACCTGACCGACGCGGAGCTGCGGCGCACCTGGCTGGCGGGCGGTGAGATGACGCAGGCGGCAGGCGGCTCGGTCGAATTGATCTTCCGCAATTCCGAACTCACCGATGCCGACGATCCGGCGCCGCCGCAGTACGCGAACGAGCACCGGATGCAGGGCGAGGTGCTGGCGTGTGAGCCGCCGCGGCTGCTGTCGTTCACCTGGGGCGACGGGTCGGAGGTGACGTTCACGCTGGAACAGGTGGGCGAGCAGGTCCGCCTGGAACTCACCCACCGCCGCCTCCCCGACCGCGACGCCCTGCTCAACGTCTCCGGCGGCTGGCACAGCCACCTCGACCTGCTCGTCGCCCGGCTGTCCGGAGGCACGCCGGAACCGTTCTGGCCCAAGCTCGCTCGGCTCGAGAAGGACTACGCCGAGCGCATCCCGGAGTAGCGGCCGAGCCGCCCTGCTCGCTCGGCGAGCAGGGCGGCGGACAGCTCGCGATCCCTCGCTCTTCGCCCGACAGCTGATGGCCCGACGTTCAGGCGACGAGCAGGCTGATCGTCTCGGTGACGCGGGCGGGTTTGCCGGAACCTCAGCGGCCGGCGAATTCGGCTGTCGTGCGGGTCAGGAAGGCCTGGATGCCGATGGCGGCGTCCTCGGTGGTGAACAGCTTCTGCACGGTGGGCACGAGCTCGGCTTCGGCGGCGGCCTCGCCCTCGCGTTCGGCCAGGCGCGCGTTGCGCAGGGTTGCCTGCACACCGAGTGGCGCCTGTCGCGCGATGACTCGCGCGATCTCGATCGCCCGTTCGACGTGCGTGTCGTCGGGTACGACTTCCTGGACGACGCCGATCCGGTGCGCTTCGGCGGCGTCGAACTCCTCGGCCGTCAGCAGCCAACGCATGGCGTTACCCCACCCCGCGGCACGCGGGAAGCGGATGGTCGTTCCGCCGAACGGGTAGATGCCGCGCGAGATCTCGAGTTGGGCGAAGGCGGTCGATTCGGCGGCCACCACGATGTCGGCGGCGAGCATCAGTTCGATGCCGAGGGTGAGGACTTTGCCGTGCACCGCGGCGACGATCGGCTTGGAGACCCGTTTGCCCTCGACTTGCCACGGGTTGATCCCGCCCTCCGGGACCATCGAGTTGCCCGCCTGGATCTCCCCGGCGACGCTGGCCAGATCCAAGCCGGAGGTGAACATCGTTCCCTCGCCGTAGAGAACGGCGGCGCGCACGCTGTCGTCGCGGTCGAGTTCGCCGAAGGCGGTGGCCAGTTCCCGCAGCATCGTGATGTCGAAGGCGTTGCGTTTGGCCGGGCGGTCGAGGCCGATGATCTGCACCGCGCCGCGGCGGCGAACGGTGAGGGTTTCGTAGGTCATGAGTATTTCAGTCCTTTCGGGGGTTCGGGCACGATGACGGCTTCAGGCATGGGGCTGCTTCTTTCGCTGGAACGCGGTGACCGCCGAGAGCACCAGCGCCGAGGGATTGACGTGATCGGGGAACCTCGACCGCATGTGCGTGACCAGTTCGCGCGAGTTCGCGCTGCTGTCGACGTGCGCGGCGAATTGTTCTATGTAGTCACGGGTTTCGGCGATGCAGTCGGCGGTGTCGGCGGCGCCGGGCCGTTTGTGCCCGGCTACGACGGTGGCGGGGTTCAGCGCGGCGATGACATCGACGCTGCCCAGCCATTTCTGCCATTCCGCGGGCCCGCTGACGGCGAGGAAGGGATTGACTCCGTTGTAGATCGCGTCGCCCGCGACGACCGCCGCGATCGAGGGGATGTGCAGGATCGCCGTGGGAGCGATGTCGGCCTGGGGGATTTCGAGGACGTGGACCGCGATGCCGTCGACCGACAGGGTCGGCTCGTCGAGAGGTTCGGGCACGACCGCGTTGTCGAGGGCCTGCCCGGCGAAGAATTCGCGGGCGTAGGCGCGATCGGAGTCGATGCTCGCGGCGATGTGCGCTGCCACCGATGCCACCGCTACCGGCCGGGCTTCGGGGAACCGGTCGAGCAATCGCTGGAGCCCGAAGTAATGGTCGGAATGGCCGTGGGTGACGAAGATCGTGGTCAACCGCTTGCCGGAGGCTTCGATGCGCCTGATGACCTCGTCGACGTCGGCGGCCCGGTACTGGGTGTCGACGAGCAGCGCCTCGCTGGGACCGGTGACGAGGGTCGAGGTGGTCGGCGAGAACATCCCTCCGTTGGGGAGGTCGAATGCCTCGCTGGTGTAGACGTCCAGTATCAGTTTGTCGCTCATTGGATTTCGCCTTCGCGGATGGCTTCGGCCAGGGAGTGGACCCGGCTGAGGTGGTGGGCGCCGTAGAAGTCGGCCTCGCGCAGCCGTCGCAGGTCGTCCTCGGTGGGTTCGGGATGGGCGAGCAGCGCGGCGGAAATGATGCGCGCGTGCATCCACGCCCCGGCGATGAGGGCCATCATGGTCAGGTAGTTCACCGAGCCCGCGTACGCGTCGCGTCGATCGTTCGCCGCCAGTTCCAGCAGCCTTCGAGTCGTGTCGCGGGCGCACTCGATCGCACGGTCCAGCCGCTCGACAGTGCGCCGCACCACCGGATGTTGCGATTGCCGCAACGGAACCAAGTCGCCGGCGATCAACCCGAGCGCCAGTTCTGCGGTGGCGCCTTTGTCGCGAATGACCTTGCGGCCCACCAGGTCGTTGGATTGGATCCCGGTCGTGCCCTCGTAGATGGGCAGGATCCTGGCGTCGCGGTAGTACTGGGCGGCGCCGGTCTCCTCGATGAACCCCATGCCACCGTGCACCTGGATGGCGTCGGAGGCGATGCGCACGGATTCCTCGGTGAACCAGCCCTTCATGACCGGCACGAAGAATTCGGCCAGCTGCGCAGCCTGCTGGGAGTCGTCGCGCCGCCAGCGGTCGCACCACTCCCCCAGTTGCAGTGAGAACGCGCGCATCGCCGAGAGGGAACTCGACATCGACAGCAGCAGGCGCGCGACATCGGGGTGCTCGGCGATCGGGGAGTCTGTGGGGCGTCCGAGCACCCGGCCCTGCACTCGCTGTTCGGCGTAGTCGCGGGCCTGCTGGTAGGCGCGGTCGGCGATGCCCAATCCCTGCAGGCCGACGCCGATGCGCGTGTTGTTCATCATGACGAACATCGCCATCAGGCCGAAGTGTTGTCGTCCCACGAGATGACCGACCGCGTCGTCGTATTCGAGTACGCAGGTGGGGCTGGCGTGGATGCCGAGCTTGTGTTCCAGCGCGAGAGTCGTGACGCGGTTCCGTTCCCCGACGCCGCCGTCGCGGCCGGGCAGGAATTTCGGCACCACGAACAGCGAGAGCCCGGCCAGCCCTTCCGGTGCGTCCGGGGTCCGGGCCAGGACCAAATGGACGATGTTCTCGGTCAGGTCGTGGTCGCCCCAGGTGATGAAGATCTTCTGGCCCCGCACGGACCAGGTGCCGTCGTCGTTGGGACGGGCGGTGGTGCGGATGGCGGCCAGATCCGTCCCGGACTGGGGTTCGGTCAGGTTCATCGTTCCGGTCCATTCGCCGGACACCATCTTGGGCAGGTACGTCGCGCGCAGTTCCTCGCTCCCGGCGGTCTGCAGCGCGGTGATCGCGGCGGTGGACAGCCCCCAGCACAGCGAGAACGCCGTGTTGGCCGCGGTCCACAATTCCGAGACGGCGTTGTAGACCATCAATGGCACACCGCCGCCGCCGATCTCGCTGTCCAGGCCGAAACCGACCCATCCGGCTTCGGCGAAAGAACGGTAGGCCTTGACGTACCCGGGCGGGGTGGTCACCACGCCCTCGGCCAGCACGCTGCCGACCCGGTCGCCGACGGGATTGAGCGGATGCATCACCTGCACCGCGAAATCGGCTGCGGTGGTGAGGATGTCGTTCACATCGGCGGCGTTCAGCTCGCCGTTGCCGAGGGTGTGCAGCAGCTCGTCGCCGAATACGTGGGTGTAGAGGAAGTCGTAGTCGTCGATGGGCGGTCGATACATCGATCTGCCTTTCAGAGTCGGATGCCGACAGTGGTGGCGAGACCGCCGTCGAGCGGAATCACCGCGCCGGTCACGAAATTCGAGGCACGCGAGCTGAGGAACACCGCGGTGGCGGCGATGTCGGCCGGCTCGCCGATGCGGCCGAGCGGGCTGGCAGCCCGCAGTTCGTCGCCGACCTCTTCGAGGGTCTTGGCCATCATCTTCGACGGGAACGGACCAGGGGCGATGGCGTTGACGAGGATGGACGGCGCGAGTTCGGCGGCCATGTGCCGGGTCAGGTGATGGACCGCGGCCTTGGACGCGGAGTAGGAGTAGTTCCCGACCCCGGGAACTACCAGCCCGTCGATGGAACCGATGTTGATCACCCGGGCCGGATCTCCCT
This sequence comes from Nocardia sp. bgisy118, assembly GCF_057708605.1. Classification (NCBI taxonomy): domain Bacteria; kingdom Bacillati; phylum Actinomycetota; class Actinomycetes; order Mycobacteriales; family Nocardiaceae; genus Nocardia; species Nocardia sp. bgisy118. The sequence goes on along the minus strand of NZ_JBYISM010000001.1, from coordinate 328,935 downwards.
CGGCGGCAGCCTGTTCCAGCAGCGGACGAGCCAGCCGGGTCAGCGTGAACGGCGCTTTGACGTTCGCGTCGAGCACCTTGTCCCATGCGGCGTCGGGGAATTCGTCGAACGGCGCTCCCCAGCTCGCGCCCGCGTTGTTGACCAGCACGTGCAGCGCGGATTCGCGGGCGGCGACGGCTTCGATCAGCGTCCGGCACTGGGCCTCGCTGCTGACGTCGCAGGGTATGGCGTGCACTTCGCCGTACCGCGAGAGGTTCTCGGCGGCTTCGGCGCAGGCGGCTTCTTTGCGCGAGGAGATGTACACGCGCGCACCGGCTTTCAGGTAGCCCTCGGCGATCATGTAGCCGATACCGCGGGTGCCGCCGGTGACCAGCACCGTCTTGCCTTCGACGGAGAAGATTTCGGGAAACATTCGTACCTTTCGGGGTGGGGGAAGGTCAGGAGTAGAGGTCCGCTCGATGAACGACTCACCGGCCAAGCGGTTTTCGATCGCGGCGGGAGCGATGTTCTCGCCGGAAGACGTGATCAGCAGGTCCTTCTTACGGTCGGTGATGTGCAGTCGGCCCGCCGCGTCGAAGTAGCCGAGGTCACCGGTGTGCAGCCACTGATCGGTGAACAGTCCCGCGCTGTCCTCGGCGCGCCAGTAGCCCGTGGTGTTGCCGCGGCTGCGAACCAGGACCTCGCCGTCGGCGGCGATGCGAATATCGGCGCCCGGCAGCGGAAGACCTACCGAGTCGCGGCTCCCGGATCCGAGCCGGTCGCAGGCCGCCGGACCGGATGTCTCGGTGAGGCCATAGCCCAGATGGATGTCCACTCCGATCGCGGCGAGCGTGATCCGCAGATCGTGGGACATCGGCGCGGCGCCCGTGCCGGCGAACAGAACCTTGTCCAAACCCAGCGTCCAGCGGACGTCGCGCAGCAGACCCTCTCGCGCGCGAACAGCCGCGACCGCCTCCGGGGCGGGTACCGGCCGGTCCTCCCATCGCGCGTGGGCCACCTGCCGGAGGATCTGCCGGTCGCGATCGAGATCGGCTCGGCGGGAGTCGAATTCGGCGCTGCCGATGACCCGCTGCGCAGCGGCGTGCAGCTTCTCCCACACCCGGGGGACAGTCATCAGGAAGCTGGGCCGGTGCGTTTGGAGCGCGTGGATCAGCCGCCTCGGTTCCGGGCAGCAGAACACGTGGCCGCCCAGCCGCATCGGCAGATACAACGACCACAGGCGCTCGGCCACATGCGCCAGCGGCAGGTGCGAGACGGCGCGGTAGTCGTAGTCGACGGTGCCGGTGCGCACCATGGCCTCGACCTCCCACAACAGGTTGTCGTGGGTGAGGACGACCCCCTTGGGAAATCCGGTCGTTCCCGAGGTGTAGACGATGGTGACCGGATCCGACGGCTCGATCGCCGCGATCCGGGAGTCCAGTTCCTCGGCCACCCAGTCGCGACTGTCCGCGCCGAGGGTGAGCAGCTCGTCCCAGGTGAACTCGGTCGGTGGATTCGGGTCGTCGAGGGGATCGAACAGCACCAGCTTCGGCTGGTTGGCCACGACCCACGGCAGATGACGCACGATCCGCTGCTGAGGATGTTCCTCCACCACGATAATCCGAGGCATGCAGTCCGCGAGGACGTGATCGATCCGTTCGGCGGCCATCGTCGGATACACGCTCACCGGGACCGCACCGCAGTGCAGCGCCGCGAGGTCGGCCATCAGGTGTTCGGGACAGTTGCGGCCGAGGATCGCGACGGTGTCGCCGGCCCGTACCCCGAGCCGCAGCATCGCACCGGCGAGGTTCAGCACACGTTCGCGATAGTCGAACCAGGTCATGGTGCGCACCAACATGTCGTCCCCCCACGACACCGCGAACCGGTCCGAATGCCGGGCCGCCGCAACGGAGAGCAGATGGCAGAAGGTCGGCACCTCCGTCGCGGCCCCGATCTCACCCGCAGCCTCGTAGTTGCTGGTGCTCATGAACTTGCTCCTTCGACAAAACCCGTGGTCAGCGCCGACCGACCGGGCTAGACTAAATCGTCTAGACTAAATCGTCAACATTCGCGGGGCGCGAAAGACGATGCCGCTATGCTTGGTTCGGTGAAAACGCAGGAAGCCGCGACGAACGGCGACAAATCGGCACGTACCGTGCCCTCGCACAAGGAGCGGCTGCTCCGTCAGGGCATGCAGCACTTCTATGCCTACGGCTTCCACGGCACCACGGTCGATGCGGTCCTGGAGGCCTCAGGGGTCCCGAAGGGCTCCTTCTATCACCACTTCGGATCCAAGGAAGCCTTCGGCCGAGCGGTGCTCGAGCGCTACAGCCGCTACCAACTCGATCTGCTCGCGAAGTGGGCGGCGAAGTCCGAGTTGAGCACCGCGGACAAGCTCTGCGGCTACTTCTCGGCGATGGCCGATCACTTCGTCGAGTCCGGGTATCAGCACGCCTGCTTGTTCGGGAAGTTCTCCACCGAGGTCGCCGCGACCTCCGATACGTTCCGCGAGCAACTCGACACCGATGTGCGCGCCTGGCAATCGCACCTGCGCGATGCGATCGCGGCAGGCCAGTCCGCGGGCGATGTCCGGAGCGACCGCACGGCCGACGAGCTCGCAGACACCGTCCTGGCCCTGATCCAAGGGGCGTTCGTCGTCGCGCTGTCCACCCGCGACGACGAATCCCTTCGCTCGGTCTGCCGGTCTATTCCGAGTTTGATCTCATGATCCGCGCGGGCTCGGATGTACCGGCATCCTGGCCAGCCCGCGCCAGCACATCGCCACCGTCGCCTCCACGGCGTCCGCCTTGGCGACCGGACGTCCGCTCTCGACCCAATCCGTAGCCGCGGCTTGCCACGCCCCGACGAGGCCGGTCGCCACCATGCGGGCGCGAAAGTCGTTGCCCTCCCGGTTCATCGCCTCGCAGACCGCGTCGACGCAGTCCTCGGTGGAGCGCGCCAGTCGGCGGCGGACCGGGGGTTCGCCGCCGGCGTCCGAATCGAAGACGAGGCGATAGCTCCGTGGCCGACGGTCGACGAAGTCGAAGGTGGCCGACGTCGCGGCCCGCATTCGGCGCTCGCTGTCGGTCGCCGACCGAAGGGCCTTTCGCACGCCGCCGACCCAGGCGTCGACGTGCATCTCGACAACAGCGAGATAGAGTCCCAGCTTGCCGGGAAAATGCGCGTACACAATCGGTTTCGATACTCGCGCCTGCTCGCAGACATGTTCCATCACCGTCGCGTAGTAGCCCCGTAACCCGAACACCTCACTGGCAGCGGCCAAGAGCTGCGCCCGTTCGCGGCGACCGGACGGTCGTAGCGACCGACGAATCGAGGAGTCAGCCGATGCCGGTGCATCGCCGTTCATCATCACCTTCTCTATGAAATTCGAGGACATGCACCGAGACCCGGGAATCCCCTAGGGGCGTACCGGAATCAGACGCCCCTACTGTCATGGTCGGGCCGAGCGACTCAGACGTTCGCGTTCCGGCTCCTGGCCAGCGCCTTCTCCGCCAGCTTGCGGCCGAGGTCGGCATCCCCGACGGCGAACGACAGGATGTCGGCGAGGCGCACCACCTGGCCGCCCGCCCCCCATGTGCCCTCCGGGATGTCGGGCGTGAACACCCAGACGCGTTGCGGATCACGGGGATAAGCGCCCGCTTCGGCGTCCAGCACCGCTTCGGTGATCTCGGCGACCATCGCGCGGCGTCGTTCGTCGTCGAATTGACCTTCGGGCGCGGCCGTATAGAACCGGTAACGCGGTGCGTCCGTGGCCGGTTCGCCTGCGACATACATTTCAGGCCGGTGCAGGGCCAGCCATGCGATGGACCGCACGAGCGGGTTGGCCGGGTCGGCGCCCTCGTGACGAAGGACGATATCGGTGACGGTCGCGATGAGCGCCCGCTCCGCGTCAGGGGACAGCGCGCCGGCGGGGATGTAAGCGTCGATATTGGGCATGAAAGTACCTCCAAGGTTGGGATGTGGTCAGCCCGAAGCAGCGACGGGGGATGGCAACTCGGGCGAGGATCGCCTCGGTTCACCCGAGGCTTACGAGATTCGCGTGTCAGCGCGCCCCCGCCGAAGCGGGCAGCACCCCTTCCGCGACGAGACCGGCGACGACCTTGTCCGAGACGGCGCCCAATGCGCTGCCCGGCCGGATCATCACGGTGAATTCTTGAATAAGACCCTGCTCGTCCAGCTGGATCAGATCGATCCCTTGGATCTGCAAGTCGCCGACGGCCGCCCGGAAGACCAGCAGATGCGATTCGGCATCGACTCCCGCTGCCGTCTCGGCCGATCCGATGAGTTCGCCGGTGTACCGGAAGTCCTCGAAAACTTGCGTGAGCAGCACACCGAACACAGTTCGTATGACGGCGCGGCCAGCGAAAGGCGTGAACTTCATCGGGCTGTAGAAGCGGGCGTCGGCGGCGAAGAGCGGCTCCAACGCCGGAAGATCACGCGCTTCGACGGCCGCGCGGAAGGTGTCCACAGCGGACATGCGACTCGACCTCCATAGTCAATAAGTTTGCTATCAACGTTCTAGACCATATCGTCTAACGATCGCTTTGGCCAGAGGAACTTTCCTCGCATCACGAGGCTGCGCAGGCGCGAGGCCGGGCAGCGGTTTCGCCGAACCGGGATGGCACACAGCGCTGTTCGGGCAGCCACTCGCGATGCCCATCGGTGGCGACGCGACTCCACCCGCCCATGCGACCTCGGGCCTCGGTGCGGGGTTGCCGACGGGGCCGGGCGGCCTGTGCCGGTCGGGTCGCGGGCGATCCGTCGCGCGGCGAACGGGGCGCGGCCGGTGGGCGAGCCCACCCGAGGTCTGAGCATTTCCAACCCGCGGGTGGATGATCTTCCGCGCGCTCTACGAGGAGAGTTGATGGTGTCATTCCGGGACGCCTTTCCAGGGTGTCCCGAAAGCGCTCAGTTGAAGGAAAGATCATGAAATCAACCACAATGCGCGCAGCCGTCGCAGCGGTAGCGCTCGCACCTATGATCGCCCTCGGCTCAGGCGTTGCTACCTCGGCCCCGGCCGTCGAACCTCCTGTGCCCGTTCAGGTGGCGCCCGCCTCCGACCAAGTTCCCGCGCAGGTCGAGCCGGCCCTTCTGTGGTGGAACCCATTCCTCTGGTGGGTCTGCTTCGTCCCGCCGATCTTCCCGTTCGGTACGGGCATCTGCTTCGCATGACCTAGCAGCAACACGACAATGCGCCGACAACGCCGCGCGTCACACACCAGTTGGCGTGGTGACCTGTAGTAAAAGTGCTATTCGATACAGCACCTCCGACCGGACTCGATACCAGGGAAAGAACAACGACAAGGCCTGACGCCGTCGCGCCGCGAGGTCTTGTGCGAGAAATGTGCCGACGTCATTCGCGCCGCACGGGAGCGTTGCGGCTCCAGCGATGGGATGGACATGTTCAGGAAACTCGAAGTGGCCGTCCTCGCGGTGGCGGCAGTCCTGATGCCGGCCGGGGCGCAACTGGGCATCGCGCATGCCGCGGCCCCGGCGGTGCTCGGCGGCGGCTCCGGCATCGTCGTCGGCGACCAGGGCATCTGCACGCTCACCACTATCGGGCACGATGCCGCGGGTCGGCTGGTCGGTCTCACCGCGGGTCACTGCAGCGAGGCGGGCACCTCGGTCACCGCCGAGGCCAACCGGGACGCGGGCGTGGTCGGCACCTTCGCCTACACGAACGCGGAGATGGACTACGCCGTCATCGTGTTCGACCCGGACAGCGTCGTCCCTGTGAATCGCGTGGGCAACACGACGATCACCGCAGTGGGCGGGCCTGCGCAGTTCCCGGACATCGCCTGTAAGCAGGGCTACACCACGGGCCAGACCTGCGGACTCGCCTACGGCGACGTGTTCCAGACCAACAACTGGGCCTGGACCCAGATCTGTGTCCTACCCGGAGACTCCGGCGGGCCGGTGGTGGTCGGAACGACGTTGGTCGGCATGGTCAACGGCTACCTGTACGTGCCGTGCCTCGGGCCGCAGCTGGGCGGGAACATGGCCGCCATCATCGAGGACATCGACCGACGCGGTGGCGTCGGCGCGGGCTTCCGCCCGATCTGACCTGCCACCGCACCGAAAGGAGTCACCGCTCCGACGGCGGCGCCGAGGCCGCGAACGGACCTCACCGCAATTGCCTGCTCCTACCGATCGTGGTGATCGAGCACGCCGCTCTCGATGGCGCGTTCGACCAGGAATACCCGCTTCTGATTCGGCGGCAGGGCTTCGACATCGAAAATCTTGAACAAGGCTCGCATGTGGGTTTTGACCGTGGCGACGCTCAGGCACAGATCATGGGCAACCTGCCAGTTCGACGCGGGGTAGGTGAACGTGGTCTCCGAGTCGTAAGGGCGACACAGCGCCTCGAGAATCAGATACTGGGCGTCGGTCAGCGAATTCCGGGTCGGCAGCCTGACCTGGACGACCGTTTTCTCGTCTTCGGACGGGTGGCCGTCGTTGAAGACGAATACCGATTTCCCGAGGCGAATCGAATCGCCGGACGCGAGCTTCCGAAATCCGCCGATGCGCTCGCCGTTGACGAAAGTCCCGTTCGTCGACAGCCCGTTGTCGATGACGACCCAGCAACCGCCGACTCGCTCGATGATGGCGTGCAGACGCGAAACGGTCGCGTCGGCCGTCACGATGATGTCGGCGGCGTCCGACCGCCCGATCGTCATGCGGGTCGCGCCGTGATCGAGGGAAATCTCGCGCCGGCCCCCGTGGCGGTCCCGGTGGGACAGAGTGGCACAACCGTCCGGCTGTGGCCGCGCACGCGCGTCCGCTGCTGAGTACGACCCGTTACGCAGCGCCTTTTGTCCGTGTGGCGTGGACATGATGCGTAGTTCCCGTTCCGAAGTACGTCATGACTACGAGCACCCGACCCATAACACAGAATGCGCTATCTCGTGGCTAATTGCACGCGATCGTCGGATCCTGCTCCGGCAACTCCCGTGCGTGCCGCACGCTCACGGGCGGAAGACGGCTCGTACGCAGCCTTCGCGCCTGTTCTTGAACAGGTCGTAGCCGCGGACGGAGTCCTCGAGCGACATGTCGTGGGTGATCAGATACGTCGGGTCGAGCTCACCGCGCCGGACGTAGTCGAACAACAGGGGCACATACCGCTGGCCGTGCTGCTGCGCGCTGCGGATGGTCACGTTCTTGGTGGTCACCGCACCCATCGGGAACTTGTCGATCATGTCGTGGACGCCGAGCACGGCGACGATCCCGCCCTTGCGGCAGGCGAGAATCGCCTCGCGCAGCGGGGTCGCGCGATCGGTCTCCAGGCGCAGCAACTGTTTGGCACGGTCGTAGATCCGGTGCAGACCCGTGCCGTGCCCCGCCATGCCGACGGCGTCGATGCACGCGTCGGGTCCGCGTCCACCGGTCTCTTCGCGCAGCGCCTCCAGCACGCTGTCCACGGCCGTGCAGTCGATCGTCTCCGCATCGAATGCCTTGCGCGCCAACGCGAGCCGTTCGGGCAGCCGATCGATGACGACCACCCGTTCCGCACCGAGCAGACGCGCGCTGTGCCCAGCCATCAGACCCACGCCGCCGCTCCCCCACACCGCGACCGTGTCGCCCGGCGAGATGTCGCAGAAGTCGGCGCCCATGAACCCGGTCGGCACCGCGTCCGACAGGAACAGCGCCTGCTCGTCGCTCACGCCCTCGGGGACGGCGAAGCAATTCACGTCCGTGAACGGCACCCGGACGTACTGCGCGTGCGAGCCCTGATAGCCGCCGAACGGGTGGGTGGACCCGTACCTGCCCGCGGTCGGGTAACCGAGCATCGGCTGTTGCATTTCGGCATTCGGATTCGTCGTGTCGCACAGCGAGTACAGGTCGTTGTCGCAGTACCAGCACGCGCCGCAGCCGATGAAGGACGGCACGACGACGCGCTCGCCGACCGCGTGCGCGCGGACCTCCCTGCCGATCTCCACCACCTCGCCCATGAACTCGTGACCGAACACGCTGCCTTCGCGCATGCCCGGCAGGTATCCGTCGATGACGTGCAGGTCCGAACCGCAGGTCGTGGTCAGCCGGACCCGCACGATGGCGTCGTGTGGATTGACCAGGGTCGGCTCGTCGACCGTTTCGACCGTCAGATCGTCGACACCGTTCCAGCAGAGTGCGCGCATGTCGCCTCCTCGGTCAGCGGGCGGCCGCCCGTGTGCTGGGATCGTGTTCGAGAGTGGGCAGCTCACCGGTCTGCATCAGTGCGCGCGCCCGGTAGAGCGCCTTGAAGGCCGCCGCCCCGGCCAGGAAACCGGGCAGCGGCGCCGCGGCGCGGATCGTCACCTCGGTGCCGAGGCCGCGTGGCGCGTCGGCGAAATAGACCCCGATCTCGGGGCCGTCCTCGCGCGCCGCGCCGTCCTCGGCGACGTCGACGAACCGCAGGCCGTCCTCCTCTGTCACCAACATCGTCTGCCAGGTCAGCACGCCCTCGTCGCCGTACAGTAGCGTCCACTCGTAGTCCGCCGGGCTGGTCGCGCTGACGTCGCCGATATCGCCGAGCACCCGAGACAAGTTCTCGGGATCGCGCCAGAACCGCTCGACCTCGGCGCGTGGCCGGGCGACCGTCACGGTCTGCCCGCCCGCTGTCCGGCTCGCCGCATCGCGCAGTTTCCCGACCAGGTCGGTCAGTTGATCCTTGGCCGCGTCGATGTAGTACATGGACGTCCCTTCGAGCGGTCTCCTGGCACGTCCTCGGTGCCGGACTCCCGTGTGCGCTTCCCCGACCGCCTACCCGACCGATGGCCGGGCAAACACCGCCCGCCGGTGCGGACCCGCCCCCTCACGGCGGTCCGCACCGCACGAGACCGCACACGGCGCAGCATTCACCTTGCAGGCAAACTAGACGATCGTCCAATTCTCCGCGAGGGTTCCGCTCACCACTATCGAAATTCTTGTCGCCGCGCCGGGCGCACCGCTTGGATTGCCGGGTTCAGAAAAGGCGGGACGGTGCGAACGCGCGGTCCCGCCCCCTTCGCGACGAGCATTCGGGAGCACGAGTGAAATTCCATCGGGTACTGGCGATCCCGGTCCTGGTAGCAACCGCGGCCCTCACCCTGACGGCGTGCGGCACCGACGAGGCGTCCTCCGGCAAGGTGGTCCGCATCGGCACCACCGACCGGGACCAGGTCTGGGACGTCTTCGAGCGCAAGGCGAAGGACCAGGGCATCACCCTGCGGATCACCAACTTCTCCGATTACCAGCAGCCGAATCTCGCGCTCGCGCAACGCCAGATCGATGTCAACCTGTTCCAGCACCTGCAGTTCCTCGGCCAGTACAACGTGTCCAACAACGACACGCTGACCCCGATCGGCTCCACCTACATCGTGCCGCTCGGGCTGTACTCGAAGAAGCACAGGTCACTGGCCGACATCCCGCAGGGCGGCCAGATCGCCATTCCGAACGACCCGACCAATCAGGCGCGGGCGCTGTTCGTGCTCCAGGCGGCCGGGCTGCTGAAACTGTCCGGCGACAGCCGCCAGCCTTCCCCCGCCGACATCGACAAGGCCGCCTCGAAGGTCACCGTGACACCGGTCGATGCGGCACAGACGGCGCTGTCGCTGGCCTCGACGGACGGCTCGATCATCAACAACACCTTCCTGGAGCGCTCCGGCATCGACCCGAATTCGGCGCTGTACAAGGACGATCCGAAGAATCCGGCGGCCGAGCCGTACATCAACGTGATCGTCACCAGGGCCGAGGACAAGGACAACCCGCTCTACAAGCAGATCGTCGACGTCTGGAAGGACCCGGAAGTGCAGGCGGCGCACGCGGCGTCGACCAAGAACACCGCGGTGGCGGTGACGCGCGGCGCGCCGGAGTTGGAGCAGATCCTGCAGCGGGTGCAGCAGACCATCCGCGACGGCAAGTGAGCGCGGTCGAATTCCGCGGGGTCACCAAGGTTTTCGGCAAGGGCGCCGACAGCCAGGTCGCGCTCGACGGTATCGACCTGCGCATCGAGCGCGGCGAGATCTTCGGTGTGATCGGCTATTCCGGCGCGGGCAAGAGCACGCTGGTGCGCCTGATCAACGCGCTGGAGAAGCCGACAAGCGGCACCATTCTGGTCTCGGGTACGCCGATCACCGGCGTGCCCGAGTCCCGGGTGCGGCAGATCAGGCGCGATATCGGCATGGTGTTCCAGCAGTTCAACCTGTTCCGGTCGCGGACCGTCGCGGGCAATGTGGAGTACCCGTTGAAGGTCGCGGGCAGGCCGCGCGCCGAGCGCAAGGCGCGGGTGGCCGAACTGCTCGAGTTCGTCGGCCTGTCGGAGAAGGCGCGCAGCTACCCCGATCAGCTCTCCGGCGGCCAGAAGCAGCGGGTCGGCATCGCGCGGGCGCTGGCGACCTCGCCCGCGCTGCTGCTCGCCGACGAGGCCACTTCGGCGCTTGACCCGGAGACCACCGGCGAGGTGCTGCGGCTGTTGCGGAAGATCAATCGTGAACTCGGCGTCACCATCGTGGTGATCACGCACGAGATGGACGTCATCCGCGCGGTGGCCGACCGGGTCGCCGTGCTCGCGGACGGCCGGATCGTCGAGCTGGCCGAGACCTTCGACGTCTTCGCGACGCCGCAGGCGGCGCCGACCAAGTCGTTCGTCGGCACCGTGCTGCACAACCGGCCCGATCCCGGCGAATTGGCCACGCTGCGGGAACGCCACGGCGGCACCCTGGTGACCGTCGACGTCGACGACGACCGCGGCCTCGGCGACGCGCTGGCGCTCGCCGCGCACGCCGACGTGCGATTCGAGGTGGTGTACGGCGGGGTCGGCACCTTGCAGGACAAGACCTTCGGCAGCGTCACGCTGGCCCTGCACGGGCCGGACGACGCGGTGGCGAAGGTGATCGACGAACTGGAGCGGCGGTAACGACGGTGCACACGGATTGGGAGAAACTGCGTCCGGTGCTGTCCGAGGCGATCGGCACCACCATCTATCTCGTGTCGATCACCTTCCTGATCGGCGGGCTGATCGGGCTGTTCCTCGGCACCGCCCTGTACACCACACGCAAGGGCGGCCTGCTCGCCAACGCGCCGGTCAACGTGCTGCTCAACGTGCTGGTGAACGTGGTGCGGCCGATCCCGTTCATCATCCTGCTCGCGGCACTGGGACCGGTGACGCTGGAGGTGGTCGGCACGACGATCGGCACCGAGGCGGCCGCCTTCGTGATGATCGTGGCGGCCTCGTTCGGCATCGCCCGCATCGTGGAACAGAACCTCGTCACCGTCGATCCCGGCGTGATCGAGGCGGCGCGAGCGGTGGGCGCGGGACCGCTGCGCATCATTCTGACGCTGCTCATCCCCGAGGCGCTTGGCCCGCTGGTGCTCGGCTACACCTTCGTGGTGATCGCCATCGTCGACATGTCCGCGATGGCCGGCATCGTCGGCGGCGGCGGGCTCGGCGATTTCGCCCTGGTGTACGGGTACCAGCGCTTCGACTGGCAGGTCACCCTGGTCGCCACGCTGATCATCATCGCGGGGGTGCAGGGCATCCAGTTCCTCGGCAACTGGCTGGCGCGCAAGGTGTTGCGTCGATAGCCGCCGCTCAGAGGGCCTGGATGTACCAGTCGAGCGGGCCCTCGCCGGGTTCGTCGCTGCTGCGCAGGTAGTGGAACCTGGCCCGGCGGGCGACGCCCACCGCATCGGCGTTCACGGGATCGATCCGGAGCACCACTTCCTCGGCCAGACCCGTACGGGCCAGGTACCGGCACCCGAGGACGACCGCCTTGGTGGCGAAGCCATGGCCGCGCCACATCGGATAGATGCCGTAGGTCAGGTCGGCCTGCCCCGCGGCCAGAAAGGGCCGACCGATCTGGATATCCAGGGTGCCGACGAGGGTGTCGTTCCTGGTTATCGCGAACGTGCGCTGCGGCCCCTGCGCCGCCCAGTTCGCCGCGCACTCCTCGAAGTACGCGGTCACGCTCTCCAGCGAGCCGCGGCCTCCGTTGAGCCAGCGCACCAGCTCACGGTCCTCACCGGCCAGATGCGCCTCCGCATCGGACACCGCGATCGGCCGCAGCGTGATCACACCGTCGGAAAGCTGCACGCCTCCATGATTGTCAACAAGATCACGATCCGGCAACCGACATCCCGAGGATTCGCACAACAAACCGGGTCGGGCAGACCTCAGCCGGCGTTCGAGGTGCAGGCCGAGAGCACGGTGCTCGCCGGGCGCGGCGAGGCGCTGCCGAGATCGGGGAACGGCGGGGCGCTGAGGCCGAGCACCTGGATCGCGGCCCGCTCCGCCCCGCCCTTGGTGGTGTCCCACGCCCAGCCAACGCGTCCGTCGGCGCCCTGCGCCACGGCGCCGCATGCGTTGCGGAAGTGGACGACGACCTGGCAGTCCCGCGCGCCGCACTCGTCGATCGCTTCGGCGTCGGCCGCCCCGAGGCTTGCGTAGTTCACCGCGTAGGACACCGCGCCGGTGCTGCGCGAAATGGCCATGGCGCCGTAGAGATCCCCGAGCCGGGTCTCCCACGGCTCCGCCTGCTCGGCCAGCGCCGGGCCCGCACCGGCCACCACCGCGCCCGCGGCGATCGCGCCCACGAAAAGACTGCGCGACAAAGACATTGGAATTCCTCCCCGTAAAAAGACTATCGACGACAGATCATCGTCCACGGCATCGGAAATGTCCAAACCCTCTGCGCAGACGCCGTCCTCCTGTGAAACCCGACCGCGCAAGAATCGAGTAGTCCAATACTCGCGACCCTGTCGCCACGCGGCAGCAGTATCGGCGCATGTACCGCGTGTTCCTGAGCCACTCCAGGCGGGACAACGCAGCCGCGCAGGCCCTCCTCCGGTGGCTGACCGACAATGAGCCCAGCCTGAAAGGCCAGATCTTCCTGGACATCGACCCCGACACCGGGTTTGCGCCGGGAGTGCGCTGGAAGTCCGAACTGACTCGCGCGGTGGATCGTTGCGAGGCGGTCCTGTGCCTCGTCTCCCGGCACTGGGAGAATTCGCACGAGTGCCTGGCCGAAGCCCGGCTCGCGGAATCTCTCAACAAGCGCGTCTTCTGCGCCCGCATCGATCCGGCGGCGCAGGGCGAGCGAGTGCGCGAGTGGCAGATCTGCGATCTGTTCCCCGACGGTGACGGCGAGATCACCACGGTCTTGTCCGATGCGGGTGAACCGGTGCACTTCGCCACCGACGGGTTGGCGCGGCTCCTGCGCGGGTTGCACGACGCGGGAATCGGCGCCGAGTACTTTCCCTGGCCGCCGGACGACGACACCCAACGCGCGCCGTACCGCGGATGGCAATCGATGGAAGATGTCGACGCCGCGGTGTTCTTCGGACGAGACCCCCAGATCCTGCGCGGCCTGGACACGTTGCGCGGGATGCGCGCCGCGGGTGTGGAAGGGCTGTTCGTGATCCTCGGCCCCTCCGGTGTCGGCAAGTCGTCGTTCTTACGCGCAGGTCTGCTGCCCCGGCTACGCCGGGACCCCACGAACTTCCTGGTGTGTGAGATCGTGCGCCCCGAGCGCGCCGCGTTGACCGGTGATCAGGGCCTGGCCGAAGCCATTTACCGGCTGCGGGCGCAAGCAGGCCCGGGCGGCCCGACGCTCGGCGATGTCAAGGCCGCCTGCCACGACACCGACACCGCCCGGCTCGCCACGTGGTTACGCGAGGCCCAGCTGGCGGCGGCAGGCGACGCGGGCGTGCCGACCGTGGTGTTGCCGATCGACCAGGGTGAGGAGTTGTTCTCCGCCGACGCAGGCCCCGAGGCCGCCACATTCCTGGCGCTGCTGGGCGCTCTGCTGCAGACCGGAGCGCTCGATGATCTGCCGCTGATCGCGGCGATGAGCATCCGGGCCGACCGCTACGAGTCGCTGCAGAACGCACCGGAGCTGCTCGCGGTGCACACCCGGGAGTTCGGCGACCTGAAGCCGATGCCGGTCACCGAATACAAGGACGTGATCACTGGACCCGCCGCCCGCGCCACCGCGGCGGGGTTGCGGCTGAGCCTGGACGCCGCGCTGGTGGCCCGGCTGCTGGACGACACCACCGGGGGTGCGGACAGCCTGCCGCTGCTGGCATTGATGCTGTCGCGGCTGTACCTCGACTACGGCAGCGCCGGGCGGCTCACCCTGGCCAACTATGAGGCCATAGGCGGCATGCGACGCATCGTCGAAGCCGAGATCGACACGTTGCTGGCCGCGAATCCCGACCGGCGCGCCCAGCAGCTCGATACGCTGCGCGGTGCGTTCATCCCCTGGCTCGCCACGATCGATCAGGACACCGACGCACCCTCACGCCGCGTCGCGCGCTGGGACGAGCTGCCACCGGACAGCCACGAGCTGATCGATGCGATGGTCACCCGCCGGCTGCTCGTCAAGGACGAGCGCGGGGGTGAGACGGTGGTCGAAGTTGCGTTGGAAAGCCTACTGCGGCAATGGGACTCGCTGGCGTCGTGGCTGTCCGAGCATGCCCAGGATCTGAAGGCCGCCGACAGCCTCGACCGCGCGGCCGCCGATTGGGAACTCAATCGACGCAGCCAGGAATGGCTGTTCGAAGGCGTGCGCCTGGCTACGGCTGAGCAACTGGCCGGCTCCACCATGTTCCGCGACCGAGTACGACACGCCGCCGACTTCCTCGCGGCATCACGCGAGCATGAGGACGCCCGCGCCGACGCCGAGCGACAACGCCGTGAGGCCGAGCTGCGGAACGCGCAGCAGCGCCGTGAAGAGGCGGAAGCCTATGCGGCGGCCCTGCGCCACCGCGCGAGGGTCCTCGTCGCCGTGCTCGCCGGGACGCTGGCGGTGGCGCTCGTGGCGGTGATCGCGCTCGTGGTGGCAGTGCACGCCAGCAAGGAGGCCGACGCCAAACGCCACGAAGCAGAAGCCCGCAGCCGCGACGCGTTGAGTGGGCGGCTGACCTCACAGGTGCAGGCCATGCTCAGCGGTGGCCGACCGGGAACCGAACTGGAAGTTGTCGTCAAAGCTCTTGCGGCGCATCGCTTGTCGGAAAGGGAGGGGATCGGGGCGCTGCTGAGCGTGCTGGACGAGAAACCGCGAGTCGACATGGTAATGGACGTGGCCGGCGCACAGGTCAGCGCTGATGGTCGGCGGATTGCCGCCCGCACCGCGTCTAGCATTCAGTTGTGGGACACCGAGACCGGCGAACCGATCGGGGACCCGTTCACAGACCCGCAGTTCTTCGCCATATTCGCCATGAGTCCTGATGGACGGTATCTCGCAATGGGAAGCGAAGATTTCGCGATCCGTATCTGGGACTCGGACAGCCGTCAGTTCGTCGGCCAGCCGATGATAGGCAGCGAAAAATACGTCGACGAGGCCGCCGTCAGCGCCGACGGACGACGGGTCGCCGCCATCGACGGCAATGACAATCTGCGGCTGTGGGATGTGCAGACCAGCCAGCAGATCGCGAGCCCACTGAGAGGACACACTGGGGACGTGAACGCGCTGGCATTCAGCCGGGACGGGCGCCGCCTGGCCTCCGCCGGAGATGACCAGACCGTCCGACTGTGGGACGCCGACAACGCAGCGCCACAGGGTGAACCGCTGCGCGGCGAAGATGTGGGCCTTTTGAGCAGTGTGGCGTTCAGCCCGGACGGCCACATCGTCGCCGCCGGCGGATATGGCGCCTTGTCGTACGACAAGGCGCCGCTATTGATCTGGAATGCCGACACCGGCGCCCCCATCGGAAGACCTGCCACCGGAACCTTCAAGGCTATTTGGTCGGTGGCATTCAGCTCTGACGGAACACGAATTGCCACCGGAGGCACGGAACACTCGGTCCGCCTATGGGATGCGCGCACCGGTGATTCGATCGGTGATCCGATCACCCTTCAGATGTCGGTCTGGGACATTGCGTTCACCCCTGGAGACGACCGCATTGTTTCCGGTTCCCCCGACACCGTCCAGGTATTGCGGACCGCCCCCGGTTCCGGACTGAGTGCCGAGATGGCGGGCAGCAAGGCGGCGGAAGGCCACGGGACCTACTGGCTCGTGAACACGAAGGGCGGACCGCGACTCGTCGTGTTCAACGACAACACGATGCGATGGTTGGACATCGACACCGGTCGACAGATCGGTGCGGCCATGGTCTCCGAGGCGCTTCGAGACGTGAGCAAGATCGACTTCAGCGCCGATGACCGCTGGCTGGCAGTGCTGTCACGCGACAACGAACTCCGCGTCCTCGACGCCTCGAACGGGCAGCCTTACGGCGAAGTGATCAAGACATACGACGAGGTGGACAGTGTGGCATTGAGCCCCGACGGACAGACACTCGCGATAGGGAGCGACGACAACACCGCTCGACTCTGGGACTGGAGACACAGCAGGCCAATCGGCGAGCCGATGGGAGGTCACAAGTACTTCGTTGGGAGGGTTGCCTTCAGCGAGGACGGCCGACGCCTCTATTCCCAAAGTTTCGATTCGGTCAGGATCTGGGACACCGCGACACAGCAGTTGCTCGGCGAGGTGCGCTCCCCCGCAGCCGTCACCAGCATGGCGATCAGTCCCGATGGCCGGCGCCTCGCGATCGCCGACTACAACTACATCCAGGAGTTCGATGCCCGAGACGCCAAACCTGTCGGGTCGCAGATCCCAGGCCGCGGTCTTGCCCCTGAAGCTCTCAGTTACAACAGCGACGGTCGTTACCTCGTCTCGATCGCACCGGACAAGACCGTGCGGTTCTGGGATGTCGCCTCGCGGACTCAGATCGGCGACGCGGTCGACGCCACGGCGACCGGCGAGGGCACCGAGATCGAATTCAGTCCCGATCAGCGCCGCGTCTTCGTCACGGCGAACGCCGACTACTTGCCCGTTCCCGGCGGGTTGTCCTGGGTCGGCGGCGGGGTCTGGGAGCTGCCCGCTCCCGCCGTCTGGAAGGAAGAGCTGTGCAAGAAGCTCGTAGCGAATCCGACCCAGAGGCAGTGGGAGGAGTGGGTCTCCCCCAATCCCGACGTTGCCTACACGGAGCTGTGTCCAGGCAAGCCCGGGGGCTGACGTCACGATCCTGCTCGACAGCCGCGGCGTCGTGCTCGGGCCGGTTCATGGCGTCGCCTCGTCGCCCATGAGGCGGGCCGAATCGGACACAGTCCCGTGCCACGGCACGCGCTGATAGCGTTCCGGTTCGGCAACGACTTCCTGACAGCAGGGTTGCCAGGAGAACCATGGCGCCGGAAATCCACGCTCATGCGTCGTGCCCGGCTCCGCCCCGCCACGGCAAAGCGTTCACGACCAGATCGGCGACGGTACGCAAACTTTCCCGGTCGGTACCGTCACGAGCCTGTTGAGCCATGCCCTGGATCACCACACCGATCATCTCGGCCAGCACTCGCGCGTCCGCGTTCTCGGCGAGTTCGCCACGCGCGATACCGGATTCGATTCTCGCCCGTAGCGCTTCCAGGCTGGTGACGCGTTCCTCGCGGAGCCCATTGCTGACCGTCACCGAACCGCAATTGACCGCACCGCTGATGATCAGACAACCCGCCGGATAGCCCGGGACGGTGTACGCGTCGGCGGCTTCACGCAGCATGCGGGCGATCCCGGCGCGCAAGGTCGGCTCCTCACGCAGGGCTTGTGCCAGGAATCCGCGGTGCTCCCGCGAATAGAACCGCACCGCTTCGCCGAAGAGTTGCTCTTTGCTCCCGAAGGCCGCGTACAGGCTGGCCGCGCCGATGCCCATGGCTTCGGTCAGATCGGCGAGGGTGGTCGGTTCGTAGCCGTGTTCCCAGAACAACTCCATCGCGCGCCGCAGAGCGAGGTCGCGATCGAACTCGCGCGGTCGCCCGGTGCGCTTCGAAGCCATTGCCCAATTATATAGCAAACATTCCAGAAGTCGCGTAGCGTCACTTCTGGAATGTCCGATACAGAAGATTGGGTGGGAAACGATGAAACCTCTGGACACCAAGATCGCACTCGTCACCGGCGCCAGCCGAGGCATCGGCAAGGCCGTCGCACAACGACTCGCCCGTGACGGCGCCACCGTCGCTGTGCACTACGGGACCAACGAAGCCGCCGCCCTCCAGACTGTCGCGACGATCGAGGCCGAGGGCGGCACCGCCTTTCCGCTCGGTGTCGAACTCGGCGTTCCCGGTGACGCCGAGGCGCTCTGGGATGCCTTCGACGCCACCGGACTCGGCGCGGTGGACATCATCGTCAACAACGCGGGAACGGTCGTCTACAGCACCATCGAAGGCGTCAGCGAGAAGGATTTCGACGCCGTCTTCGCGGTCAACGCCAAAGCGCCGTTCTTCGTCATCCAGCAGGGACTGCGGCGACTTCGCGACGGCGGACGGATCATCAACATCTCGTCGGCCGCGGCGCGGGTGGCCACACCGCTGACGATCGCCTATTCCATGACCAAGGCCGCCCTCAACGGCCTGAGCCGCACGCTGGCGCTCGAACTCGGAAACCGGGGAATCACAGTCAATTCCGTCGAGCCCGGCATCGTCGAAACCGACATCGCCGCCTGGTTGGCCGACGATCGGATGCACGCACAGGCCGCCGCCTGGTCGGCGTTCCACCGTGTCGGCCAACCACATGACATCGCCGACGTCGTCGCCTTCCTCGCCTCGCACGACGCCCGATGGGTGACCGGACAGTACATCGATGCCACCGGCGGCCTGGCGCTCGGACCGACCGTCGACGTCGGATCCCTGCGGTAGGGGACGGCTCGAGCCTGCGGCGGACGCGCCAGAAGTCAGGTCAGGCGATGTTCTTCGTGCACGCCGACACGGCGACCTGCGCCGCGCGCGGCGACGCGCTGCCGAGATCCGGGAAGGGCGGAGCGCTTTCGCTGAGGGAGGCGATCGCGATCCGTTCGGCTTCCTCGCGGGAGCCCGCGGCAGCCCAGCCGAAGCGCCCGTCGGCGCCGCGCGCGATGGCGCCGCAGCCGTCGACGATGTTCAGCACCAGATCGCAGTCGTAGACACCGCACTCGCGGATGGCGGCCGCGTCGGCCTGCACGCGGCTGGTGTGGTCCATCGCGGCCACCACTTTGCCGGTGCTCGGCGAGAGCGCGAGGGTGCCGTAGAGCTTGGGCGCCGCGTCGGCCGCACCGGCGGCGACGATCCCGAGGGCGGCAGTGGAGGACACGGCGACGGCCAGGGCCGACTTGCGCAGCACGGACAACAGAATCTCTCCGTTTCAGAAGCGTTGACGGAGAGATCCTTGCCGAGCGTCCCTGAATTGTCCAGATATTCCGCGGTTTTCGGTCGGCGGGACCGCGCAGTTCAGAAATGCGTCGGCTCCGCGCACGATATTCGCGAAGCGAAATCCCCGATCTGCGAACGCACACCGATCGAAAAACGCGAGCGGGCCCGGCCCCCATGGGGATCCGGGCCCGCAATCTCACCGACGAATCAGCGTGCGTTCGACGTGCAGACGACCTCGACGATCCGCGCACCGCTCAGGTTGGCGGAGCCGACGTTGGCGAGCTGCGCCGTCGGGGTGATCTCCGCGAGCCGCTGGTAGGCGGCACGCTCGGCCTCCGCCCGGTTGGGACCGGACGCCGCGGCAACCCCTTCGTTGCTCTCCACCAGCGCGCCGCAGCCGTTCGCCCACGAGGCGAGCACCTCGCAGTCGGCTGCGCCGCAGTTGGCGATCGCCGCGGCCTTTGCTTCGTCGAAGCCCGCCTCATTGGCGCTCACCCCGTACGTCCACGAGCCACCGCTCACCGCGATCGCCCCGTACAAGCCCGACGCGTTCGCCGACCCGGCACCCAGAACCGACCCCACCGCAAGGCCGGTCAACGCGACGGCGAAGCCGACCCTACCCATGAATTTCATAGAAGATCTTTCTCTTGAAACGGCTCCGTTATCGGAGTCGCACAATCATCGCCGATGCCGTCGAATTCGTCCAAAACGCAAGTCGGACAATGGACGGGCGGGCATACGGGTCGGGCCCGGATCACGCGGATCCGGGCCCGATATCGAACGGCAGCCAGCGAAAGGCGCAGGTATTCCTACACCGTGAAGCCGAGGGCGCGCAGCTGCTCGCGGCCGTCCTCGGTGATCTTGTCCGGACCCCACGGCGGCATCCAGACCCAGGTGATCTCGAGGTCGTCGACCAAGCCGCTGCGGACGAGGGCGTTGCGGGACTGGTCCTCGATGACGTCGGTGAGCGGGCAGGCCGCGGAGGTCAGCGTCATGTCCAGCTTGGCGATCTCGTTCTCGACCTTGATGCCGTAGACCAGGCCGAGGTCGACGACGTTGATGCCGAGTTCGGGGTCGACGACGTCGCGCATCGCCTCCTCGATGTCCTCGAGATGCTTGATCTGCTCGGCCGAGAGCTCGACCTGCTCGACTGTTTCCGTCGCAGGTGTCGACTCACTCATGACGTTCCCCATTCTTCGGCAGGGCGCTGCCCATCGCGCGCTTGGTCTCTTCCGCGGAGGTTATCCGGACCACGGCGTCCTTGAACGCCATCCAGCCCAGCAGTGCGCATTTGACCCGCGCCGGGTACTTCGACACGCCGGCCAGCGCGATGCCGTCGCCGATCATGTCCTCGTCGCCCTCGACGGTGCCGCGGCTGGAGATCATCTCGTTGTAGGCGTCGACGACCTTCAGCGCCTGCTGCACGGGCAACCCGATCACCTGGTCGGTGAGGATCGACGTGGCGGCCTGGCTGATCGAACAGCCCTGACCGTCGTAGGAGACGTCGGCGACGTCGCCGTTGCCGTTCAGCTGGACGCGCAAGGTCACCTCGTCACCGCAGGTCGGGTTCACGTGGTGCACTTCGGCGCCGTACGGCTCCCGCAGCCCGCGGTGATGCGGGTGCTTGTAGTGGTCCAGGATCACTTCCTGGTACATCTGCTCCATGCGCATGATCTATGCAACCCCGAAGAAGCTCTGAGCCTTCCGCACCGCGGCGATCAGCGCGTCCACCTCGTCGAGGGTGTTGTAGACCGCGAACGAGGCCCGCGCGGTGGCGGGAACGCCCATCCGCCGCATCAGCGGCCAGGCGCAGTGGTGCCCGACGCGAATCGCGACGCCTTCGTCGTCCAGGATCTGTCCGACATCGTGGGCGTGGATGCCGTCGACCACGAAGGACACCGCGCCACCGCGTTCCACGTTCTCGGTCGGGCCGACGATACGCACGCCGTCGATCGCGCCGAGGCCCTCCAACGTGGCGCCGACCAGCATGTGCTCGTGGGCGGCGACGGCGTCCATGCCGATCTCTTCGAGATACCGCACCGCGGCGCCCAATCCGACCACCTGCGAGGTCATCGGTACGCCCGCTTCGAACCGCTGCGGCGGCGGGGCGTAGGTGGTCACCTCCATGGTGACCGTCTCGATCATCGAGCCGCCGGTGATGAACGGCGGGGTCTCCTCGAGCAGCGCGCGACGGCCGTAGAGCACTCCGACGCCGGACGGTCCGAGCATCTTGTGCCCGGAGAACGCGGCGAAATCGACACCCAGCTCGCGGAAGTTCACCGGCATGTGCGGCACCGACTGGCAGGCGTCGAGCACCACGAGCGCGCCGACTTCCTTGGCGCGGCGGACCATTTCGGCCACGTTCGCGACCGCGCCCGTGACGTTCGACTGGTGCGTGAACGCGACGACCTTGGTGGCGGGCGACAATTCGAGCGAATCGAGATCGATCCGGCCGTCGTCGGTGATGCCATACCACTTCAGCGTCGCACCGGTGCGCCGCGCGAGTTCCTGCCACGGAACGAGATTCGCGTGGTGCTCCAGTTCGGTGATGACGATCTCGTCGCCGGGTCCGACGTGGTACGGGAACCGGTCGTCGCCGAACGCGTAGGTCACCAGGTTCAGCGACTCGGTCGCGTTCTTGGTGAACACGATCTCGTCGGCGTCGACACCGACGAACCGGCCGATGTCGGCCCTGGCGCCCTCGTAGGCGTCGGTCGCTTCCTCGGCCAGCTGGTGCGCGCCGCGGTGCACCGCCGAATTGCTCTCGGTCAGGAACCGCCGTTCCGCATCGAGCACCGCGAGCGGCCGCTGCGAGGTCGCGCCGGAGTCCAGGTACACCAACGGTTTCCCGTCCCGAACCGTGCGGCTCAGGATCGGGAAGTCGGCCCGGATGCGGGCGACGTCGAGGGTGCGGACCGTAGCGGTCATGTCAGGCTCCAGCGGTCGCGGTCTGAGTAAAACGAACGTAGCCGTTGGCGTCGAGTTCCTCGGCCAGCTCGGGGCCGCCCTCGGCGACGATGCGGCCGCCGACGAAGACGTGCACGAACTGCGGCTGGATGTAGCGCAGGATGCGGGTGTAGTGCGTGATCAGCAGCACGCCGCCGTCCTCGCGCTCCCTGTAGCGGTTGACGCCCTCGGAGACGATGCGCAGCGCGTCGACGTCCAGGCCGGAGTCGGTCTCGTCCAGGATGGCGATCTTCGGCTTGAGCAGGCCCAGCTGCAGGATCTCGTGGCGCTTCTTCTCACCGCCGGAGAAGCCCTCGTTCACGCTGCGGTCGGCGAAGGCGGCGTCGATCTCGAGCTCGTTCATCGACTCCTTCACCTCCTTGACCCAGGTGCGCAGCTTGGGGGCCTCGCCGCGGACCGCGGTGGCGGCGGTGCGCAGGAAGTTCGACATCGAGACGCCGGGCACCTCGACCGGGTACTGCATGGCCAGGAACAGGCCCGCACGCGCGCGCTCGTCGACCGACATCTCGAGCACGTCCTCGCCGTCGAGGGTGATCGAGCCGGAGGTCACCGTGTACTTCGGGTGGCCCGCGATCGCGTAGGACAGGGTCGACTTGCCGGAGCCGTTGGGGCCCATGATCGCGTGCGTCTCGCCCGACTTCACGGTCAGGTTCACGCCCTTGAGGATCTTGATGGGCTCGCCGGTCTCGTCCGGGTTGGCGACCTCGACGTGCAGGTCCTTGATTTCCAGGGTGGTCATGGAGTTCCTTTGCGGGGTAAGTAAGTGTTTCGGTGATCAGGCGCCGATCGCGGCGAGCTCGGCCTCGATGGCCGTCTCGAGCCGCTCCCGGACCTCGGGGACCGCGATCTTCTGGATGATCTCGTGGAAGAAGCCGCGCACCACCAGACGGCGGGCGGCGTCCTCGGGGATGCCGCGGGCGCGCAGGTAGAACAGCTGCTCGTCGTCGAAACGGCCGGTGGCCGAGGCGTGCCCGGCGCCGAGGATCTCGCCGGTCTCGATCTCGAGGTTCGGCACCGAGTCGGCGCGGGCGCCGTCGGTGAGCACCAGGTTGCGGTTCACCTCGAAGGTGTCGGTGCCCTCGGCGGCCGCGCGGATCAGCACGTCGCCGATCCAGACCGTGCGGGCATCGCCCTTCGGCGAATGCGGGTCGCCTTGCAGGGCGCCCTTGTACAGCACGTTCGACTTGCAGTGCGGCACAGCGTGATCGACGAGCAGACGCTGCTCGAAGTGCTGGCCCGCGTCGGCGAAGTAGAGGCCGAGCAGTTCGGCGTCGCCGCCGGGGCCTGCGTACTTCACGGTGCCGGTGAGCCGCACCAGGTCGCCGCCCAGGGTGACCGAGGTGTGCCGCAGGGTGGCGTCGCGCCCCAGCTTCGCGTGGTGCGCCGTGGCGTGCACGGCGTCGTCGGCCCAGTCCTGGACGGCGACGACGATCAGCTTGGCGCTGTCGCCGAGCACGAATTCCACGTTCTCCGCGTAGGTTCCGCTGCCGCGCTGGTCGATGACGACGGTGGCGACGGCGAAGTTTCCGAGCCGGACCTGCAGGTGACCGTAGGCGGTCTTGCCCTCACCCGGACCGGTGATGGTGATGGTGATCGGCTCGGCCACTTCGGTTTCCGCGCCGACCGACACGACGGTGGCCTGGTCGAAACCGGAGTACGCCTGCGCCGCGACGCGATCCGAAGGGATGCCCGCCTCGCCGAGGCGGGCGTCGGCACGCTCGACGGTTTCCACGGTGACGCCTTCGACCGGCGCGACCTCGACCTGCGTCCGGCCGTCACGCGTGGCGGTTCCGTCGTGCAGGCCGCGCAGGCGGCGCAGCGGGGTGAACCGCCACGCCTCGTCCTTGGCGTGCGGAACTTCGAACGCGTTCACGTCGAACGAAGTGAAGACCTCGCCCTTGTTGATCGCGGGAGTACGAGCCTCAGCGGCTACGGCAACGTTCTCGACGGCCATCAGCCGACGGCTCCTTCCATCTGCAGTTCGATCAGGCGATTGAGCTCGAGGGCGTACTCCATCGGGAGTTCCTTGGCGATCGGCTCGACGAAGCCGCGCACCACCATCGCCATCGCCTCGTCCTCGGTGAGGCCGCGGCTCATCAGGTAGAACAACTGGTCCTCGGAGACCTTGGAGACGGTCGCCTCGTGGCCCATGGTGACGTCGTCCTCGCGGATGTCGACGTACGGGTAGGTGTCCGAGCGGCTGATCGTGTCGACCAGCAGCGCATCGCACTTCACCGTCGACTTCGAGCCGTGCGCGCCCTTGTTGACCTGCACGAGGCCGCGGTAGGACGCGCGACCACCGCCGCGCGCCACCGACTTCGACACGATGGTCGAGGAGGTGTGCGGCGCCAGGTGCAGCATCTTCGCGCCGGTGTCCTGGTGCTGGCCCTCGCCCGCGAAGGCGACCGAGAGGACCTCGCCCTTGGCGTACTCGCCGGTCATCCAGACCGCCGGGTACTTCATGGTGACCTTGGAACCGATGTTGCCGTCGATCCACTCCATGGTCGCGCCCGCCTCGGCCTTGGCCCGCTTGGTGACCAGGTTGTAGACGTTGTTCGACCAGTTCTGGATGGTGGTGTAGCGGCAGCGGCCGCCCTTCTTCACGATGATCTCGACCACCGCGGAGTGCAGCGAGTCGGACTTGTAGATCGGCGCGGTGCAGCCTTCGACGTAGTGCACGTAGGCGCCCTCGTCGACGATGATCAGGGTCCGCTCGAATTGGCCCATGTTCTCGGTGTTGATGCGGAAGTAGGCCTGCAGCGGGATGTCGACGTGCACGCCCGGCGGCACGTAGATGAACGAGCCGCCCGACCACACCGCGGTGTTCAGCGCGGAGAACTTGTTGTCGCCCGCGGGGATCACCGAGCCGAAGTACTCCTGGAAGATCTCCGGGTGCTCGCGCAGGCCGGTGTCGGTGTCCAGGAAGATCACGCCCTGGGCCTCCAGGTCCTCGCGGATCTGGTGGTAGACGACCTCGGACTCGTACTGCGCGGCGACGCCGGCGACCAGCCGCTGCTTCTCCGCCTCGGGGATGCCCAGCTTGTCGTAGGTGTTCTTGATGTCCTCGGGCAGGTCTTCCCAGCTCTCGGCCTGCTTCTCGGTCGAGCGCACGAAGTACTTGATGTTGTCGAAATCAATACCGTCGAGGTTGGAGCCCCAGTTCGGCATCGGCTTGCGGTCGAAGATGCGCAGCGCCTTCAGCCGCTGCTCGAGCATCCACGGCTCCTCGTTCTTCTTGGCCGAGATGTCGCGGACGACAGCCTCGGACAGACCTCGTTGCGCGCTGGCGCCGGCCTCATCCGAATCGGCCCAGCCGTAACCGTAATTGCCCAGCGAGGCGATGGTCTCTTCCTGGGTGAGCGGTTGCACCTGGTCGGTGGTCGTCGTCATTCGGCACTCCTTCCGGAGTCGTTCGTTCGTACCGTCGCGGGCTGTGCGGCGGCTTGGGGTGCGGCTTTCGAAGTGGTAATCGGCAGAACGAGCAGCGGCACGTGCGTGGTGCACGCGCAATCGCCGTTGGCGATCGTCGCGAGCCGCTGGACATGGGTGCCCAGCAGATCGCGGAACGCCTCGAGTTCGGCCGCGCACAGCTGGGGGAATTCCTCGGCGACGTGCGCGACCGGGCAGTGATGCTGGCAGATCTGCACGCCCGTGCCCACCTTGCGGGTGGTCGCGGCGAACCCGGCGTCGTTGAACGCCTCGGCGATCTCCTCGGCCTTGGCCTCGGTGGTCTCCGGGGTGTGCTCCCCGACGGGTTCGATCCCGGCCACGATAGTGCGTGCCCGTTTGCGCGCGAAGTCGGTGATCGCCTGGTCGCCGCCGATCTCACCGAGCTGGCGGATCGCCGCGCCCGCGAGGTCGTCGTATGCGTGCCCGAGCTTGCCGCGACCGGTCGCGGTCAGCTGATATTGCTTGGCCGGACGGCCGCGCCCCTTCTGCTGCCACGGCGCGGATCGGCTGGCTCTCGCCTGCCCGGAATCGATGAGCGCGTCCAAGTGGCGGCGCACCCCGGCCGGGGCGAGCCCCAGCTTGTTGCCGATCGCCGTCGCGGTGATCGGCCCCTCCTCCAGCAGCAGCTGGACGATCGCGGCGCGGGTGTGATGTCCCTCGGCGCCGACCGTGACGACGGCAGCGGACGACGCGGCGCCGGCCTTGCGACCGGTCCTCTCGTCTTTCTTCCGCAAACCCACGGTTTTCACAACATCAGTGTGGCGGAATTCGTTCCCGAAATCTAATAAGGGTGCCCTGAGTAGAACGGGGGTTGACCTGCGCCAGCGGGGCGACGGGCAGCCCTCCTTCCCGTGAGCGACAAGGCCCGCGATTCAGCAAACCGGACACCGTCTCTCCGCCTTCACAGGGCTTGCGCGGCCCCAACCTGGCGCTTTCCGCTTCGACCCGCGTCTGCGTCCGTCCCGTCCGGTGGCGGCTACATCGCGCTCTCGCGCCCCCGCCACAACCCTTCGATGCGAGGTCCGGTTCCGTTGCGACATTGGCCACACCCACTCCGGACGCCCGGGAAATACGCACAGGCATCTTTCGTAAATGCCCGCGGACGGGTCGCGCTCGATGCTCGATCCCACGGTCGCTCGGTGCGGCACGAGACCGACGCCCGGTCCTGCGCGCGGACTGTTGACGGACTTGCGCCCGGCAACGCCCATTAGGCTGCGTCTCGTGGTGGTACTGGAGGGCGCGCGGCGTAAGGCAGTGGCATTCGGGCGCCGGGCACTCGGACTCGACGTGCCCGCGGCCGATCACACCATCGCGGTGTTGCACCGGGACGAGTCCGAGGTGCCCGAACTCGACCGCAGAGAACTGGTTCAGCTCGACCGGATCCGGCTCATGGGCGCGACCGGCACGGTGCTGATGGCGATCAGCGCGCTCGGCATCGGCGCGCAGCCGGTGCAGCAGAACCCGACATCCGGCATGCGCGTGCTCGGCATCTTCGCCAGGGCGCACACCGGGTCGCTGGCCATGTGCATGATCGGCGCTGTAGTGGTGGTGCTCGCGTGGCTGCTGCTCGGCCGTTTCGCGGTGGGCGGCATCGGCGGCTCCCCCCTCCACCGGCTGACTCGCTCGCAGCTCGACCGCACCCTGTTGCTGTGGATCATCCCGCTCAGCGTCGCACCGCCGCTGTTCAGCAACGACGTGTACTCCTATCTGGCGCAGAGCGAGATCGCCGCGCGCGGCATCGACCCGTACGAGGAGGGCCCGGTCGCGGGCCTCGGGATCGACAACGTCCTGACCAACAACGTCCCGACCATCTGGCGTGACACCCCGGCCCCCTACGGCCCCCTGTTCCTGTGGATCGGCCGCGGCATCGCCGAATTGACCGGGGACAACATCATTCTCGGCGTCTGGGTGCACCGGGTGCTCGCGCTGGCGGGCGTGGCCTTGATCGTCTGGGCGCTGCCGCGCCTTTCCGTCCGCTGCGGCGTCGCGGGGGTGAGCGCGCTGTGGCTCGGCGCGGCGAATCCCCTGGTGCTGTTCCACCTGGTGGGCGGCGTGCACAACGACGCGCTGATGATCGGACTGATGCTGGCGGGACTCGAGTTCGCGTTGCGCGCGATCGAGGACACCCATCCGTTCGACGGACGGGCCTACGCGCTGCTGATCGCGGGCGCCTTGATCATCGCGCTGTCCTCCACGATCAAGATCACCTCGATCATCGCGATGGGTTTCGTGTGGATGGCGCTCGCACGGCGCTGGGGTGGCGGGTGGCGGGCCGTGGTGACCGCGGCGGCGATGCTCGGCGCCATAGCGCTCGGCACAACGTTGGTGATCAGCTCGGCCAGCGGGCTCGGCTTCGGGTGGATACACACGCTCAACACCGCCAGCGCCGTGCGCAGCTGGATGTCCCTGCCCACCGCGCTCGGCATCATCACCGGTTTCGGCGGCGTATTACTCGGACTGGGCGACCACACCACCGCCCTGCTCAGTATCACCCGCCCGATCGCCGCCACGGTCGCCGCGTTCGTCACGGTGCGCATGCTCGTCGCGACCGGCACCGGACGCCTGCATCCGGTCGGCGCGCTCGGCGTCGCACTCGGCGCCATCGTGCTGCTGTTCCCGGTGGTGCAGCCGTGGTACCTGCTGTGGGCCATCGTGCCGCTCGCGGCGTGGGCGACCCGGCCTGTGTTCCGCGTGCCCGCGGTGGCGTTCTCCGCCGTGGTGAGCGTGTTGCAGATGCCGCGCGGCGCCGATCTCGAGGTGTTCCAGATCGTCGGCGCCGCTATCGCCACCGTCATCGTCGGCGTGCTGTTCATCGTCATCACTCGCAACGCCCTGCCGTGGCGCGCTCAGGCGGGGGTGTCGGCTCCGTCACAGCAGCCGACGTCTTACGGTGTCTCTTCGTGACCGCTGCCTCCGGACCCGCCGTTAGTGTCGACGGCGTCGTCAAGCGTTATGGCGAGACCACCGCGGTCGACGGCCTCACCTTCGATGTCGAACGGGCCCAGGTGCTCGCGCTGCTCGGGCCCAACGGCGCGGGGAAGACGACGACCGTCGAGATGTGCGAGGGCTTCGTGCGCCCGGACGCGGGCGGCGTGCGCGTGCTCGGACTCGATCCGATCGCCGATTCCGACCGGCTGCGCCCCCGCATCGGCGTCATGTTGCAGGGCGGCGGCTCCTATCCCGGCGCGCGAGCGGGCGAAATGCTCGATCTGGTCGCGGCGTATTCGGCCGATCCGCTCGACCCGCAGTGGCTGCTGCGGACGCTCGGGCTGCAGGACAATCGCCGCACCCCGTACCGGCGGCTCTCCGGCGGCCAGCAGCAGCGCTTGGCGCTGGCCTGCGCGCTGGTCGGGCGGCCGGAGATCGTCTTCCTCGACGAACCCACCGCGGGTCTGGACGCGCAGGCCCGGCTGATCGTGTGGGAGCTGATCGACGCGCTGCGCCGCGACGGCGTCACCGTCGTGCTCACCACGCACATGATGGACGAGGCCGAGCAGCTGGCCGATCAGCTCGTCATCATCGATCACGGACGGATCGTTGCCTCCGGCACGCCCGCCGAGGTCACCGCGCACGGCGCCGCCGGGCAGCTGCGCTTCACCGCGCCGCCCAAGCTGGACCTGAAGCTGTTGAAATCCGCGCTCCCCGAGGGTTTCTCGCCGCGGGAGACGGCACCGGGCTCGTATCTGGTGGAGGGCGAGATCGACCCGCAGGTGCTGGCCACCGTGACCGCGTGGTGCGCGCGGCTGAACGTGCTGGCCACCGACATCCGGATCGACCAGCGCCGCCTCGAGGACGTCTTCCTGGAACTGACCGGACGGGATCTACGCGGATGAACCAGCCCGACCTGACCGCCAACCGCTTCGCGCCGGGCACCTTCGCTCCCGATCCGCGCCCGACCACCCGCGCGGCCATGCTCGCCGCGCAGACCAGGCTCGAGCTGATCCTGCTGCTGCGCAACGGCGAACAGCTGCTGCTCACCATGTTCATCCCGATCACGCTGCTGGTCGGGCTGACGCTGCTGCCGTTCGGCGGTCTCGGCGAGGACCGGGTGGACAAGATCGTGCCCGGCGTGATGATGGTGGCAGTCATGTCCACCGCCTTCACCGGGCAGGCCATCGCCGTCGGTTTCGACCGGCGCTACGGCGCGCTCAAACGCCTCGGTGCCACCCCGCTGCCGCGCTGGGGCATCATCGCGGGCAAGAGCGCGGCGGTGCTGATCGTCGTGGTGCTCCAGGCGATCCTGTTGGGCGCCATCGGTTTCGCGCTCGGCTGGCGGCCGGAGGTCGCCGGTCTGCTGCTCGGCGCGGTGGTGATCGCGCTCGGCACCGCGACGTTCGCCGCGATGGGCCTGCTGCTCGGCGGCACGCTGAAAGCGGAGATCGTGCTGGCGCTGGCGAACATCCTCTGGTTCGTCATGCTCGGCATCGCGAGCGTCGTGTTCGCCGCCGACGATCTGCACGTCGCGGTGAACGTGCTCGCCCGCCTCGTGCCCTCCGGCGCGCTCGCGGTCACCCTGGAGCACGCGCTGCGCAGCAGCGTCGACTGGTTCGGCCTTGCGGTGCTCGCGGTGTGGGGCGTGGTGTCGGGGTGCCTGGCGGCGCGCTGGTTCCGTTTCGAGTGAGCATCGGTACAAACGACGGTATGTAGTAGACCGGGTGCGGCGCCCCGATCGCCGGTCGCTACCATCGTTGCGTGCTGTATCGCGCATTCTTGCGACTCGTCGACAAGCTCCCGCTCCCCTCGCTGCGGGTGCAGCGGCTGATCGCTCTCGCGGTCGTGCTCACCCAGGCGGGTATCGCGGTGACCGGATCGATCGTCCGGGTCACCGCCTCCGGTCTCGGCTGCCCGACCTGGCCGCAGTGCTTCCCCGGCAGCTTCACCCCGATCGGCGTGTCCGAGGTGGCGGTGCTGCACCAGGCCGTCGAGTTCGGCAACCGGATGCTGACCTTCGTGGTCTCCCTGTTCGCCGGACTGATCGTGCTCGCGGTGACGCGGGCGCGACGCAGGAACGACGTGCTGCTCTACGCCTGGCTGATGCCGGGCGGCACCGTGCTCCAGGCGGTCATCGGCGGCATCACCGTCCGCACCGGGCTGCTCTGGTGGACCGTGGCGGTGCACCTGCTCGCCTCGATGCTGATGGTGTGGCTGGCCACCGTGCTCTACGCCAAGATCTGCGAGCCGGACGACGGCGTCGAGACCGTCCAAGCGCCCGCGCCGCTGCGCTGGCTGACGGCGTTGAGCGGCGTCGCGCTGGCCGGCGTCCTGGTCGCGGGCACCCTGGTCACCGCCGCGGGACCGCACGCGGGCGACAAGAGCATCGAACGACCGGTCGCGCGGTTGCAGGTCGAGATCGTCACGCTGGTGCACCTGCATTCCCAGCTGCTGGTGGGTTACCTGGCGCTGCTGATCGGCCTCGGCTTCGGGCTCTACGCCGTCGGCATCTCCCGCGCGGTGCGCACCCGCCTGTTCGTCTTGCTCGGCGTCGTGGGCGCGCAGGCGCTGGTGGGCGTCGTCCAGTACTTCACCGACGTGCCCGGCGCGCTGGTCGCCACCCACGTGGGCGGCGCCGCCGCGTGCACCGCGGCGACGGCCGCCCTGTGGGCCGGGTTGCGCACCCGCGAACCGATCCCCGCCGTCGCGCCCGATCCGGCGGTGCAGTCCGCCTGAGCACCCGCGCGGGAGCCGGGGCGGGTCAGACCACGGACGGCCGCGTCAGGCTCGACCAGAGCGGATCTCCCTGGGCGGCAAGCCGATTCGCGATCTCGGCGCGCGCGTCGGTGACGCCGCCGGTGCCGGAGACGCAGAACGCGGTCTCGGCGACGGTGAGCACCTTGATGTTGACCATGCGGATCTCCGACAGCGGACCGGCGACGACGTTCGGGAAGCCTTCGCCAGTCAGGCCGAGCAGCACGGTGACCAGCCCGTCGCCGTCGACGTAGGTACCTGCGGCCTCCGGGGGAAAGTCCAATCCGGGGAGCGAGATCGACAGCGTCCCATAATGTTCCAGATTCCGGGTGAAACGGAATCCGTGCTGTGATGCCGTCCGCGCGACGGCCGCCACCACCTGCCCGAGCCACGAACCCATGACATCGGCGAACGACGCGTCCGCCGGGATCCCGGTGGCGGCCGCGTGGACCTCGACCTCGATGCCGTTGGTCGGCTCCGCATCGGACCAGGTGGTGGGGAACGACAGGCCGAGGCTGGTCACCACCAGCCCGTACTGTCTGCGCACCACCCGGTAGCTGGGGTGATCGATGCTGGGCGGCTCGGGCTCGTTGATGCCCATGTTCGCCCAGATCTCGGTCGGAAGGAATCTCGATTGATAGCGCGGGGCCGACACTTCCTGATCGAGTCGCCCCCACGCGCTCCAGACATCGTCGTGCAGCGCCCACATCTGGGCCTCGTACCGCTCACTGATGTCCAGTTCGTCCATTTCACTCACGACGCGACGCTACCCACGCCGCGGGATCAGGGGCAAAACCGCGCCGCGTGGCTCGGCGGGCGATCCGGCGGCGGCTGCCACGATAAAAGGGAAGAGTGGAGACACAGGGTTGAGCCAACGACCACCTAGGAAAGACACAGCGTCCGAGAAAAGACCGTCCGAGAAAAGACACAGCGCCGAGACCACCGGAGGGCAGCGAGATGACCAGGTTCGCCAATCAGCAGTCCATTGTCGTCGGCGTGGACGGCAGCCCCGCCGCGCTGGCCGCCGCGCGCTGGGCGGGCGCGGTCGCCGCGCGCGAGGGCGTGCGGCTGGTCGTCCTCAGCATCGTGCCGACCATCGACTATCGGATCACGGCCGCGATCGTCGCCGACGCGGACATCCTGCCGACGCTGCGGTTCGTGGCGAAGAAACACGCGGGCGAGGCGGTCGACGCGGTGCGTGCCGACCAGCCCGAGCTGGAGATCACCCAGACGGTGGTGGAGGGCGTGCCGGGCGACGAACTCGTCGAGGCGAGCGAGACCGCGCTGCGGCTGGTGGTGGCCGCCACCGCCGACGACCGGATCACCACCCTGCTGATCGGTTCCACGGCGCTGCGGGTCGCGAACAAAGCGCACTGCCCCGTGGTGGTATGGCGCGGTGACGTCGGCAACCCGCTGCCCGACGAACGCCCGGTCCTGGTCGGCGTCGACGGCAGTCCCGGCAGCGATGCCGCGGTCGGCCGGGCCTTCGAATTGGCCGCGCTGCTCGACGTCGGCGTCATCGCCCTGCACGCGTGGAACGATCCCGACCTGCTGCAGTGGACGCCGGTGCCCGATGCCTGGGAGACCTTGGCCCAGGAGGAGCACGAGTTGTTGAGCGAGCGGCTCGCGGGATGGTCGAGCCAATACCCGGATATTCGAGTCGAGAAGATGGTGCTGCAGAGCCCGGCGGCCCGCGCGCTACTCGAACACGGGGCGGAGGCCCAGGTGATCGTCACGGGAAGCCAGGGCCGCAACCGGCTCACCGGCCTGCTCCTCGGTTCGACGAGTCAGAACCTGCTGCACCACGCGCCGTGCCCGGTGCTGGTGGTCCGCGCCAAGTCCTGAGACCGGCCGGGCCGCCGCATCACTTCTCGTTGCGCGCCTTCGGGAAACGGGTCTGCTTCGCCACCCAGCCCGCCATCTGCGCCCAGTGGCCCTTGCGCGGAGTGACGACGGAGGTGAGCTCACGGTCCCACTCGTCGGCCTCGGTCAGGCCGTCGATCACCTCGACGAGGCGCTTGGCGGTGGGCAGGTCGTCGACCACGCGGTCGCCGAGGATGCCGTCCTCGCCGACCAGGGTGACGCGCACGCCGATGCGGCCGATCGGCTGCAGGACGGCCGTGGCCGAACCGCCGTGATCGGCGAGGAATCCCTTCACCGAGTCCACGAGGGAGCTCGACAGCTTCACAGGAGCCGGGGCGGCGGTCTCAACGGTCATGCACGCGAGTTTACCGACCGGTAGGACGTGGTCCAGACCCGGCGGGTGTAGAACTGAATGCCATGCGCGCCATTCAGGTTTCCGAACACGGTGGTCCCGAGGTACTGCGGTACACGGAGATCGAGGAGCCGAGCATCGGGCCGGGTCAGTTGCTGGTGACGACCGAGGCGATCGGCGTCAATTACATCGACACCTACATCCGCACCGGGACGTACCCGCAGCCGGTGCCTTACGTGCCGGGCGCGGAGGGCACCGGCGTGGTCTCCGCGGTCGGCGCGGACGTCACCGAGTTCGCGGTGGGCGACCGGGTCGCGTGGGCGGCCGCGCCGGGCAGCTACGCCGAGAAAGTCGCGGTCCCCGCGGCGGTCGCGATTCCGGTGCCCGCGGGCGTCGAACCGCCGGTCGCCGCCTCGGCGCTGCTCCAGGGCATGACGGCGCACTACCTGCTCGAGTCGATCTACCGGCCGGAACCGGGCGAGACGGTGCTGGTGCACGCGGGCGCGGGCGGTGTCGGCCTGATCCTGACCCAGCTCGCCGCCGCGCGCGGCGTGCGCGTCATCACGACGGTGTCCTCCGACGAGAAGGAGGCGCTCTCCCGCGAGGCGGGCGCGGCCGAGGTGCTTCGCTACGGCGACGACCTCGCCGACCACGTCCGCAAGCTGACCGACGGCGTCGGCGTCGCGGCGGTCTACGACGGCGTCGGCAAGTCCACCTTCGACGCGAGCCTCGCCTCGTTGCGCGTGCGCGGCACGCTGGCCCTGTTCGGCGCGGCGAGCGGCCCGGTCCCGCCCTTCGACCCGCAGCGCCTCAACGCGGGCGGTTCGCTGTTCCTGACCCGCCCTTCGCTGGTCCACTACACCCGCGACCGCGCCGAATTGCTCTGGCGCGCGGGCGATATCCTCGCCGCGCTCGCGAACGGGACGCTGCGCATCCGCGTCGGGGCCACCTACCCGCTCGCGGAAGCCGAACGGGCGCACCGTGATCTGGAGGGGCGCAAGACCACCGGTTCGATCGTTCTGCTGCCCTGAGTCGTCCCGGGGCGGGGTGTCCCTCCGGAGCCGCGTCGTTCGTTCGCGGCAGCACCCCGCTTCCGGACCACGTTGTGTCCGGGATGTTTTCGGTCCGCGGCGCGCCCGGAGGCGCACCGTTCAGTAGTCGCGGCCGGTGAGCCCGCGGTAGACGAAGCGGGTCAGCCCGTCCACGGCCTGATCGTCGTCCAAGTCGACGGTGCCGTCCTCGACGGCGGCGAGCAGCGCCTGGGTGAGCAGGAACATCATCGCGAGACTGGCGTCGGGCGTGCTCGGCAACCGCAGGCCCGCCGCGGCGAAACCCTCCACGTGGTCGGCGATGTCGGCGCGCTGCTCCCGCGCGAATTGCCCCATGCGACGGGCGAATTCGGCGTTGACCAGGGCTGCTTGATCGACCGATCGCAGCACCGCGACGTGCTCGCGCGCGAATTGCCAGTAGCCCGCGATGTGGTACCTGACCGCGTCGGGATCGCTGAAATCCGGCTCGTGGCCTTCCCCTTCGGCGCGCACGTCACCCGCGTCGGCCATATCGCGCAACAGCGCCGTGAGCAGGTCTTCTTTGCTCGCGAAGTGGTTGTAGAAGGAGCCGGCCGCGCGTCCGGCCGCCGCGGTGATGTCGGTGATCTTGGTGTTCAGATAGCCGCGTTCGGCGAAGACACGCAGTGCGGCCTCCTTCAGCGCCTGCTCCGTCTCGACCGACTTCTCCTTGCGGTTCGTCGCCACCCGCGCCACCTCCTTGACAGCACAACGTATCAACCCCATACTGAATCCGAATTCAGTGAATATCGATTCAGTATGGAGACATCGTGCAGGTACTCATCGCAGGCGCCGGACCCACCGGCCTCACCCTCGCCATCGATCTGGCCCGGCGGGGCGTGCGGGTGCGCCTCGTGGACCAGGCCCCCGAGTTCTTCGCCGGGTCACGCGGCGACGGAATCCAGCCGCGCACGCTCGAGGTGTTCGACGACCTCGGCGTGCTCGACGCGGTGCTGGCGGCGGGCGCGCCCACACCGGTGATGCGCGCCTACCTGGGTGGCGAGTTCGTCGGCGAGCGCCGGATGGCCGAGCCGGTCGCGCCGACGCCCGCGGTCCCCTACCCCAACCTGTGGACGCTCGGGCAGTCGCGGACCGAGGCGATCCTGCGCGACCGATTGGCCGAATTCGGGGTGCGGGTGGAGACCGGCACCGCACTGGTGTCGTTCGAGCAGGACGACTCCGGCGTCACCGTGGTCCTCGACCGCGACGGCGTACGGGAGACCGTCCTGGCCGCGTACCTGGTCGGCGCCGACGGCGGGCGCAGCACCGTGCGCAAGACGCTGGGCATCCCATTCGAGGGCAGCACCGACGAGTCGCTGCGCATGCTGCTCGGCGACGTGCGCGCCGACGCGCTGGACCACACGTACGGCTATTGGTTCGCCGCCGCGGCCGACCGTCCGATGGAGGGCATCGCCCTCTCGCCGCTGCCGGGCGGCAAGCACTTCCAGGTCGCCGCGCCGCTGACCGAGGACGCGGAGGCGGGCCTCGACCTGTTGCAGGACTACGTCGACCGGCACAGCGGCCGGACCGACGTCGTCCTCACCGACCTGGCCTGGGTCACCGTCTGGCGGCCGAACATCCGGCTGG
Source organism: Nocardia sp. bgisy118 (assembly GCF_057708605.1). NCBI lineage: Bacteria > Bacillati > Actinomycetota > Actinomycetes > Mycobacteriales > Nocardiaceae > Nocardia > Nocardia sp. bgisy118. The sequence goes on along the minus strand of NZ_JBYISM010000001.1, from coordinate 292,838 downwards.
CCCGCACCTTCCGCGCGGGCCGGGTGTTCCTCGCAGGCGACGCCGCGCACGCGCACCCGCCCACCGGCGGCCAGGGCATGAACACCGGCATCCAGGACGCCTACAACCTCGGCTGGAAGCTGGCGAAGGCACTGGATGGCGACGAATCCCTGCTCGACAGCTACGAATCCGAACGGCGGGCGGTGGCGGCCCGCGTGCTCGGTCTCAGCACCGAACTGCTGGACAAGCTGGTGGAGGGCGACGAGGACGCCATGGCGCGCGGCGAGGACACTCGCCAGCTGGACATCAGCTACCGCGCGCCCGGCGATCACCGGACCATGGCGGTCGGCGACCGCGCGCCCGACGCGCCGGTGAAGGACGCCGACGGACACGCGGTCCGGCTGTTCGACCTGTTCCGCGGACCGCACGCGACACTGCTCTGCTTCGGCGAGACCGGTCAGCTGCCCAGCGAACCGGGCGCGCGCAGCATCGCCGTGCTCCGGCCGGGCGCGACGACCACCGAACCGCACGTGGTGGACATCGACGGGCACGCCGTCACCGCCTACGCCGCCGCCGAGGGCGAGCGCGTCCTCGTTCGCCCGGACGGATACCTCGGCCGCCGCTCTTGATCACCGCCCGAACGACGAAGGCCGACGCACACGCGGTGCGTCGGCCTTCGCGAATCCGGGGGCGGGTCAGCCGAAGAAGCTCCCGACGGTGTCCCAGCCGAGGACCGAGTCGACCGCCAGACCGCAGAACACCACGGCCAGGTAGTTGTTCGACTGCAGGAACAGCCGCAGCGGCTTCACCGATTCGCCGCGGCGCACGCCCGCGTACAGCTGGTGGGCCATCAGCAGGAACCAGGCGCCCGCCACGAGGGCCACCGCGGCGTAGAGCACGCCGGTGGCGGGTACCAGGGCCAGCGTCGTGAGCACGGTGAGCCAGGTGTAGACGACGATCTGCTTGGTCACCGTGCGCTCGGTGGCGACGACCGGCAGCATCGGCACACCCGCCGCGCGGTAGTCCTCCTTGTAGCGCATGGCCAGCGCCCAGGTGTGCGGCGGCGTCCAGAAGAAGATGACGCCGAACAGCGCGACCGCGGGCCAGCCGATGCCGCCGGTCACCGCCGACCAGCCCACCAGCGCGGGCATGCAGCCCGCCGCGCCGCCCCACACCACGTTCTGCGAGGTGCGCCGCTTGAGGCCGAGGGTGTAGACGAAGACGTAGAACAGGATGGTCGCGACGACGAGCACGCCGCTGAGCAGGTTCGCCTGCCACCACAGCCACGCGAAGGACCCGATGCCGAGCGCGACGCCGAACACGAACGCGTTGCGGGTCGGCACCGCCTCCCGCGCCAGCGGGCGCTTGGCGGTGCGCTTCATGACCTTGTCGATATCCGCGTCGGCCACGCAGTTGAGCGTGTTGGCGCTCGCCGCGCCCATCCAGCCACCGAACAGGGTGGCCAGGATCAGCGGCATGTCCACGTCGCTGCCGCGATCGGCGAGCAGCATGGTCGGAATGGTGGCGACGAGCAGCAGCTCGATGACGCGCGGCTTGGTCAGCGCGATATAGGCGAGCACCCGTCGCATCAGCCGGGACGGCAGGCCGGGACCAGTGAAACGGTCGGCAAGCACCGTCGCGGAGGAGCCGTGTGCGCCATTGCCACCCGGCTGTTGCCCAATCCGCACTGTCTCTCCTCGCACGCTGTGCATCGCATCCGGCAATGAAACGAGCAGCTCGCTCATTCCGCTGTCACGGAGGCGCGAGAGCCGGATGTCCGTCCGCCTCGACGCCCTGACAGCCGAATGCGGCGCGGCTACTACTACAGAGGATGGTAGACCCCCGCCGACATCGGCCCGCCGCGAGCCCCGCCCAGCGCGAGCCCGCCGGGCGCCGTTCGGGGGCTCGCGCCACGCCGCGGACTTCATCCGGTAGGACGCATTGGGCGGGTTCCCGGCATGCCGCTCAGCGGGCACATCTAGGGTGGTTGGGTACACACCCGGTATGCATGCCGCCGCTGCCGTGCGTTCACACCACCGCCAGCAACACCGCCGTCGACGAGACCAATGTCAGGAGAACCTCGGTCGTGTCAGTCACAGACGACATCCGCGCCCTCACTCAGCCGAACTACCCGGACGACTGGACGGATCTGGACACCAAGGCCGTCGACACCGTCCGTGTCCTAGCCGCCGACGCGGTGCAGAACGCGGGCAACGGTCATCCGGGCACCGCCATGAGCTTGGCGCCCCTTGCCTACACCCTCTACCAGCGCGTGCTGCGCCACGACCCGAGCGACCCCAGCTGGGTCGGCCGGGACCGTTTCGTGCTGTCGTGCGGTCACTCCAGCCTCACCCAGTACATCCAGCTCTATCTGACCGGGTTCGGTCTGGAACTGGACGACCTGAAGCACCTGCGCAAGTGGGGTTCGCTCACCCCGGGCCACCCGGAGTTCCGGCACACCGACGGCGTCGAGATCACCACCGGCCCGCTGGGCCAGGGTCTGGCCTCCGCGGTCGGCATGGCGATGGCGGCGCGCCGCGAGCGCGGCCTGTTCGACCCGGCCGCCGCACCGGGCGCGAGCCCGTTCGACCACTTCGTCTACGTGGTGGCGTCCGACGGTGACCTCGAGGAAGGCGTTACCTCCGAGGCGTCCTCGCTCGCGGGCACCCAGCAGCTGGGCAACCTGGTCGTGTTCTACGACGACAACCAGATCTCGATCGAGGACGACACCACCATCGCCTTCACCGAGGACGTCGCGGCACGCTACGAGGCCTACGGCTGGCACGTGCAGACCGTGCAGGGCGGCGAGGACGTCGTCGCGATCGAGGCCGCCGTCGAGGCCGCCAAGGCCGAGACCGGCAAGCCCTCGATCATCGTGCTGCGCACCGTGATCGGCTACCCGGCCCCGAACAAGATGAACACCGGTGCCTCGCACGGCGCGGCGCTCGGCGCCGACGAGGTGGCCGCCACCAAGAAGATCCTCGGCTTCGACCCCGAGCAGAGCTTCCAGGTCGACGACGCCGTCATCGCGCACACCCGCAAGGCCGTCGAGCGCGGCAAGGCGGCGCACGCGGCCTGGCAGCAGGAGTTCGACGCGTGGGCCGCGGCCAACCCTGAGAACAAGGCGCTGTTCGACCGGCTCGCCGAGCGCAGGCTGCCGGAGGGCTGGACCGCCGCCCTGCCGGTGCACGAGCCCGACCCCAAGGGCATGGCCACCCGCAAGGCGTCCGGCAAGGTGCTCGCCGCGCTGACCGACGTGCTGCCCGAGCTGTGGGGCGGTTCGGCCGACCTCGCCGAATCCAACAACACCACGATGCCCGGCCAGCCCAGCTTCGGCCCCGAGTCGATCTCGACCGGCATGTGGAAGGCCGACCCGTACGGCCGCACCCTGCACTTCGGTGTGCGCGAGCACGCCATGGGCTCGATCCTCAACGGCATCGCGCTGCACGGCCCGACCCGCCCGTACGGCGGCACCTTCCTGGTGTTCAGCGATTACATGCGCCCCGCGGTCCGCCTGGCCGCGCTGATGCGGGTGCCCGCGATCTACGTGTGGACGCACGACTCCATCGGTCTCGGCGAGGACGGCCCGACCCACCAGCCGATCGAGCACCTGGCCGCGCTGCGCGCGATCCCGGGCCTGAACGTGGTCCGTCCTGGTGACGCCAACGAGACCACCTACGCCTGGCGCACCATCCTGGAGCGTGAATCGGCCGAGAACGCCTCGCACTTCTCGGTCTCCGAGATGCCGCACCAGGACGGCCCGTCCGCGCTGGCCCTGACCCGCCAGGACCTGCCGATCCAGGAGGGCACCAGCTACGAGGGCGTCGCCAAGGGCGGCTACGTCCTGGCCGAGGCGTCCACCGGCACCCCGCAGGTGATCCTGATCGCCACGGGTTCGGAGCTGCAGCTCGCCGTGGCCGCGCGCACTACGCTGGAGGCGCAGGGCGTCGGCACCCGCGTGGTGTCGATGCCGTGTGTGGAGTGGTTCGACGCGCAGGACAAGGCATATCGGGACGAGGTGCTTCCGCCCGCGATCCGCGCGCGCGTCGTCGTCGAGGCCGGTATCGCGATGCCGTGGCACCGGTTCGCCGGTGACGCGGGCGAGATCGTGTCCATCGAGCACTTCGGCGCCTCGGCCGATTACAAGACCCTGTTCCGCGAGTTCGGCATCACCGAAGACGCGGTCGTTGCCGCCGCGCAGCGCACGCTGGACAACGTGAAGGGATAACACCTCATGACACAGAACGAAAACCTCGCCGCGCTCTCCGCGGCGGGCGTCTCGGTGTGGCTCGACGATCTGTCGCGGGACCGGATCCAGTCCGGCAACCTGGCCGAGCTGGTCGCCACCCGCAGCGTCGTCGGCGTCACCACCAACCCGACCATCTTCCAGGGCGCGCTCAGCCAGGGGCACTCCTACGACGCGCAGGTGAAAGCGCTTGCCGCGCAAGGCGCCGACGCCGACGCGGCCATCCGCACCATCACCACCGACGACGTGCGCTCGGCCTGCGACGTGCTGGCCGGGGTGTACGAGTCCTCCGGCGGCGTGGACGGCCGGGTCTCCATCGAGGTCGACCCGCGCCTGGCCTTCGACGCCGAGAAGACCGTCGCGCAGGCCATCGACCTGTGGAAGACGGTGGACCGCCCCAACCTGTTCATCAAGATCCCCGCGACCGAGGCGGGCCTGCCCGCCATCACCGCGGTGATCGCCGAGGGCATCAGCGTGAACGTCACCCTGATCTTCTCGGTGGCGCGCTACCGCTCGGTGATGGGCGCCTACCTGGACGGTCTGCGCAAGGCCAAGGGCGCGGGCTACGACCTGGCCAAGATCCATTCCGTCGCTTCGTTCTTCGTATCCCGGGTGGACACCGAGATCGACAAGCGGCTGGAGGCGATCGGCTCCGAAGCGGCGCTCGCGCTGCGCGGCAAGGCCGGTGTGGCCAACGCCCGCCTGGCGTACGCGGAGTACCAGGACGTGTTCGACGGTGGCAAGCACACCTCCACCTATGCGCACCTGGGCTCGAGCGGCGCGAACCGGCAGCGGCCGCTGTGGGCGTCGACCGGCGTGAAGAACCCGGACTACTCCGACACCCTCTACGTCACCGAGCTGGTCGCCCCGAACACCGTGAACACGCTGCCGGAGAAGACGCTCGAGGCGGTCGCCGATCACGGCGAGATCCGCGGCGACACCATCCGCGGCACCGCGGCGGAGGCCAAGGAGGTCTTCGACCAGCTCGCCGCCGTGGGCATCGATCTGGCCGACGTGTTCGACGTGCTGGAGCGCGAGGGCGTCGACAAGTTCGAGAAGTCCTGGGAGGAGCTGCTTTCCGCCACCGCCGAGGAGTTGGGCGCAGCGTCGACCGGAAGCAACTGATTCCATGACAGGCTCGGCTTCGAAAACGTCGACTGTCTGGAAGAACCCACTCCGCGACGAGCGGGACAAGCGGGTGCCGCGGATCGCGGGACCCTGCAGCATGGTGATCTTCGGCGTCACCGGAGATCTGTCTCGCAAGAAACTGATGCCCGCCATCTACGACCTGGCGAACCGGGGGCTGCTGCCCCCGGGTTTCGCGCTGGTCGGTTTCGCGCGGCGCGATTACGCGGACGAGGACTTCGCGCAGGTCGTGCTCGACGCGGTGAAGGCGCACGCCCGCACGCCCTTCCGCCAGGAGGTCTGGGACCACCTGGCCGAGGGAATCCGGTTCGTGAAGGGCACCTTCGACGACGACACCGCCTTCGCCAGGCTCGCCGACACGCTCGGCAGGCTGGACAAGGAGCGCGGCACCGGCGGCAATCACGCCTTCTACCTGTCGATTCCGCCGAACATGTTCCCGGTGGTGCTCGACCAGCTGTCCGAGCACAAGCTGGCCCAGCCGTCCGGCACCGACATCGCCGGGCGCAAGCCGTGGCGGCGGGTGGTGATCGAGAAGCCGTTCGGGCACGACCTGGACAGCGCGGTCGAGCTCAACGCGCTGGTCAACCGGGTGTTCCCGGAAGAGACGGTGTTCCGCATCGATCACTATCTCGGCAAGGAGACGGTGCAGAACATCCTGGCGCTGCGCTTCGCCAACCAGCTGTTCGATCCGATCTGGAACGCCAACTACGTCGACCACGTCCAGATCACCATGGCCGAGGACATCGGCCTCGGCGGGCGCGCGGGCTACTACGACGGTATCGGCGCGGCCCGCGACGTCATCCAGAACCACCTGCTGCAACTGCTCGCGCTCACCGCCATGGAGGAGCCGATCAGCTTCGAGCCCAAGCAATTGCAGGCCGAGAAGATCAAGGTGCTCTCGGCCACCAAGCTGGTGGAACCGCTGGACGAGACCACCGCGCGCGGGCAGTACGCGGAGGGCTGGCAGGGCGGCGAGCACGTCGTCGGCCTGCTCGACGAGGAGGGCTTCGACCCGCAGTCGAAGACCGAGACCTACGCGGCCATCACCCTCGAGGTCGACACCCGGCGCTGGGCGGGCGTGCCGTTCTACCTGCGCACCGGAAAACGCTTGGGCCGCAGGGTGACCGAGATCGCGGTGGTCTTCAAACGGGCGCCGCACCTGCCCTTCGACCAGACCATGACCGAGGAGCTCGGTCAGAACGCGCTGGTGATCCGGGTGCAGCCGGACGAGGGCATCACCATGCGCTTCGGCTCGAAGGTGCCGGGGTCGGGCATGGAAGTGCGCGACGTCAATATGGATTTCAGTTACGGCGAAGCGTTCACCGAGTCCTCCCCCGAGGCCTACGAACGTCTGATCCTCGACGTGCTGCTCGGGGTGCCGTCGCTGTTCCCGGTGAACGCGGAGGTCGAATTGTCCTGGCGCATCCTGGATCCCGTGCTCGAACACTGGGCGGCGGACGGCAGACCCGATCCGTATCCCGCGGGCACGTGGGGGCCGGCCTCGGCCGACGAGATGCTGGAGCGCACCGGCCGGGAATGGCGGCGCCCATGATCATCGACATGCCCGACACCACCACCGGCGCGGTCACCAAGCGCCTGGTCCAGCTGCGCGAGAGCAACGGCGTCATCACCATGGGGCGGGTGCTCACCCTCGTGGTGTGCACGCTGGACAGCTCCGAGGCCGAGGACGCGATCGACGCGGCCAACGACGCCAGCCGCGAACATCCCTGCCGCGTGGTGGTTCTCGCGCGCGGCGACCGCGAGGCCGAGACCAAGCTCGACGCCCAGATCCGGGTCGGCGGCGACGCGGGCGCGGCCGAGGTGATCGTGTTGCGCCTGCAGGGCGAGCTGGTGAGCCACGAGAGCAGCGTGGTCATTCCGTTCCTGCTGCCCGACACCCCGGTGGTGGCGTGGTGGCCGCGCGGCGCGCCGGAATTCCCCTCCAAGGATTCGGTGGGACGGCTGGCGACCCGGCGCATCACCGACGCCACCTTCGCGGCGGACCCGCAGGCGACGATCAAGAAGCGCCATGCCTCCTACGCGTCCGGCGACACCGACCTGGCATGGAGCCGGATCACCTACTGGCGGGCGCTGCTGGCCGCCTCGCTGGACGAGCCGCCCTTCGAACCGGTCGACTCGGTGACCGTGTCGGGCCTGCGCGACGAGCCCGCGCTGGACATGCTCGCCGGGTGGCTGGCCGCCCGGCTGGGCTGCCCGGTGCGCAGGCGCTCGGGCGCGCTGCGGGTGGAGGTGCACCGGCCGTCGGTGACCATGGCCATCGAACGCCCGCAGACCGGGCGCACCGCGACGCTCACCAGCACCGGCGATCCCGATCAGCGAATCGCATTGGCGCGGAGGGAAACTCGCGACTGCCTCGCCGAGGAACTGCGTCGGCTCGACGCCGACGAGATCTATCACGAAGCCCTCGCCGGAATCGAGAAGGTGACCTATGAGTGAGCCCACCGCTCAGCAGTACGCCGGTCGGGAGCGCGCCGACAGCGATCTCCCCGCCGACACCGTCGAGGTGCACCCCGACGCGGGCGTGCTCGTCGCCGCGGCGGCCGCCCGCTTCGTGCAGGTGGTGGTGGCGGCGCAGGCCGAGCGCGGCACCGCCTCGGTGGTGCTGACCGGCGGCGGCACCGGCATCGCGCTGCTCGAGGAGGTGCGCAAGGCGCCCGGCGACATCGACTGGTCGCGGCTCGACATCTTCTGGGGCGACGAGCGTTTCGTCCCGGCGGGCGATCCCGAGCGCAACGAGCTGCAGGCCAGGCAGGCGCTGCTCGACCACGTGCCGGTCGACCACGCCAGGGTGCACCCGGTGGCGACCTCCGACGGCGAATATCCCGACCCGGTCGAGGCCGCGGCCGAGTATTCGACGGCGGTGCACGCCCACCTCGCCGAGCACGGCGCGTTCGACCTGCACCTGCTCGGCATGGGCGGCGAGGGCCACGTCAACTCGCTGTTCCCGGACACCGACGCGGTGCGCGAGGAGCACGAACTCGTTGTCACCGTGACGAATTCCCCCAAGCCGCCGCCGGTCCGCGTCACGCTGACGCTGCCCGCGGTGCGTCGCTCGCGCCACGTCATGCTGATCGTCGCCGGAGCGGGCAAGGCGGAGGCCGTCGCCGCGGCCATCGGCGGGGCCGAACCGGTCGACATCCCCGCGGCGGGCGCGGCGGGATCGGAGTCCACCACGTGGTTGCTGGATCGCGAAGCCGCCAGCGCTTTGCGCTGAACGCGTTCCGGCGCACAACGCTGCGTAGTTTCCAGCGCACGACGCTGCGTAGTTTCCAGCGCACGACGCTGCGTAGTTTCCAGCACACGGCGCTGAGTAGGCTCGAGTGCACAACGCCGGGCACTACCTAGCGCACGGCGTTGAGCGCTCTCGATACGGGAGGTCGCATGCCGCACCTGGTCGTTGATAGTTTCGCCGGTGGCTCGTCGGGTCACCGGCGGGATGACGCGGCCCGTGCCGGTCGGCCGAGTTCCTGTCGCGCGGACCGGCGATGAGCGGCATGTCGCCGGAATCCGGCGCGAATCCGGGACAGGCGCTGGACGAGCGTTTTCGCGCCGAGATCGGCACACTGGCGACGCGACCGGCCCGCGACGATGACGTCGCCCCCGGCATCTCCCGCGCCACCCTGCTCGAGGTGTTCGACGCGCAGGCCACCAGCAGGCAGCTCGATCTGGCGGCGCGCGGGCTCGGCGTGGCCAAGCGCGGGTACTACAGCATCGGGTCGTCCGGTCACGAGGGGAATGTTGCGCTCTCGATCGCGATGCGGGCCACCGATCCCGCACTGCTGCACTATCGTTCGGGGGCCTTCTTCGTGCACCGGGCGCGGCGGGTGCGGGGGCTCGATCCGATCCGTGACATCCTGCTCGGCGTGGTCGCCGCGGCGGTCGACCCGATCTCCGGCGGCAGGCACAAGGTCTTCGGCAGCAAACCGGCGCACGTCATCCCGCAGACCTCCACCATCGCCTCGCATCTACCGCGAGCGGTCGGCCTGGCGTTCGCGATCGAGCGCGCGGCGCGGCTCGGCATCACACCGGCGTGGCCGCGGGATTCGGTGGTGCTGTGTACTTTCGGCGACGCCTCGGCCAACCACTCGACGGCGGCGGGCGCCGTCAATGCCGCCGTGCACACCGCGCACCAGGGCATTTCGGTGCCGATCCTGTTCGTCTGCGAGGACAACGGCATCGGCATCAGCGTGCCCACCCCGCCGGACTGGATCGAACACGCCTACGGAACCCGGCCCGGGCTGGCGTATTTCACCGCCGACGGCTGCGATCCGATCGACGCGCTGACCGTCTCCGAACGCGCCGTGCGCTGGGTGCGCGAGCACCGCGCGCCCGCGTTCCTGCGGTTGCGCACGGTGCGGCTGCTCGGGCACGCGGGGTCGGACATGGAAACCGCGTACCGCAGGCCCGCCGATATCGCGGCCGATCTGGAGCGTGACCCGGTCGTCGCGACGGCCCGGCTGCTCGTCGAGCATGGGCTGGCGAGTCCCGACGAGGTCGTCGGGCTCTACGACGAGATCGGCCACCGGGTCTCGGCCATGGCCGAATTGGTCTGGCGGGAACCGAAATTGACGTCCGTCGCGGCCGTCACGGCGCCGCTGGCGCCCGCGCGTCCCGACGCCGTGCGCGCCGACGTGCTGCGGGACACGACGCCCGCACCGGCCGCGACGCACCGGCTGGGGGTGCGGCTCACCGGTTCGGACCGTCGACGGCCGGCGCAGGCGGGCGAGCCCGGGATGACCATCGCGCAGGCGATCAACCACACCTTGGCGGCCCTGCTCGAACGCGACCCCGACGTGCTGGTGTTCGGCGAAGACGTGGGACGCAAGGGCGGCGTGTACGGCGTCACCAAGGGATTGCAGAAGCGCTTCGGCGCGCGCCGCGTCTTCGACACGCTGCTCGACGAACAGAGCGTGCTCGGCACCGCGCTCGGTGCGGGGCTCGCCGGTTTCGTCCCGATTCCGGAGATCCAGTACCTCGCCTACCTGCACAACGCCGCCGACCAGGTGCGTGGCGAGGCCGCCACCCTCCAGTTCTTCTCGCACGGCCGCTACCGCAATCCGATGGTGGTGCGGATCGCGGGCCTGGCCTATCAGAAGGGGTTCGGCGGGCACTTCCACAACGACAATTCCGTTGCGGCGCTGCGTGATATCCCCGGGCTGGTGATCGCGGTCCCGGCCCGCGCCGACGACGCGGCCGCGCTGCTGCGCACCTGCGTCTCGGCGGCGCGGGTGGACGGACGGGTCTGCGTCTTCCTCGAGCCGATCGCGCTGTATCACACCAAGGACCTGCACCCGGGCGACAGCGCCTGGCTCGCGCCAGGTGCCGCAGGGGAGCACGTGGAGATCGGCCGGGCCCGCGTCTACGGCGACGGCGACGACCTCACGATCGTCAGCTTCGCCAACGGCGTCCCCATGAGCCTGCGGGTGGCGGAGCGGCTCGCGGCTCGCGGCGTCCGCACCCGGGTGCTCGACCTGCGCTGGCTGAGCCCGCTGCCGGTCGATGATCTGCTGACGCATGCCCGCGCCACCGGGCGGGTGCTGATCGCCGACGAAACCCGGCACAGCGGCGGCGTTTCCGAATCGGTGTGCGCGGCGCTGGTCGACGCCGGTTTCACGGGCCGGGTCGCGCGGATCACCAGCGCGGACAGCTTCGTTCCGCTCGGGCCCGCCGCGGATTCGGTGCTGCTGGACGAGACCGGCATCGAGAAGGCCGCCGCGGAACTGCTCACCGATTAGCGTGCGATCCGCGTGTTCGCGGTTCGACGGGCGGTCCCGGGAAATACCCTGGAGAAAGCAATGGTGACCAGCGGCGAAAGGGCAGGGCGATGACCACGATGTCCATCCTGGGCGAGGTGCGACCCGAGCACGATGCGAAGACGGGCGACGATCGCGTGCTGCTGCACTATCTGCGGTCCTACCGTCAGCCGGTGCTGGACGTCTGGTCGGCGTGCACGTCCCGCAGCCAGCTGGAACGCTGGCTCGGCGCCGTGTCGGGCGGCAGCGGCAACTTCACGATCGAGCCGGCGGACGGCCCGGTGCCCGGCCCGATCGCGGTCCGCGTCGATCACTGCGTCGCGCCGCACGAACTCGTCGTCCACGTCGACGGCTGCCTCCTCGAGCTGCGGCTCACCCAGGTCGGCGTCGTCACCAACCTCGAGCTCGTCCGCCGACACCTCTGTCACACCGACGCGAGCGCCGTCGGCCCGCGCTGGCAGTACCTGCTGGACCGGCTCACCGCCTACCTCGAATTCCGCCAGCTGCCGCGCTGGGCGGACTACCCGGAGCTGGCGGCGGAGTACCGCTGAGCCACGGACGACGGCCGCGCGGGGGTGCGTCGGCGCGCGGCCTGCTAGAAGACCCAGTACCGGAACCAGACGCCGTCGTAAGGACGGAACTTGTACTCGTACTCACCCTGCGATTCCGGCGCGCCGTTGGGCATGTACGCGTAGCCGCTCAGGCTGAGCAGACCTCGCGTCTCGAACAGACAACCGCCTCGGTACTGCTCGACTTTGGTGATGGTGTACACGCCGTAGCGGGCATCGGCATCGGACACCACGCAGTCGGCGGCAGCCCGTTCGAGGCTGCCCTTCGACAACTGCCACCCCAGATCTTCGGGCAGACCCGTCCAGACCAGCCCCACCGCGCAGACCACCAGCAGCGGCGCAACCAAGCTCAACCTGCCGTTGCCATAGGCGATCAACCCGACCAGTCCGCAGATCAGCCAGGACACTCCGGCCGAGAACAACGCCAGGAGCAAGATCAGGGTGAGGTCTTCGTCGCCTTCCACAGCGTTCTGAAAGATCAATCCGAGGCAACAGAGACCCGAGAGTCCCGCTGTGCCCAGCACCCAGACGATCCACCACCGCGGCGCCCCACGCCGCCAGTCGACTCCCCCGATTCTCATGCGGTCACACTACCGGTCGCCTGGCGCGGCGGCGTCCAGCGAGCACGCCGATACCGCGCGACTCACCGAATGCGCGACACGCCAAGGGATCTCATCCACCCCTGACGCCGCCTCGAATACCTGACGATCGCTGCTGTCCGCGATCACGTGTCGCGCCGAGGTGTCACCTCGGCGGCTCAGTCGTGTGGAAGGCGGTGCCGATATGGCCTTGGAGTTCCTCGTTCCGGTCGCCGCGGCGGTCTCGGCGCTGACGGTCTTCGTGGTGGGTGATCGCCTACGCCCCCAGTCGTGGCGGCAGACGAGCGACGAGGCGTCGGGCACCCTGGTTCTCGACCTCATCAAGACGTTCTTCACGGCGGTCGTCGCCTTCGTGGTGGTGATCTGCTGGCAGCAGTACCAGAGCGCGCACAATCACACGGTCGCGGAATCGAAAGCGCTGGTGGACACTTACGCCGCCGCGCAGGAGTTGCCCGACCCCGATCGACAGCTCGTCCAGAGTTCGGTGCGCGGGTACACCGACCAGGTCGTCACCGGGGAGTGGGCGGTGATGGACACCGAGCACAGGCTCAGTCCGCTCACCCAGGACACCTTCGACACGCTGCGCGCCGACGTCGCAGCCTTGCCCTCGGGCGACGCGGCCGCCGACACGCTGGCCGGACTCGACCGGGTCGCGCAGGCCAGGCACGACCGGGCCATGGACGCCGGCGGCGGGGTGCCCGGATTCCTCTATCTTGCACTGTGTTTCGGCACCATCCTGCTGCTGCTCAGTCCCGTGCTCTCCGGCCTGCGGGTGACCAGGCGCAGCGTCGCGATGACCGTGCTGCTCGGCGTGGTGGTGGGCGCGGCGGTGCTCGCCATCCACAACCTGGACCGTCCGTTCTCCGGCGGGAACCGCGTCCCGAGGGACGCCTACGAGTACGCGCTGTCACGTTTCGAGCAGATCGGCGAACGCACGCCGAATCCCGCACCCGCCACCGCGATCGGCGTCGGCGATGTTCCGCACCGGTAGACACGGCCGCAGCGGGGACGGATCGGGCGAACTCCGATCGGGCGCACGGGGCACGAAAACCCTGTGTGCGACAGTCGGTCTCGCCGCACTCCCCCTGATGGCAGCCTCGCTGGCCTATTCGCCACTCGCCGCCGCCCAACCGGCTCCGCCCCTCCTTCCGCCGAGCCTCGTCAGCGGAAGCGCGGGTGCACAGCCGATCGACACCGGAAGTGTCTCCGCGGCAATCCCTTTGGACCTCACGCCGCGTTACGCACCGATTCTCCCTGCCTCGACCGGCAGCTACACCCCGGTGCACGAGCCCGAGACCGTCCCGGTCGCTCCCGCCGACACCGAACTCGCCCTCACACCGGCCGAAGCCCTCGGCCTCGACGTCGGCAGCGTCCGCGCCGCCTGCACCGGAAGCGCCGCGGCGGGCAGCGCCGCGCTCGCTCTCGGCTCCGCGCTCGGTAGCGGCGGCGGCAGCGGCCCCGTGGGTCCCGGCCTCGTCGGCTTCGGCTCCAGCGGGTCCGCGCTCGGCAGCTCGACCGGCAGCGGCCTGGTCGGCCCCGGTTCCAGCGGTTCCGCGCTCGGTAGCGCCGCGGGAAGCGCTTTCGGCAGCGGCGCACTGTTCACGTGTCTCTTGCTGTTGCCGATGACCCCGCCGACGCCGGGTATTCCGCTCCGCCTCGATCCGCCGACTCCCGTTCCGATCCCGCAGGCCGCGCCCGAACCTGTTCCGGCGCAAGCACCGGAACCCCAAGCTCTGCCCGCGCGCCCACCGCAAGCGGCCGACCCGCAGCCCGTCGAACCCACCGCCGACGCTCTCCCCTGGAACCTCCTGGAGATCGTCACGGTCCTGGTGATCACGGTGCTCACGGCCGTCCGCACCAGGGTCGTCGCCGGTCGTGTCCCGCCGATGCCGCGATGACCGGGCGCTGTCAGGCCGGGAGGTCGGCCGTCGCGGGCGCCAGGTCGGCGAGATGCGCCGTGATCAGCGCGTTCACCTCGTCGCTTCGTTCGAGCTGGACGAGGTGCCCGGCGTCCGAAACCTTCGTCACCGCACGAAGATCCGACACGTACGCGCGCAGCGTCCCCAACGGATCGCGGCCGCTGAAACCCTCCATATCCGGGTCGCGCTCGCCGTAGAGGAAGTAGGTGGGCACGGTCACCCGCGCGTCGGCGTAGTCGGCCGTGAGGCTCCAGTTCCGGTCCAGATTGCGGTACCAATTGAGGCCGCCGGTGAAACCCGTGCGCTCGAAATCGGCTGCCAGGGTGTCGAATTCGTCCTCGGAGAGCCATCGCCACGGCAGCGCGGGCGCCTCGGGGAGCACGTCGAGATAGCCGGTGCCCTCGGCGGGGAACCGCCACGTGTCGAGGTAGTGGTAGTCGGCGCTGAGCGAGTAGTAGACGCGGGCGAGGAATTCGCGCGGACGGGCCCCGAGTTCGGCGTCGGCGACGCCGGGCCGCTGAAAATAGTCCAGGTGCAGGAAATGGCGCGCGGCCGCTTTCGCCCACAGCTCCGAGGGCGCCCGCGGCGGGCGCGGCGCGTACGGATTGTTCAGCACGATCAGGCCCGCGACGCGCTCGGGCGCGCGCAGCGCCAGTTCCCACACCAGGGCGGCGCCGAAATCCAGCCCGACGAACACCGCGCGCTCGGCGCCGATGTCGTCGAGCAGGCCGAGCAGATCACCGGCCACCGCCTCGTTCGTGTAGTGCGCCGGGTCGTCGGGAGCCTCGGTCCGGCCGTATCCGCGCAGGTCGGGCGCGAGGGCGCGATATCCGGCGGCGGCGACCGCGGCCAGCTGTCGATGCCAGACGAACCCGGTGTGCGGGAAACCGTGACAGAACACCACGGGATGGCCGCTACCCTGTTCGGTGACGTGCATCCGGGTACCGTTGGTGGTCACGAACCGATGCGTCGGCTCCACTCTCGCCTCCAAACTTAGAACCTGTTCTATGTTTCACGGTAATGTCCGGGAGTCGTGAGCGGAATACCTCGAGAACTCCACGGCCGGGTCGCGGTCGTCACCGGCGCGAGCCGCGGCATCGGCAAGGGCATCGCGTTGGAACTGGGCGCGGCGGGCGCGACGGTGTACATCACCGGCCGGTCGGCGACGCCGGGCCGACTACCCGGCACGGTCCACGACACCGCGGCCGAGATCGACGCGCTCGGCGGGCGCGGCATCCCCTTTGTCTGCGATCACCGCGACGACGACGCCGTGCAGCGGCTGTTCGAGCGGGTGCGCGCCGAGCAGGGTCGTCTCGACGTGCTGGTGAACAACGTCTACAACTCCCCCGCCGCCGCGCGCTGGCTCGGCAAACCGTTCTGGGAGGTGCCGCCGACCGCCTGGGACGAGACCTTCGACGTGGGCGTCCGATCCCACTACGCGGCAAGCTTCTTCGCGGCGCCGCTGCTCATCGGCTCCGGCGGGCTCGTCGTCAACATCTCGTCGCCGGGGTCGCGACGGTACATGCACAACGCGGTCTACGGCGTCGCCAAGACGGCGCTGGACCGGCTCACCGCGGACATGGCGCACGACCTGGCCGACACCGAGGTCACCGTGGTCTCGCTCTGGCCGGGCATCGTGGATACCGAACTGCTGCAACTGGTCCCCGCCGACGCCGACGGACGGCGCCTGGTCACGCTGCCCGGCGAGGGCACCTTCGACCTCGCCGTCGCCGAGACGCCGCGTTTCCCCGGGCGCGCCGTCGTGGCGCTGGCCGCCGATCCCCGCCGACGCGCCCGCACCGGACGGGCCTGGCGGGTGGCCGACCTCGCCGACGAGTACGGCTTCACCGATGTCGACGGCCGGGTGCCGCGCAACGACTGATTCGCGGCGCGGTACCGTCGGGTCACGTGATCAGTACCGCCGTCGCCGCCCCGTCCGCCACCCTGCGCCCCGCGCTGGCCGCCGCATCGGGTTTGGCCGCCGCGATGGGCGTGGGGCGCTTCGTCTACACGCCGCTGCTGCCGGTCATGGTCGACGCCCACCGCATCACCGCGAGCGACGGAGCGGTCATCGCGACCGCCAACTACGCGGGTTATCTGCTCGGCGCGGTGCTGCTGGCGCGCAAGCCGAAAGGCAACAATCCGCGATCCTTCCGGGTCGCCGCCGTGGCCCTGGTCGCGAGCGAGGCGTTGATGGCGCTGCCCGCGCCGACGGCGCTCGCCGCCGCGTTGCGGCTGATCGCGGGAATCGCCAGCGCCGTGGTGTTCGTCGGCTGCGCGAGCGCGATGGCCAGGCACGACGGCTCCGGCCGGGCCGCCGGAATCGCTTTCGGCGGTGTGGGTTTCGGTATCGCGCTGACCGGCATGCTGGTGCTCGCGGTGCGGCCGGTGCTGTCCTGGCAGGGCATGTGGCTCGGGGCAGCCGCGCTCACCGCGATCCTGCTCGCGCCCGCACTGCGCCTCGACATCCATCCCGGCGGGTCCGCCGGACACGCCGCCTCCCCGCCGAGCCGCGCCTGGCGGGCGCTGCTCGCGGCGTATTTCCTGGAGGGCCTCGGTTACATCGTCATCGGCACCTTCCTCGTGGCGGCGGTGAGCGATCAGCGCGGCGCGGTGCTCGGGTCCTCGGCCTGGATCGTCGTCGGTGCGGCCGCGGCGCCGGCCACGGTGCTGTGGGCGGCGGCCGCGCGCCGCGTGACGCCCGCCGTCGCGCTGCCGATCGCGCTACTCGCTCAAAGCGTTTCGGCGTTGCTGCCCGCGGTGACGGGCGCGAGCTGGGCGATGGTGGTGTCGGCGGCGCTGTTCGGCGCCACCTTCATGGGCATCGTCATGCTCGCCATGCGTGTGGGCGGTGAGCTGTCCGGGGCCGACGCCGCCGCACCGCTCACCGCCGTCTACGGGGCGGGCCAGATGCTCGGCCCGCTCGTCGTCGCGCCGGTGCTCGGCGACGGCTATCCCGCGGCGTTCGGCATCGCCACCGCCGTCCTCGGCCTGGCGGTCGTCACGGCGCTGGTCGTGACGCGCGAGCGAGCGCGCGACACGGCCGCCGAGGTCACTTCTTCGGGAACGGAGTGTTGATCGTCGTGAAGTACTGGGCCGCAGCCAAGACGGCGACGGGCGCGGTCACCAGCAGCTGACCCGCGACGGTGCCGAGGGCGCCGATGGCGACGATGCCGCCGAGACAGCCCACCCCCGCGGCGGGAATGAACGGACCGAACAGCCCGACGATGGTCGCCGACGCCACGGTCGCGCCGACGACGCCGCCGAGGACACAGCCGACCGCCGCGCCGCCCAATCCGCCGACCAGCGTCCCGATGGTGGCCCCCGTCGAGATGGTGGACGTCATCCGGCTCCAGGCCGCCTGCTCCCGCTCGTATTCCGACTTCCACGGCGCCTGCTCCTCGAAGGGCAGGGCGACCGGCCGGTAGGCGGCGTGCGCGAGATCGAATCGCGGCGTCAGCGTGGCCGAGCGCCCGGCGATCTCCGCGGCGATGGGGAACACGAAATCGTCGACGCGGAAAGCCAATTCGGTGCCCGCGAGCACCGTGCCGTCCGTGGCGCGGATCTCGAACACGCCGTCGTCGACCACCATCGAGCCCGCGTCGACGGTGACCACGGCGGATGTCTCGGTGGCGGTAGCGGAGAATCCGACCGCATCGGATTCCGGTGCGGCCCCGGCGGGCGCGGCGCCGAAGGCGAGCGCGGCCGCCAGTAGCGCGCAAGTCGCGAGTGTGCTTCTCATGGGTGTCTCCTCTGGTCGTCGGGTCGGCGCCCGGCGCGCCGACGTCGGCGAGAAGACCGTGCCGTCACGGCGCGTCCGAGCGGCGGTCGACAGCGGGACGTGATTCGCGCGATCGGCTTCTCCTATCGCCCGCTGCCATGCCCCCGCTCCGCCCGACACTCGACAGGTCTCGGTGCGAGAGGAGGACCCGGATGGCCCGGCTACAGATCGACGCGGTGTCGAAACGTTTCGGCGCGACCGACGCGGTGCGCGAGGTGTCGCTGGACATCGCCGACGGCGAGTTCATGGTGCTGCTCGGGCCGAGCGGCTGCGGCAAGTCGACGCTGCTACGCCTGATCGCCGGTCTGGAGACGCCGACCTCCGGACGCGTCCTGCTCGACGGCCGCGACATCACCGGCGCGGCCC
Organism: Nocardia sp. bgisy118; assembly: GCF_057708605.1. NCBI lineage: Bacteria > Bacillati > Actinomycetota > Actinomycetes > Mycobacteriales > Nocardiaceae > Nocardia > Nocardia sp. bgisy118. The sequence continues at coordinate 274,459 of NZ_JBYISM010000001.1, read as the reverse complement.
CGCAGCAGCGGGACCTTGCCATGGTCTTCCAGAGTTACGCGCTGTATCCGCATCTCACGGTCGAACGCAATATCGCGTTCCCGCTCCGGGCCAGGCGGCTGTCCCGCGCCCTGATCGCCGAGCAGGTGGCGGAGGTGGCCGCGGCGCTCGAGCTGACTCCGCTGCTGCGCCGCCGCCCGGCCGCGCTGTCGGGCGGCCAGCGGCAGCGAGTCGCCTCGGCGCGCGCCATGGTTCGCGATCCGGGGGCGTTCCTCATGGACGAGCCGCTGTCGAATCTGGACGCGAAACTGCGCAGCGCCACCAGGGCGGAGCTCATCGCCCTGCACCGCAGGCTCGGTGCGACGTTCCTGTACGTCACGCACGACCAGGTAGAGGCGATGACGATGGCCACCCGCATCGCGCTGTTCGAGGACGGCGCGCTGGCGCAGGTCGGGCCGCCCGAGGAGCTCTACGACCGGCCACGGTCGACCTTCGTCGCGGGCTTCCTCGGCGCACCGCCCATGAACCTGCTGTCCGCCACCGTCACCGAGCGCGACGGTCGACTGCGTGTGGTCGCGGAGGGACTCGACGCCGCGCTCGGCATCGCGGGCGCCCACGGTGATCTGGCGGTCACCGTGGGCGTCCGTCCCGAGCGGTTGCGCGTGGTCACCCGCGCCGGTGCGCTGACCTCGGCGGCGCGATCCACCTGCGCCACGATCAGCCGGGCCTGTCCCTCGAACTCGCGGCCCGCCGGCGTCAGCTTCACCTCGTGCGAATTCCGCGCGACGAGCCGCACGCCGAGGGACTTCTCCAGCTTCTGCAGCTGCGCGCTGAGGCTCGGCTGGGTCAGGTGCAGCCGCTGCGCGGCGCGACCGAAGTGCAGTTCCTCGGCTAGCACCAGGAACGACACCAGATGCCGGAGTTCCATACCGACTCCTTCCCGTGCTCGTCACGCTAACCGTGTCGAGTAACGGGAAGTGAATCGCGCGCCAACGTTCGCGGCAGGCCCGGTGTCCGGGCCGTTGCCCGCTCAGGCGAACTTGATCTCCAGGCCGATGCCGAGGATGGCGATGACCCAGATGAGGCCGGTGAAGATGGTGACGCGGTCGAGGTTCTTCTCGACGACCGTGGAGCCGGACAGGCTCGATTGCACGCCGCCGCCGAACAGGCTGGACAGGCCTCCACCCTTGGCGCGGTGCAGCAGCACCAGCAGCACCAGCAGCACGCTGGTGATGATCAGGAGGATATCCAGGAACATCCGCATGGCGATCAGTCTATGGGGTGGGTTCATCCCGCGCCTAATGGGGCTCGGCGGCGCTGCCCCGGCTCTGGCTCGGCCGGGGGCCGCGCGCTACCTGCGGTCGACTCCGACCAAGTGGGTGATCTGTTCCTCGCCCGCGCCGAACTCCGCCACCGCGTGCTCGCGGAGTTGGTCCTGCGCGGTCAGACGGACCTGGTGCTGATGCATGTGCTCGGCCCAGGAGCGCACCACGAACGCCTCGACATAGCGGTCGACCACGCCGACGTCGCGGTACAACCGCCATTCCATCGCGCCGGTGCGCTGGCGCGAGCGCCCAACGAACGCCATCGCCTCGAGGAATTCCTCGACCCGGTCCTCCGGCACGTCGTAGGACCGCAGCACCAGCACGGGGCCGTCGGCGGGCTGCGGTTCCACCACCAGCTGCGGCTCCGGCCAGAACGCCGAGGGCGTGTGATCGAGTTCCTCGGCGTTGTGCCGGATGGGCAACCACACGCTGCTCACCGCACTGCCCGCCAACAGCGCCGCGGCGATGAGCAGCGCGGCGACCGAGTCGAGCGCACCGGCCACCAGACCCCAGAACAGCGAGCCGATCGCCTGCCCGCCCATGAAGACCAGCATGTAGACCGAGAGCCCGCGGGCACGCACCCAGGCGGGCAGCAGCAGCTGCATGGTGGAGTTCATCGTGGACATGGCCAGCAGCCAGGCCAGACCCGCGGCCACCAGCAGCACCAGCACCACCGCCACGGTGTGCAGCAGCGCCGCGCCCGCCGACGCCACGCCGAACAGCACCGCGGCCGTGGTCAGCCGCTGCGTCGGCGTCAACAGCGCGCGGATCCGCGATAGACCCGCCGCGCCGAGCACGGCGCCGAGGCCGAGCGCGCCGAGCATCAGGCCGTAGCCGGAGGACGACAGGCCGAGTGAGTCCCGCGCGATCACCGGAAGCAGCGCCCACAGCGCGCTCGCGGGCGCGATGAACAGGATCGATCGCAGCAGCACCCGGCGGATCGCGGGCGCGGCCCGGATGAACCGGGTGCCCGCCTGTAACGCGGCCAGCGGTCGCTCGGTGGGCAGCTGCCGATCGGTGACCGGCCTGCGCCAGACGGCCAGCACCGCGACGATCCCGGCGAAGGACAGCGCGTTGAGCGCGAAGACCAGCGTCGGCCCCGACAGCGAGACCAGCACGCCCGCCACCGCGGGCCCCACCGCGCGGCCGATGTTGATGTTCATGCTGCCCAGCGCCGCCACGGACGGAATCTGTTCGCGCGGAACCAGTTCCGGCTGGATCGCCTGCCACGCGGGCGCGGTGAGCGCCTGTCCGCAGCCCAAGAGGAACAGCAGGGTGAGCAGGACCTCGGGGGTGGTCTGCCCGGTCGCGGTGGAGATCGCGAGCAGCGTCGCGAGCAACGCCATCACGGACTGGGCGCCGAGCAGCAGGCGACGACGGTCCACCAGGTCGGCGATCACCCCGGACGGAATGGCCAACAGCATGACCGGCAGCGTGATCGCCGTCTGCACCAACGACACCAGCGTCGCCGCGTTCGGCTCGTCGACGAGGATCCACTGCGCGCCGACCGTCTGCATCCAGGTGCCGAGGTTGGACACCAATTGCGCGATCCACAGCGCCCGATAGATCGGCGACCGCAGCGGCGCCCAGGTGGAGAGCGGGGTCGTCGCGTCGGCGGTGGTCACTCCGCCGAGCATATCGCCGCGAGCACCGGCACCGTTCCGCACATCCGTCGGGCTGCCATTCAAGGCTGCTCCTGCGTGACCGGACAGCACCGCCCAGTCACCGCCGCCAGCGCGGTCAGGTTTCGCCGACACCACCATCCGCGTCGAGAACCTGTAGCCCTACCGCACAGCGCAGCCCCGGACTGTGCGGGTCCGGGGCTGCGGGGCCTCGAGCTGGTGCGCGATCGACAGCGGCACGGCCAGCACCGCCTCGTGATGATTGCCGAGACGGCTGGCGGTGCGACGCGGAACTAGCGGCCTGCCAGGTAGGACTGCTCGAATTCCTCGAAGCTGATCTGGTCGTCCTTGTTCTTGTCGAGCAACCCGAAGTACCTGGAGCCTGCGGCGTCGCTGACCGGACGAGTGCGATCGAGGTATTCCTTCAGTTCGGCGACGGAAATGTAGCCGTCATCATCGAGATCGATCTCGGCGAATACCTGGGTGGCGTCGGCCATGGCAACTCTCCCTTCGTAGCTGTCCGAATCGGTATCCCATCTTCTGGTCGAACTACGAGCGTCGAGCCCGTCGAATATACCGCCGCGCCCGACGTCCGCGGACCGCTTCCAGCGGCGCCCGCGACAGCGAGGTCTACGCCGATTCGGGGTGCCGTGAAGCGGAAGTGCACTCAGCCTGCGGCCGTCGACGCGATCTTGTGATCGACGATCGGGGTCGTTGCGCCGGATACTCCGAGCGCACCGATCACGACCCCGCCCGCTCGTATCAGCACACCTCCACCGTGCGGCACGATCGGATCGCCAGAGGAGACGGCGCCGGGCAACAGATGACCCGGGTCGCTCAGCGAGGCCATCTGAATGGTGTCGAAGCCGAGCACGATCGCGGCGGCAGCCTTGTGTTGGGCGGAGTCGATGGTCGGCAGCGCGGCGCCAGGCATGCGTGCGAACGCGATCAACCTGCCGTCGCCGTCGACCACCGCGATCGTGACGGTTTCCCCGCGGTCGGTCGCGGCGCGGCGGGCGGCGGCAACCACGGAGTCGGCCTGGTCGAGCGAGATCGTCATGGTGTCCAGCATGACGTACTTCGGAGTGCGGGGTCGGCGGCGATCCGGGCAGCGGCATCGGCTCCGGGCGGGTAGTGGCGGACGCCGACCAGCCATTCGCGGCGCAGCTCCGGCAGCACGATCTGGGTGGCGTCCCATTCGTCGACCGGGACGCCGCGCCAATCCATCGCCGCCTCCTCGGGCCCGAACGCCGGACCTTCGGATCGTCCAACCGCCGCGAGCATGGCCATCGTCTCCCCCAGGTAGTCGTTCCAGCGGGCGTAGGACGTCGCGAGCGCGGCCGAGGGCGGCACGGTCAACCGCAGCAGGCACACGCCGTGCGCCCATTGATCGTCGCCGAGCAACAGGTCCGCGGTCATCCGCACCCGCCTGCGGCGCAGCGCCCGCCCCGGCCAGCACCACACCGGCGGATCGTCGCCGCAGGCGATGCCGCTGCGCTCCATCTGCGCCACCATGGCGCGGTAGGCGGGCCGCCAGTTCACGACCACCCGATCCCACGACGCCCGGTAGCGGCCCCGGCTCCGCAGCGCCGCAACCACTTCCGGCGCTTGCAACGTCCACACTCGCACCCGCGCCCTCCCCACGATTCACGATGATCATCCGAGCTCGATTCGTCCCCGACATCTTGCCTGGTCCGCCGCAAAGGTCGAAGCCGATTTCGGCAGTGGCCGAGTGGCGTGCGCGCTCGTCGTCGGCACTGTCCCCGAACGTTTCTCGTCCCGGGTCCGACCGGCGCAGGCTGGGATCCCGCGGCGCGAGCCCCGATCTCGGTAGCATCGCGCCCATGGCGTCCTCACTCCTGCGATTCGTCCCGGTGCTGTTGCTCGCCTTCGGCGTCGCCGCCTGCTCCGGCGGAAACGACACCGAGCCGAGCGAGCCCGTGGCGACGCCGATGGGACGCACGTTCTTGTCGACGCAGGTGCGGGGAGAGCCGATTCCCGGTGGCGGCCCGCTCTCGTTGCGGTTCGCGGACGGCAAGGTCACCGCGTCCGCGGGATGCAACACGATCTCGGGGGCGGTGACGCTCGACGACCACGTGCTGCGAGCCGAGGAACTGGCGAGCACGCTGATCGGTTGTCCCGGCGAGCTGGCCGACGCGGATCGCTGGGTGGACACGCTGCTGAATTCCGCGCCCACCTGGAAGCTCGACGGCGACACCCTGACCTTGCAGAACAACGAGCAGACCGTCACGCTGCTGGACAAGAAGGTCGCGCGACCGGACAAGCCGTTGCGCGGCACCACGTGGGTGGTGAACGGGCTGATCACCCCGGACGCGCAGATCCGGTCCCAGGCCATCGACGACGCGAAGCCGACGCTGGTGATCGCCGAGGACGGCGCCGTCTCCGGATCGGCGGGCTGCAACCGGCTGACCGGCACGGCCACCATCGAGCCGGGGCAGGGCGGCCAGAAGGTCACCTTCCGGCTGGGCGCCACCAAGATGATGTGCCCGCCGGAGGTGATGGAGGTCGAGACCGTGGTGCTGCGCGCACTCGACGGGACGACCACCGCCACCATCGACGCCGACATCCTGACCCTGCGCAACCAGAACGGGCACGGTCTCACCCTGACGGCGCAGTAGCGATCACGTCCGCCTGAGGGGCGCCCGGCTCGCGTCGTCCACTCGTGGCGGTTGCCGGTCGGTGGACAGCCGAGGGTTCCTGGAGCGCACGGAAATCCTTGTCAGCCTTGAAGATCGAGCCTGCCCAGCATCACGCACGAAACGCGCCACCGGCCGCCGCACGGTTGTCGCCGAGAACGAAGCAGCGCCACGCAAAGCACAGCGCAACACCGCGCTGTCGAAACACAGCGCCGCCCGAACGAAAAGGCCCGGTATCGCACACGCGATACCGGGCCCTTCGATCGAGCGTCAGGGCGACACCCTCACTATCCGAAGGCAGCGCCCTCGATATCTCAGGGCGAAGCCCTCTGGATCACCTCGAGGGCGAAGCCGTCTGGATCACTCAGGGCAGCGGGCCGCCCGCGGCGATCGCGGAGAGGGTGGCGAACTCGTCGCCCTTCAGCGACGCGCCGCCGACCAACGCACCGTCGATGTCCGGCTGAGCGACCAGCTCGCCGACATTCTTGGCGTTGACCGAACCGCCGTAGAGCACCCGCACGTCCATGGCGACCTCGGGCGAGGCCAGCTCGCCCAGCTCGGCGCGGATGGCGCCGCACACCTCCTGCGCGTCGGCGGGGGTGGCGACCTTGCCGGTGCCGATGGCCCACACCGGTTCGTAGGCGATGACGACCTTCGAGATCTCCTCGGTGGTCAGGCCCTTCAGCGAACCACGCAGCTGCTCGAGGTTGTACTCGACGTGCGTGCCCGCCTCGCGGACGTTCAGCCCCTCGCCGATGCAGACGATCGGCGTGATGCCGTGCTCGAGCGCCTGCTTGGCCTTGGCCAGCACGGTGGCGTCGTCCTCGTTGTGGTACTGCCTGCGCTCCGAGTGCCCGACCACCGCGAAGGTGCAGCCGAGCTTGGCCAGCATGCTGCCGCTGATCTCACCGGTGTAGGCGCCCGCGTCGTACACGGAGACGTCCTGCGCACCGTAGGTGATCAGCAGCTTGTCGCCCTCCACGAGAGTCTGCACGCTGCGGAGGTCGGTGAACGGCGGGATGACCGCGACGTCGACCTTGGCGAAGTACTTCTCCGGCAGCGCGAAGGCGATCTTCTGCACCAGGGCGATGGCCTCAAGGTGATTGAGGTTCATCTTCCAGTTGCCCGCGATGAGCGGTTTGCGTGCCATGGATCAGCCCTCCAGAACGCTGATGCCGGGGAGTTCCTTGCCCTCCAAGTACTCCAGCGACGCGCCGCCGCCGGTGGAGATGTGCGAGAAACCGTCCTCGGGCAGTCCGAGCGCGCGCACGGCCGCGGCCGAGTCGCCGCCGCCGACCACGGTGAACGCGCCCTTACCGGTGGCGGTGACGATGGCCTCGGCGACCCCGCGGGTGCCCGCGGCGAAGTTGTCGAACTCGAACACGCCCATCGGGCCGTTCCAGAACACCGTCTTCGCCTCGGTGAGCAGCGCCGCGAACCGGGCGACCGACTCCGGGCCCACGTCCAGACCCATCCAGCCTTCGGGAATCTCGTTGGCGGGCACGACCTTCGAATCGGCGTCGGCCGCGAACTTGTCCGCCACCACGATGTCGCGCGGCAGGTGGATGACGTCGCCGAAGCGCTCGAGCAGGCCCTTGCAGGTCTCGATCATCTCTTCCTGCAGCAGCGAGGAGCCCACCGGAAGGCCTTGTGCGGCAAGGAAGGTGAAGCACATGCCGCCGCCGATCACCAGGGTGTCGACCTTGGGAGCCAGCGCCTCGATGACCGCCAGCTTGTCGGAGACCTTCGAGCCGCCGAGCACGACCGCGTACGGCCGCGCGGGGTTCTGGGTCAGCTTGGCCAGCACGTCGACCTCGGCCGCGACCAGCGTGCCCGCGTAGTGCGGGAGCAGCTCGGCCACGTCGTAGACCGAGGCCTGCTTGCGGTGCACGACGCCGAAGCCGTCGGAGACGAACGCGCCGTCCTCGCCGACCAGCTCGACGAGGGCGGCAGCGAGCTTGCCGCGCTCGGCCTCGTCCTTGCTGGTCTCGCGGGGGTCGAAGCGCACGTTCTCCAGCAGCAGCACGTCGCCGTCGGTGAGGCCCTCCGAGCGCGAGAGCGCGTCGTAGCCCACCACGTCACCGGCCAGCTGGACGTTGCGGCCGAGCAGCTCGGCCAGCTTCGCGGCGACCGGAGCCAGCGAGAACTTCGCGTCCGGCTCGCCCTTCGGACGACCGAGGTGCGCGGTGACGACCACCTTGGCGCCGGCCTGGACCAGCGCCTCGATCGTCGGGACCGAGGCGATGATGCGGCCGGGGTCGGTGATCTGACCGTTGTCGTCGAGGGGGACGTTCAGGTCGGAGCGCACCAGCACGCCCCGACCCTCGACACCCTCGTTCAGGAGATCCTGGAGCGTCTTGACAGTCATGCGGCTCAGAGGCTCTTGCCGACGAGGCCGATGAGGTCGGCGAGGCGGTTGGAGTAGCCCCACTCGTTGTCGTACCAGGACACGACCTTCACCTGATCGTCGATGACCTTGGTCAGCGGCGCGTCGTAGATCGACGAGTGCGGGTCGGTGACGATGTCGCTGGACACGATCGGGTCGGTGTTGTACTTGAGGATGCCCTTCAGCGGGCCCTCGGCGGCGGCCTGGTACGCGGCGTTGATCTCGTCGATGGTGGCCGACTTGCTCAGGGTCGCGGTCAGGTCGGTGACCGAGCCGGTCGGGACCGGCACGCGCAGCGCGTAGCCGTCCAGCTTGCCCTGCAGCTCGGGCAGCACCAGGCCGATGGCCTTGGCGGCGCCGGTGCCGGTGGGCACGATGTTCAGCGCGGCGGCGCGGGCGCGGCGCAGGTCGGAGTGCGGGCCGTCCTGCAGGTTCTGGTCCTGGGTGTAGGCGTGGATCGTGGTCATCAGGCCACGCTCGATGCCGAACTCGTCGTTGAGGACCTTGGCCAGCGGACCGAGGCAGTTGGTGGTGCAGGACGCGTTGGAGATGATGTTCTGGCTGCCGTCGTACTGGCTGTCGTTGACACCCATGACCACCGTCAGGTCCTCGCCCTTGGCCGGGGCGGAGATGATGACCTTCTTGGCGCCCGCCGCCAGGTGGCCCTTGGCCTTGGTGGCGTCGGTGAAGATGCCGGTGGACTCGACGACGACGTCGACGCCCAGGTCGCCCCAGGGCAGGGCCGCCGGGCCTTCCTTGATGGCCAGGGCCTTGATCCGCTGGTCGCCGACCACGATGGTGTCTTCGCCGTCCAGCGAGACATCCTGCGGCAGACGGCCGAGGATCGAGTCGTACTTCAGCAGCGTGGCCAGGGTCGCGTTGTCGGTGAGGTCGTTGACCGCGACGATCTCGATATCGGTGGTGCCGAGCGCCTTCTGCGCCTCCACCGCCCGGAAGAAGTTACGTCCGATACGGCCGAAGCCGTTGATGCCTACCCGGACAGTCACGTTATCGCTCCTCAGCTTTCAAGCGGATTCATTCCGATGCCTCACTCACACTAATGCCCGGCCGTCACCTCTCCGACACGCACCTCGCATGGTGAGCACCGCCGGAGAGCCGTGACCGGTCGCGATCCGGCGGCGGCGCGCCACGTCGCGGCCAGTGCGGACGCCCGTCCGTGCCGCCCGCGTGGCGACCGGGACGGTGACAATCCCCCTCGACAGAATTCCGCGTGTCGCGGAAGCCTAGCGCCCCAACGCCTTTCGCTGTCACGTCGCCCGAACACGCGCCTACGACGCCCGCACGGGGACGCGGCGCGGCGCAGCCCGGCTGAGACGGCCGAATATTCGACGGCGAATCTCATGCGGCACGGCAGTATGGACACAGTGTGTACCGACCAGTCGTCCCAGCCCGCTTCCGTGACCGTGCGACCAGCGGCTCTCTCCGACATTCCCCGCGCCGCCCTGACCCTGGGCCGGGCCTTCGCCGACTACGCCTGGACTCGCCACACCATCGACGCCCGCGACCACGACCAGCGGATTCGCGGCATGCAGGAACTTTTCCTGACCCACGTCGGCCTGCCGCACGGTCGTGTCTGGGTCGCCGACGAGGGCGCGGCCATCGCCGTCTGGACCACCCCCGACACCGACGCGGGCCCGGTCTTCGCCGAACTCGCGCCGCGGTTCGCCGAGCTGGCCGGTGACCGCGCCGCGGCGTACGCGGCGGCGGAGGCCGCGCTCGCACCGCACCGCCCGGTCGAACCCGTCTGGTTCCTCGGCACCGTCGGCGTCGACCCGGACAGTCAGGGACGCGGGCTCGGCAGCGCCGTGATCCGGCCGGGGCTGGCGGCCGCCGAGCGCGCGGGTGTGCCCGCCTTCCTGGAGACCTCCGAGAAACGCAACGTCGGCTTCTACGAGCGGCTCGGCTTTCGCGTCACCGCGACGGTGGAGATCCCGGACGGCGGTCCTGTCACGTGGGCCATGCTTCGCGATCCCGGCGCGTGAACTCCGTGCAGACGAGACGCCCCCTCGGATAGCGGCGAACCTCGAGGCCCCGTACGCGACACACCCCGAGCGCCGGATATCGGCCCTCGGGGCGTGCGGGTGACTCGAGCGCTGTCAGGCCTCGTCGAGAAGCTCAGCGGTCACAGCGGATTCGGTGTCGGGCACGCCGAGTTCCTTGGCGCGCCGGTCCGCCATCGAGAGCAGGCGCCGAATCCGGCCCGCCACAGCGTCTTTCGTCATCGGCGGGTCGGCGAGCTGACCGAGCTCCTCCAGGGACGCCTGGCGGTGCTGGACGCGCAGCTTGCCCGCCGCGGCCAAGTGATCGGGCACCTCGTCGCCGAGGATGTCCAGCGCACGCTCGACCCTGGCGGCCGCGGCGACCGCGGCGCGCGCCGAGCGGCGCAGGTTCGCGTCGTCGAAGTTGGCCAGCCGGTTGGCGGTGGCGCGCACCTCGCGGCGCATCCGGCGCTCCTCCCAGGTGAGCCGGGTGTCCTGGGCGCCCATCCTGGTCAGCAGCGCGCCGATGGCCTCGCCGTCGCGCACCACGACGCGGTCGGTGCCGCGCACCTCGCGCGCCTTGGCCGTGATGCCCAGCCTGCGGGCCGCGCCGACCAGCGCGAGCGCCGCCTCCGGGCCGGGGCAGCTGACCTCGAGCGCCGAAGAGCGACCCGGTTCGGTGAGCGAGCCGTGCGCGAGAAACGCTCCGCGCCAAGCGGCTTCGGCGTCGGCGATGCTGCCGCCGACCACCTGGGCGGGCAGTCCGCGCACCGGGCGGCCGCGCACGTCGAGCAGACCGGTCTGCCTGGCCAGCGCCTCGCCCTCCTTCGACACTCGCACGACGTAGCGGGAGGTCTTGCGCAGACCGCCCGCACCGAGCACGTGCACATCGGAGCCGTAGCCGTACAGTTCGAAGATCTCCCGGCGTAGCCGTCGAGCGATGGAACCCATGTCCACCTCGGCCTCGACGATCACCCGACCCCCGACGATGTGCAGGCCACCCGCGAAACGCAACAGGGCGGAGAGCTCCGCCTTGCGGGAACTGACCTGCGACACCGTGAGCCTGCTCAGCTCGTCTTTCACTTCGGCTGTCATCGCCACGAGACGCGCTCCTTTCCACCCAACCCGGACCGCACATCCGCGCCCATGTGCCGTCCTTCGACTCGAAGTCCTGCCATTTGCGGCCGAGGTTGCCGGATCAGCTGATCCAGTGCGGCGGCAAGCTTTCCGGGGTGATGCCGGTCCGTTCCCGCTTCGGCGACATCGGAGAAGGTTACTCGCGCCCGCAACTGTTCGGCAGCCCTGGCCACATGTTCGCGTTCCCGGCCCTCCGGGACCGAGCCGGAATCGACCAAGACCTCGTCGACCACGAATTCCGGTGCGTGCTGGGACAATACATGCAGATGACGCTCGGCGGAGAAACCGGCCGTCTCCCCTGGCTCCGCGGCGAGGTTGAGCACCAGCACCTTTCTGGCTCTGGTGTAGACCAGCGCGTCGCGCAGCTCGGGAACGAGGACGTGCGGAATCACGCTGGTGAACCACGAGCCGGGCCCGAGCACCACCACGTCGGCGTGTTCGATGGCCGAGGTCGCCTCCGGGCTCGCGGGCGGATCGGACGGGATCAGCCGCACGCGCCGCACCTTGCCCGGCGTCGTGGCGACCGCCACCTGGCCGCGGATACAGCGGCTGACCCGAGGGTCCGCTTCCAGCCCCGAGACATCGGCCTCGATGTCGAGCGCGATCGGCGACATCGGGAGCACCCGGCCGCTGGCGCGCAACATCTTGGCCACCTCGTCCAGCGCGGCCACGGGATCGCCGAGCACCTCGGTGAGCCCCGCCAGAATGAGATTGCCGACCGAATGACCCGCGAGCGCGCCGGTGCCGCCGAAACGATGCTGGACGGTTTGCGTCCACACTCCTTCGGGGTCCGCGGCCAATGCGGCCAGGGCCATGCGCAGATCCCCCGGCGGCAGCACCCCCAGCTCCGCGCGCAGCCTGCCGGAGGACCCGCCGTCGTCGGCGACGGTAACCACCGCGCAGATCTTCCTGGTCAGCCGCCGCACCGCCGTCAGGGTGGCGTACAGGCCGTGGCCGCCACCGAGCGCGACGATGGCGGGATTCGATTCCCACCCGGTCATTCGCGCCCCAGATCCCGGTGCACGACCCGCACGACGTCGGCCGAGCCGTCCGACTCCGATCCGATGAGTTCGCACAGCGCCTCGGCGATCGCCACGCTGCGGTGCTTGCCCCCCGTGCAGCCCACTGCCACCGTCATGTATCGCTTCCCCTCTTGGCGGTAACCGTTCGTCGTCAGGTCGACGAGGTGGCGGCAGGTGTGCAGGTAGTCGGTCGCCCCGGGGCGCGACAGCACGTACTCGCTGACCACCGTCTCCTGTCCCGTGTGTTCCCGCAGTTCCGGTATCCAATGTGGATTGGGTAGAAAACGCACATCCAACACCATGTCGGCGTCCAACGGAACCCCGTACTTGAAGCCGAAGGACTGCACGGTCAGCTGCAAGGCGGCGGGCGCGCCGCCGCCGTAGGCCTCCTCCAGCTTGCGGTGTAACTGGTGAATGGACAACTCGGTGGTGTCGATCACGAGGTCGGCGGCCGTCTTCACGGCGGAGAGCCGCACCCGTTCGGCGGCGATGCCGGCGGACAGCGTGCCGTCGGCGCTCTCGCTCTGCAGCGGGTGCCGCCTGCGGGCGAATCCGAAGCGGCGGATCAGCACGTCGTCGGAGGCCTCGAGGAACAACACCCTGGTCCGCACGCCGAGCGCGCGCAGCTGTTCGGTGACCACCGAGAGGTCACCGGTGAAGAATCTGCTGCGCACGTCCATGACCAGCGCGAGCCGCCGGATCGGCGGTTCCGCGGAGGCGCCGAGCTCGACGAGCCTGCCGATCAGCTCGGGCGGCAGGTTGTCGGCGACGTACCAGCCCAGATCCTCCAGCACGCGCGCGGCCGTGCCACGGCCCGCGCCGGACAGGCCGGTCACGATGACCACTTCGACCTGCTGCCGCAGCTGATTGCCCGCACGCGGACTGCCCGCACTGTTGTTCGATTCGACGCGTGTCATGTCCTACCGGAATCCGTGTCTAGGTGCCTCTCGATCATCCCGCACCGGATTCGGTACCGGGCATGCGCGCTCACCCTCCGTGATGAGGACGGCTTACGAACATGAACGGTACCGAGGATATATGCAGGTCGGACCGGAGCTGGAGATTTTGCGGTCCCTCACTCGTCCCGCAGCGCCGCGAGCACGGCTTTCGCCGTCGCCACGCCGATGCCGGGTACCTCGGTGATCTGCTCGACTGTCGCCTCCTTCAACTTGGCCACCGAACCGAAATGCGTGACCAGCGCGGTCCGGCGCGTCGCGCCGAGTCCGCGCACCGAATCCAGCGCGGAGGCGGTCATTCGCCGCGAGCGTTTGCTGCGGTGGAAGGTGATGGCGAAGCGGTGCGCCTCGTCGCGGACCCGTTGCAGCAAGAACAGCGCTTCGCTGTTGCGCGGCATGATCACCGGGTCGGGCTCGCCGGGCACCCAGACCTCCTCCAGGCGCTTGGCCAGGCCGATCACGGCGACGTCGGTGATGCCGAGTTCGTCCAGCACCTCGGCGGCGGCCGCGACCTGGGGTGCGCCACCGTCGACCACGTACAGGTTCGGCGGGTAGGCGAACTTGCGCGGACGGCCGGTGCGCGGGTCGATGCCGGGGCGCGAGGTGAGCTCGAGTTCGGCGGCGTCGTCGTCCGGCTCGGCGGCCGGGCCCGCGTCGACGAGCGGCGAGGCGACGCCGTCGTCGAGTTCCTCGCGCTCGATCTCGTCGCGTTCCTTGCGCAGCCGGTAGAACCGCCGCCTGGTCACCTCGGCGATGCTTCCGACGTCGTCGGAGCGCCCGTCGCCCGCGGCCTCCTTGATCGCGTAGTGCCGGTACTCGGACTTGCGCGGCAGGCCGTCCTCGAACACCACCAGCGAGGCCACCACGTCGGTGCCCTGCACGTGGCTGATGTCCACGCACTCGATGCGCAACGGCGCGCTGTCCAGCTCGAGCGCGTCCTGGATGTCCTGCAGGGCCGCGGACCGGGAGGTGAGGTCGCCCGCGCGCTTGAGCTTGTGCTGGGCGAGCGCCTCCGCGGCGTTGCGCTGCACGGTCTCGGCGAGTGCCTTCTTGTCGCCGCGCTGCGGGACGCGCAGCTGCACCGCCGAACCACGCAGCCTGCTCAGCCACTCCTGGATCTGCTCGTGGTCGGCGGGCAGCTCGGGCACGAGCACTTCGCGCGGGACGACGGTGGCGGGCTGCTCGTCCGGGCTCTCGTCGGCGTTGGCGACCTGCTCGCCGTAGAACTGGGTGAGGAACTGTTCGACCAACGCGGCCAGCTCACCGCCGGACGCCGCGGTGTCCACGGCGTCGCCGGACTTGTCGACCACCCAGCCGCGCTGACCGCGCACCCGGCCGTCGCGGACATGGAAGATCTGCACCGCCGCCTCCAATTCGTCGGTGGCGAAGGCGATCACGTCGGCGTCGGTGCCGGTGCCGAGCACCACGGCCTGCTTCTCCAGCGCGCGGCGCAGCGCCTGCACGTCGTCGCGCAGCCGGGCCGCGGTCTCGAAGTCCAGGTCCTCGGCGGCGGCGTGCATGCGCCGCTCCAGATCGCGCACCATCCGGTCGGTGCGCCCGGCGAGGAAGTCGCAGAAATCGTCCACGATCTGGCGGTGCTCGTCGGCGGTGACCCTGCCGACGCACGGCGCGGAACACTTGTCGATATAGCCGAGCAGGCAGGGACGCCCGATCTGGTTGTGCCGCTTGAAGACTCCGTTCGAGCAGGTGCGCGCGGGGAACACCCGCAGCAGCAGGTCGAGCGTCTCGCGAATGGCCCAGGCGTGCGCGTACGGGCCGAAATACCGCACGCCCTTCTTGCGCGCGCCGCGGTAGACGAACAGGCGCGGGTATTCCTCGTTCAAGGTCACGGCCAGCACCGGGTAGGACTTGTCGTCCCGGTAGCGCACGTTGAACCGCGGATCGAATTCCTTGATCCAGTTGTATTCCAGCTGCAGCGCCTCCACCTCGGTGGAGACGACCGTCCACTCCACGCCGGCGGCGGTGGTGACCATCTGCTTGGTGCGCGGGTGCAGCGAGGCCACGTCGGCGAAATAGGAATTCAGCCTGCTGCGCAGGCTCTTGGCCTTGCCGACGTAGATGACCCGCTGCTGCGCGTCCCGGAATTTGTAGACGCCGGGTTCGACGGGGATCGTACCGGGGGCCGGCCGGTACCTCGCTGGATCTGCCACTCGACCAGCCTATAGGCGGGGTCGGACACGGTTTCCGGGCAACCCGCGCCGTCCTGGCTCGGCGCGGCGACCTACCTCGGGACGGCCAGCCCGTGCGCGCGCAATGCGTCGACGAGCGCGTCGGGTCGCTGCGCGGTGGGCAGCGGGTCGACGAGGGCGAAGCGCGAGCCGAGCGCCGTCGCGCCGCCGTCGGCGTGGGCGCTGTCGCCGACCATCAGCGCCCGCGCCGGATCGACGCCGAGCTCGTTCAACGCCGCGAGGAAGATCCCCGGCTCGGGCTTGATCACGCCCACCTCGAAGGAGAGCGCCGTCGCGCCGACGAACCGGTCCCAGCCCCGCGCACGGAACGCGGGCCGCACGTCGAATGCGATATTGCTCACCACACCGACCGGAACGCCCTGTGCGGCAAGGAACTCCAGCACGGCGCCGGTGTCGGGATACGGCGTCCACGCCAGCGGATCGATCAGCCTGCCGTAGAGCCGTTCGGCCTGGTCCTCGGTCGGCACGCCCGAGGAGCGCAGCACCTCCAGGTACGCGTGCCGGTGCATCGCCGGATCCAGATCCCGGTTGTCCCAGGCCCGCTGGCCCTCGGCGTCGAAGGTCATGAACTGCTCGACCGGCGCCGTCATCCGCCGCAGAATCTCGGCCTTGGCCTCGACGTCGAAATCCGCGCCGTCGGCGCCGATCAGATCGTCACCCCATGACTCGTCCTCCTCCAGCCGAAAGATCGTCCCGGAGAAGTCGAAAAGCACGGCCTCGATATCCATTCGACCAGGGTACCGACGCCGCGGCGGACGTCCATCGATCCCGGCGGCGCGCGAGAGCGCAAGGGGCACCGGCGATTCGAGCGCTACCTTTGGCGCGAAACGGGTGCGCGCGGTAAATTCACGCGGCGCCGGTCAGTTCCCCGAACCGGGCCTGCCGGGCCGCTTCGTTCGATCTTCCGGGGGAAATACCGCGTGACAACTCCATCACCCGTGCCCGGCCCTGCGCTCGATCCCGCGGGGCCCGCTCCGACGCCGCCGAAACGCGGCCGCGCGGTCGCACTCGGGTTTCTGCTCGGCATGGTCTTGTGCCTGGTCGTCGTCGGCGCGTTCTTCCTCGGCGCGCGGACGAGCGACGAGCCGGCGGGCGCGGCAGGCACGACCACCTCCACCGCGCGCACCACCACCGCACCGCCGACCACGACGACACCGGATCCGCTCGCGGGCATGGCAATCGGCGAATGCGCGGCGCTGCAATCACCGGGTGCGCCGGGCACCCCGGCCCGGCCGATCGCCCGTCCCGAGAAAGCGCGGTGCGAGTCGCTCGGGTCGGTCTACCGGCTGGTGCAGTACGGTCCCTGCACCGAACCTCGGGTGAGTGTGCAACAGACGCAACGGGATTCGACCGGCCGGTTGGTGTACCACTACTGCTTCGCCTACGACTGGCAGGCAGGCACGTGCTACGACGCCTCCGATTGGTCCGAGCCGCTCAGGGTGGACTGCGGTACGCCGGGATCGATCATGGTGACAGCGGTGTTCCACGAGATCACGCCGGTGCAGAACTGTCCGTTGGACGAGAACGGCGCGAGCGCGCGGACCTGGGACAAGCGGAATCTCACCCTCTGCATGCGCGGTTCGGACGGCGCGGGTAACTGACGCCCTCGCCCGAAAGCCGTACCGCTGTCGGTCCGGAGGGCTACAGTCCAGGCCATGACGCGCGCGCGACACAGCTGGACCGGAGCCGCCGCGGCAACGCTGCTCACGGTCGGGCTTCTCACCGGATGTTCCTCGACCGAGGAGACGACAACCGCCGAATGCACCAGCGCACCCAACGGGACGCCCGTGCTCGCGGCGCCGCCGACCGCGGCGGGCACGACCACCAAGAACCTGAGCACCAACCCCGAGATCGCCTCCGGATATCGCAGCGGGATGACGGCGGTGCGCACCGGGTCGTACGCGGTCTCCACCGCGAATCCCCTTGCGACCGAGGCGGCCTGCCGGGTGCTGCACGACGGCGGCACCGCGGCCGACGCGCTGGTCACCGCGCAGCTGGTGCTCGGCCTGGTGGAGCCGCAGGCCTCCGGCATCGGCGGCGGCGCGTTCCTGCTGTACTACGACGGGACGACCAAGACCGTCGAGGCGTACGACGGCCGCGAGGTGGCGCCCGCCGCGGCCACCGAGAACTATCTGCGCTGGATCAGCGACGCCGACCGCACCGAGCCGCAGCCGAACACGCGCGCCAGCGGCCGCTCGATCGGCGTGCCAGGGGTGCTGCGGATGCTGGAGCTCGCGCACCGCGAGCACGGTAAGACCGGGTGGCGCGAGCTGTTCGATCCGGCCATCGCGCTGGCCGACGACGGCTTCGCCATCAGTCCCCGGCTCGCGGGCCAGATCGCGGAATCGGCGCGGGATCTGGCCAGGGACGAGGCCGCCGAACAGTACTTCCTCGAGCCCGACGGTTCGCCGAAACCCGCGGGCACGAAGCTGACCAACCCGGCGATGTCGAAAACGTTGAGCGCCATCGCCTCCGACGGCGCGGACGCCTTCTACACCGGCGCCATCGCCGCGGACATCGTCGAGGCGGCGACCACGGGGGCCGGCGGGCGCACGCCCAGCCTGCTCACCGCCCAGGATCTCGCCGGCTATCAGGTGAAGAAGCGCACGGCGCTGTGCGGCGGCTACCGCGGGCACGAGATCTGCGGCATGCCGGCGCCCTCCTCGGGCGGCAGCACGGTCGCGGCCACCCTGGGCATCCTGGAGAATTTCGATCTGGCCGCGCTGAAACCCGAGACCGTCGATCGCAACGGCGGCAAGCCGAGGGCCGAAGCCGTGCACCTGATCTCGGAAGCCGAGCGGCTGGCCTACGCGGACCGCAACAAATACGTGGCCGACACCGACTTCGTTCCGCTGCCGGGAAATTCGGCCCAGACTCTCATCGACAAGAACTATCTGAAGCAGCGGGCGTCGCTGATCGACCCCGGCCGCAGCATGGGGACCGCCAAACCCGGCGACTTCGGACCGGTCCCGGTGGGCGTCGGTCCGCAGCCGCCCGAACACGGCACCAGCCACATCTCGGTGATCGACAAGTACGGAAACGCGGCCGCCCTGACCACCACGGTCGAGTCCGCGTTCGGGTCCTTCCACGTCGTCGACGGTTTCGTGCTGAACAACCAGCTCACCGACTTCGCCGCGGAACCCGTCGACCCGGACGGCACACCGGTCGCGAACCGGCTGCAACCCGGCAAGCGCCCGCGCAGTTCGATGGCGCCCACCCTGGTCTTCGATCGCGCGCCGGACGGCGCCCGCGGCGAGCTCACCCACGTCACGGGATCGCCGGGCGGTTCGGTGATCATCCAGTTCGTGGTGAAAACGCTGATCGGGATGCTGGATTGGGGGCTCGACCCGCAACAGGCGGTCTCGGCTGTCTCGTTCGGCGCGGGCAATACCCCCACCACCGGCGTCGGCGGCGAACACCCGGCCATCGACGCGACCGACAACGGCGACCACGATCCGCTCGTACGGCGCCTGCGCGAACTCGGCCACCAGGTATCCGTCGCACCCCAGTCCAGCGGGCTGAGCGCGCTGGTCCGCGAGGGCGCCGGGCTGATCGGCGGCGCTGATCCACGGCGCGAGGGCGCGGTCCTCGGCGACACGCGCTGAGCCGCGCGCGGACGATCGTTCAGCGCGACAGCGACATCGGATCCATGAGCGGATCGTCGGCGAAGACGAGCGAACCCGGCGTCATGTCGCGAGACTACCGGCGCGCCGCGGGCGCCGCCGGATCGTGTGCGTCAGTCCTGCTTCGGCTCGTCCGACTGCGTATATCTCGCACCGAGTTCGCGCAGCCGGTCCATCGCTCGCGCGGCGTGCGCCTTGTCGTTGGAGCGGATCGCGAGCAGGGGGACGTAGTCGTCGTCGACCAATTCCAATCGCGCCCAGGACTTCCGGTCCGGAAACGAGACGCCGCGGATGTGTTCCCAGCCGAACAGGGTGTCGCCGAGGATGTTGCGCACCGACACTCCGCGCGAGCCGACGCGCACCCGGGGGCGGGTCAGCATCAGCACCGCGGCCGCGCCGAGCACGCCGATGCCGATCATCGCGATCTGGTCGGCGAGCCGGAAGTTGACGCCGGTCGAACCGCTGCGCAGCCAGATGCCGCCCACCGCGAACACGGCCACGATCAGCACGGCGACGATCCGCGCCGTCAGCACCGCGCGGCGCGGGCGCACCTCGAGGTCCCACTCGGCGTCGGCCGCACCGCCGACAGGCCGCGTGCCGTCGTTCCTCCTCCAGATGCGGACGACCGGCATGACTTACGCGGACTGCCGCAGCGCGCGCAGGGTGA
Source organism: Nocardia sp. bgisy118 (assembly GCF_057708605.1). Classification (NCBI taxonomy): domain Bacteria; kingdom Bacillati; phylum Actinomycetota; class Actinomycetes; order Mycobacteriales; family Nocardiaceae; genus Nocardia; species Nocardia sp. bgisy118. The sequence goes on along the minus strand of NZ_JBYISM010000001.1, from coordinate 254,875 downwards.
GCGCGGCGTCCAGCGCCGCAGCGCAGGCCTGCTCGCCCTTGTTCTCGGCCGAACCGGGCAGCCCGGCGCGATCCAGCGCCTGCTCCTCGGTGTCGGTGGTCAGCACGCCGTTGGCGACCGGCGTGGCGGCATCCAGCGAGACCCGGGTGAGGCCCGCGGTCACGGCATCGCAGACGTATTCGAAATGCGGTGTGCCGCCGCGGATCACGACGCCGAGCGCGACGACCGCGTCATGCGTGCGGGCCAGTTCCTGAGCGACCACCGGCAGCTCCATGGCGCCGGCGCAGCGCACCACCGTCACGTGCCGGACACCCGCCTCCTTCGCCACCCGCTCGGCATTCGCCACGAGCGTGTCGCAGATCTCGGTGTGCCAGCGTGAGGCGACGATGCCGAGCTCGAGGTCCTTGGCATCCGACAGCTCGAAGCTGGGTACGCCGGTGCCGCTCATCGTGTTCCGCCTTTCCGAAGGTCGTGGAAGCTCACTGCGCCGTTTCGCCGAGGTCGAGTTCGTCGAGACCGATCAGGTCGTGACCCATCCGGTCGCGCTTGGTGCGCAGGTAACGCAGGTTCTCGGCGTTGGCGCGCAACGGCATCGGGACGCGCTCGGTGATGCGCAGGCCGTAGCCGTCGAGGCCGACCCGCTTGGCCGGGTTGTTGGTGAGCAGGCGCATCGACCGGATACCGAGGTCGACCAGGATCTGCGCGCCGGTGCCGTAGTCGCGGGCGTCGGCGGGCAGGCCGAGCTCCAGGTTCGCGTCGACGGTGTCGTGGCCCGAGTCCTGCAGCTGGTAGGCCTGCAGCTTGTGCATCAGCCCGATGCCGCGGCCCTCGTGACCGCGCATGTACAGCACGACGCCGCGGCCTTCGCTGTCCACCATCTCCAGCGCGGCGTCCAGTTGCGGGCCGCAGTCGCAGCGCAGCGAACCGAACACGTCACCGGTCAGGCATTCGGAGTGCACCCGGACCAGCACGTCCTCGCCGTCGCTGATGTCGCCGCGCACCAGCGCGACGTGCTCGACCTCGTCGTAGATGCTCTGGTACCCGACGGCCGTGAAATCGCCGTGCGCGGTGGGGATGCGCGCCTCGGCGACCCGCACCACCTGCTTCTCGTGCTTGCGCCGCCAGGCGATCATGTCCGCGATGGAGATCAGCGCCAGCTCGTGCTCGTCGGCGAAGACGCGCAGCTCCTCGGTCCGGGCCATGTGGCCCTCGTCCTTCTGGCTGACGATCTCGCAGATCACGCCCGCCGGGTGCAGGCCCGCCATGCGGGCCAGGTCGACGGCGGCCTCGGTGTGGCCGGGACGGCGCAGCACGCCGCCCTCCTTGGCACGCAACGGCACCACGTGGCCGGGTCGGGTCAGGTCGTCGGCCTTGGCGGCGGCGTCGGCGAGCAGGCGCATGGTGGTGGCGCGGTCGGCGGCCGAGATACCGGTGGTGATGCCCTCGCGGGCGTCGACCGACACGGTGTAGGCGGTGCCGTGCTTGTCCTGGTTCGTGGCGTACATCGGCGGCAGGCCGAGGCGATCGCAATCGTCACCGGTCAGCGGCACACAGATGTAACCGGACGTGTAGCGGATCATGAAGGCGACCAACTCGGGGGTGGCCTTTTCCGCGGCGAAGATGAGGTCGCCCTCGTTCTCGCGATCCTCGTCGTCGACGACTACGACGGCCTTACCCGCGGCGATGTCGGCGACTGCGCGCTCGATGGTGTCGAACCTGGTCACGTCTGCTGTGCTCCATCTCGAATTAGGTGCCTCACTACAGTAAGGCCTGTCCCGTGCGCCCGCGGCGGCGCACCCGCCCGCGCGCTCAGCCGCGCTGCTGCAGGCGTTCGACGTACTTGGCGATGACGTCGACCTCGAGGTTCACGGTCGTCCCCGCGACCGCGAAGCCCAGATTCGTCAGGGAGAGCGTGGTGGGGATCAGCGAGACCTCGAACCAGTCGCGGTTGCCGTCGGCGGCGGGCTCGTCGGCGATGCCGAGGCCCGAGACGGTGAGCGAGATGCCGTCGACGGTGATCGAGCCCTTCTCCACCACGTAGCGGGCGATCGCGTCCGGCAGGGAGATGCGCACGACCTCCCAGTTCTCCGAGGGGGTGCGCGACAGCACCGTGCCGGTGCCGTCGACGTGACCCTGCACCAGGTGTCCGCCGAGGCGGCTGTTCAGCGCGGCGGCGCGTTCCAGGTTGACCCGCGAGCCCTCGCCGAGCCCGCCGATGGAGGAGCGGTTCAGCGTCTCCTGCATGACGTCGACGGTGAAGGAGTCGCCGCCGACGACCTCGACCACGGTCAGGCACACGCCGTTGACCGCGATCGAATCACCGTGTCCGGCATCGGAGGTGACGAGCTTGCCCTTGATGGTCAGGCGCGCGGCGTCGGCCAGCTGCTCGGTGGTGACGATCTTGCCCAGCTCCTCGACGATGCCTGTGAACATGCGTGACTCCCTGTCGCGTGTGTACGTACGGTTGCGGAACAGCCGGGACCCCGGCGCTATTCCCGGCGTTCGGTGCACTCCCAGCGTAACGACGCGGGGTCGTACCAGCCCCCGCACGGTGGGCCCGCCGACCCGCATCAGAAACCGTAATTCTGCGACACGCCACCGAAACAGCCGGGCAGACTTTTATCCACCACCGGAAGAGCATTATTCGAGTTCTTTCGAAACAATTCCGTACAGTCATACCGGAATTTCCACGTTCACCTGTCGACGACAATTGTTCAGCGGAACTTTCGACGCGTTCGCCGGTCGATTTCACCCGGCCCCCGTAACGTCCAACCTGTGCTGATACCCAGCCGAAACACAGATACACCAACTTCTTGCGCCGCGGCGAAAACGGACGCAATATTGTTATGTAGCTGACAACTACCGTTCAACTTCCGATCCGCGCAGTTCGCCGTCGAATGATTCGACGAGGTCGACGCCGCTTCGCCAGGGCAGTGCCCGCGTTCGAACGCAGTGCCCGAGTTCGACCCAAGGAAATCCACCACTCGAGGAAGCCGGAAAGCGCAGTCGGCCGACACGAGTTCGACACCGATGGGGGTGCCGCGTGACCACGTTTGTCGATTCGACACTGGAAGTCCGCTGCCTGCAGTACCGGCGCGAGTTCCATATGCCCGCATCGATCGATCCCACGTCGCGCCGCATCCTGCTGCACATCGGCACCCACTACGGCGCCGTCACGATGCCCGCCGAGCTCGGCGACCAAGTGCAAGGGAAACTCACGCAGGCACGGATCGCCGCACCGGTCGTCCATCATCCGCGCGCGCGGCGGTGGACGTTCATCACCGGGCCCGCTCGACCCGATGCGCTCACCGCCCACATCTCCGCCGAACTCTTCCGTCTGTACGCGACGGTCGCCTGCACCGGAAGCCAGGTGGTGCTGCCCTCGCCCGACGACGAGCGCACCGGCTACCGCGTCTGGGTGCGGCCGCCCGAGAGCGCGACGACACTGCCGCCGTCGAACGTGGTCATCGAGGCGACGCTCGCCCTCGGGACACCGAAAAACCGCGCGCTGTAACCGAATTCGGCCGCGTCGCCGCGGCCTCTTCCGGCGCCGCCGCTCAGTGCCAGACGGCGGCCGCCTGCCGCCGCAGCGCCGCCACGGTGGCGCCGGGATCGGCGGTGTTGTAGACCGCCGAGCCTGCCACGAAGCAGTCGATCCCCGCCTCGGCTGCCTGCTCGATGGTGTCGGCGTTGATGCCGCCGTCGATCTCGACGATCAGTCGCAGCTCGCCCGCATCGACCAGCCTGCGCACGGTGCGCGCCTTGTCCAGCACGTGCGCGATGAACGACTGCCCGCCGAAGCCCGGCTCCACGCTCATCACCAGCAGGGTGTCGAACTCGCGCAGAATCTCCAGGTACGGCTCGATCGGCGTGTTCGGCTTCACCGACAGACCGGCCTTCGCGCCCGCCGCGCGGATGTCGCGCGCCACGGCGATCGGGTCGTCGGTCGCCTCGGCGTGGAAGGTGACGTTGTGCGCGCCCGCCTCCGCGTACGGCGGGGCCCAGCGGCCCGGGTCCTCGATCATCAGGTGGCAGTCCAGCGGTATGTCCGTTACCTTGAGCAGACTCTCGACCACCGGAAGGCCCAGCGTGAGATTCGGCACAAAATGGGCGTCCATCACGTCGACGTGCAGCCAGTCCGAGCCTTCCACCCGGCGGGCCTCGTCCGCGAGATGGGCGAAATCGGCGGACAGGATGGACGGCGCGATCATCGGCTGGCCAGGGCGGGAAAACGTCGGAGAGGACACAGCCCGGGAGTGTACCGAGCCGGGATCACATGTCCTACCGCAGGGAATCGGTGATTGTCGGCGGCCTCCAGTGGGTAGCCTGTGCAGAGTGATCAACATTTCGGCGGAACAGGGGCTCTACAGCACCCCGGTGGAGATTCGGGTGGCCGCATCGGTCACGCAGCTGCCCATCGTGCGCGGGCTCGCCGAAACTCTCGTCCTGCTCAGCGATTTCACCCTGGACGAAGTAGCCGACATCCGGCTGGCCGTCGACGAGGTGTGCTCGACCCTCATCGCGCTAGCCGCGGCGGGCACCAGCCTGGACTGCCGATTCACCATCGGGGAGGCCCAGCTGCTGGTCGAGGTCACCGGTGTGGCCGAGACCGAGGGGCTACCTGACCAGCGCAGCTTCGGCTGGCATGTGCTGCGGACGCTCACCGACTCGGTCGAGGCGACGCAGAATTCGTACGATGCGGCGCTCTCCGGATATCCGACGACGGTGGAGTTCCGTCGGGTCCGGGGGAAGGCGTAGTGGCGGACGAGGACACCGTGTTCGACCAGGACCGCGATGAGGAAGCCGAATCCGAGCCCACCGACGCCGCCGAGGACGCGGAAGCCGTCGCGGAGGCCGGTTCGGTCACCGGCTACGACGATCTGAACGCGTTGTTCGAGCGGCTGAGCTCGGCCGAACAGGGCACCGCCGAGCATGCCGCGGTGCGCGCCGAGCTGATCGGCCGCTGCATCCCGCTCGCCGACCACATCGCGCGCAAGTTCAGCGGCCGCGGCGAACCGTTCGACGACCTCACCCAGGTCGCCAGGGTGGGGCTGGTGCACGCGGTGGACCGTTTCGACATCTCGCGCGGATCGAACTTCCTCTCGTTCGCTGTGCCGACCATCATGGGCGAGGTCCGGCGCTACTTCCGCGACAACACCTGGGCCATGCGGGTGCCGCGGCGGGTCAAGGAGACCCACCTGCGCATCGGGTCGGCCATCGACACGCTCTCGCAGACCCTCGGCCGCTCCCCGACCGCCAAGGAGATCGCGGCGGAACTCGACGTCGATCCCGACGAGGTGACCCAGGCCGTCATCGCGGGCAACGCCTATCAGCCCAGTTCCATCGACGCCGCGGCGCTCGGCCGCGACACCGAGGCCTCGCTGCTGGACACGCTGGGCGAGGAGGAATCCCAGTTCGACCGGGTGGAGGAGTACGTCGCCATCCGGCCGCTGCTGGCCGGACTGCCGGAGCGCGAACGCCGGATCCTCACCATGCGTTTCTTCGAATCCATGACCCAGACCCAGATCGCCAAGCAGATGGGCATCTCGCAGATGCACGTCTCGCGCATCCTGGCGAAAACCCTTGCCCGGCTGCGGGAGCTGTCGAGCCGGGACTGACGGTTCATCCCGCCGCGCGCTGCTTGCGGATCTTCGCGGGCGCCGAAAGCCACCAGGCGGCGTCGATCAGTTCGCGTAGCTGATCCGGTGCGATCCGGTCGAGATCGATGAGGATGTACGGGTATCCGTCGTAGTGCGGTGTCGTGTAGAAGGCCGGATCGCCCGCGGCGAGCAACGCCTCCTTCTCCACCGTCTCGCACAGCAGCACGAGCCCGCCCTCGGCCTCCGACCGCAGCCGCGCGATCCCCTTGCCGCCCACCTTCAGCGCGGGGCTGCGCCACCACGTCGACTCCTCGACCGCAGGGAGCTCGGTCGCGATCGCCACCACGTCTTGCCACGTCAGAGTCATGCGACCAGTGTGCGTCGCGCGGGCTCCGAGGGATTGGACGGATGGAACCGGCGCGTTCGCACGGACCGGTTCCATCGGGCCGGTTTACCTCAGAGCGGTTTACCTCAGATCGGTTTACGCAGCGCCGCCATGAACATGGCGTCGGTGCCGTGGCGATGCGGCCAGAGCTGCGCGGCGGGGCCGTCGCCGACGTCGGTGACGCCGGGGAGCAACTCGCCGGTGTCGAGTTCGACGGCGCCCGTGCGGCGGACATGGTCGGCGACGATCGACACGGTCTCGGCCAGGTGGGGCGAGCAGGTCGAGTACACCACCACGCCACCGGGACGGACCAGATCCCATGCCGCGGTGAGCAATTCGCGTTGCAGCACGACCAGGTCGCGCACGTCGGCGGGGGTGCGCCGCCAGCGCGCCTCCGGCCTGCGCCGCAGCGCGCCGAGGCCGGTGCACGGCGCGTCGACCAGGATGCGGTCGTAGCCGGGCGCCAGACCGCTGTCGCGGCCGTCGACGACGTGCACCCGCACCGGAAGGTCGTGGGTGGCCTTGCGCACCAGTTCGGCGCGGTGTTCGGCGGGCTCCACGGCGTCCACTTGGAAGCGATCGATCGCCGCGAGCGCGCCGAGCAGGGCCGCCTTGCCGCCAGGTCCGGCGCACATGTCGAGCCAGCGCCCGCCGTCCGGACCCTCCAGCGGCGCCCGGGTCAGGCTCAAGGCCACCAGCTGGCTGCCCTCGTCCTGTACCGCGGCCATGCCTTCGCGCACCGGCTCCAGCCGCCCCGGATCACCGCCCTCGAGGTACACGGCGTACGGCGACCAGCGGCCCTCTTCGCCGCCGGTGACCAGCGCCAGTTCCTCGGCGGTGATCTCACCGGGCCGGGCGACCAGGTGCACGACCGGCCGCTCGTCGTCGGCGGCGAGCAGGTCACGCAGTTCGCCCGCGCGGGCGCCGAGCGCGTCGGCGAACGCCTGAGCGATCCAGGCCGGATGCGCGTACTCGAAGGCCAGCCGTCCCACCGGATCGGCAGGGGCCAGCGTCTCGACCCACTCCTCGGCGGACTTCTCCCCCACGCGCCGCAGCACCGCGTTCACGAAACCCGATTTGCCCGCGCCGAATTCGGCCCTGGCCAATGCCACCGAGGTGTCGACCGCGGCGTGCGCGCCGATGCGGGTGCGCAGCAGCTGGTAGGCGCCGAGCCGCAAGATGTCGAGCAGCGGTCCGTCGATCTCCTCGACCGAACGGCCCGCGCCGTGCGCGATCACCGCGTCCAGCAGGCCCGTTGTCCGGCAGGTCCCGTAGGCCAGCTCGGTGGCCAGCGCCGCGTCCCGGCCGGACAGGTGCCGGTCGCGAAGCAGGCCGGGCAGGACGAGATTCGCGTAGGCGTCGCGCTCCCGTACCGCCCGCAGCACCTCGAGCGCGACCTCGCGCACGGGGTCCACGCTCACGGTGCGCCGGGACCGCTTTCCTGCCGAGCCCCGATCCTTCTCCGTGCCAGTGGTTTTCGCCTCACCGCGCCCGGCTCGCTTGGCGCCCGACGACCGCTCCGCCGGGCGTCCGCCGCGCTCGGACCGTCCGCCGACGGCGTCGTCCGCACGCCGCTTCCCGTGCGCTCCCGCGCCGGAATCCGAGCGGCGCCCGGAGGCATCCCCGCCGCGTGCCTCTGGCCTGCCTTCCGACCTGTCGTCCCAGAATCGTTCGCGACCGCTCTTGCCGCTGGGCGCCTGCGCCGATCGGTCGGCGCGGCCGTAGCCCGCTCGTCCCGCCTCGGAACGTCCTGCGCCGTAACCGGACTCGCGTCCCGCCCGGCCACCCGTCGGCTTGCCGCCGCCCGGCTCCTCGAAGCCCCGAGTCGATTTCCCCTCGAATCGACGGTCGTCTCGACCCCGGTAGTCCGCCGCGTCCCGATCGGAACGGAACGGTTTGCGCGGCGAATCCGATTTCCGTTGCGCGCCACGGCTTCCGGTGTACGACTCCGACTCGCGAGCCAGCTTGCCCGACGCGGCGTCCCGGCGGGTCTCCTGCTTGCGGGCGGCGCGTTTGGCCCATCCGCCGTCGACGTCGTCGGACTTGCGTGGGCGATCCGCGGGGCTCATTCGACCACCGCGCCGGGCTGCAGGCGCGCGCCGCGCGCCCAATCGAGGGCGGCCATCATCCGTTTACCCTGCGGCTGTACCTGATCCAGGCGCACGGCGGTGGTCGCGGTGCCGACGAAGACGCCGGTCTTGCGCACCTCGATGACGCGTTCGGGCAGCGCCTCCTGCACCATCTCGACCGGTCCGAGCTTCAGCCGGGTGCCGTTCACCTCGGTCCAGGCGCCGGGCGCGGGGGTGACGGCGCGAATGCGCCTGCTGATGGCGAGCGCGGGCAGATCCCAGCGGATGTGGCCGTCCTCCGCGGCCACCTTCGGCGCATAGGAGACGCCGTCCGTGGACTGCGGCACCGCATGCAGGGTGCCGTCCTCGACGCCGTCCAAGGTGGTTTCGAGCAGATGCGCGCCGGTTTCGGCGAGCTTGCCGAGCAGGGTGCCCGCGGTGTCGGTCACCGCGACCTTCTCGGTGACCACGCCGAAGACCGGTCCGGTGTCCAGACCAGCCTCGATGAGGAAGGTGGACGCGCCGGTGATCTCGTCACCGGCGTCGATGGCGGCCTGCACCGGCGCCGCGCCACGCCACGCGGGCAACAGCGAGAAGTGCAGGTTGATCCAGCCGAAGCGCGGGATGTCGAGCACCCGCTGCGGCAGCAGCGCGCCGTAGGCCACCACCGGACAGCAGTCCGGGGCCAATTCGGTGAGCTGCCCGATGAATTCGGGTTCGCTGGGGCGGCGCGGGGTGAGCACGGGGATGCCGTGCTCGTCGGCCAGCGCGCCGATCGGCGACCGCGTCACCTTGCGACCGCGGCCTGCGACGGCGTCGGGCCGGGTGACGACGGCGACCACTTCGTGGCGCTCGGACTCGATGAGCCTGCGCAGCGAGGGCACGGCGGGTTCGGGGGTGCCTGCGAAGACGACGCGCATCAGCGGCTCCGTCCGAACGGTCCGGCCTGACCCGCACCGCGCGAGTCGCGCACCGTGATGCCCGAGACGAACCAGTCGGATTCCCGGATGGTGCGCATCGCCTCCTTGCGGGAGGCCGGATCGAGGCGGTCGATGAACAGCATGCCGTCGAGGTGGTCGGTCTCGTGCTGCACGCAACGCGCCAACAGCTCCTCCGCGGCGAATTCCACGGGCTTGCCGTGCATGTCGACACCGGACGCGCGCACTCGCAGCGCGCGGCGCGTGTCGTACCGCAGGCCGGGAATGGACAGGCAGCCCTCGGGACCGACCTGCTCCTCGTCACCCACCACCGTGTAGGTCGGATTCACCAGATGTCCCGTCGCGTCGCCGGTGTCGTAGACGAACACCCGCAGGCCGACGCCGATCTGCGGCGCGGCCATGCCGACGCCGCCGTCGTCGTGCATGGTGTCGGTCAGGTCGGCGACCAACTGGCGCAGCTCACGATCGAATTCGGTGACCTCCGCCGCACGGGCGCGCAGAATCGGATCGCCGAACAGGCGAACGGGCTGAATGGTCACGGCGGCTCCTGGAAGCGACGAACACGGTCGTCTCATTCTAGAGAGCGACGCCGATCACCCCGATCTCCCCAACGCGAGCCCCCCGACCTGGTAGAACTCCATTGCGGACCGGGCGGGGTGTGCACACCCCCGCCCGGCCGCCTGGAAACAGCAGTCATGGCCGCATCCGACCCCGTATTTCTGGACGCGATCAGCGATTCCTCACGGAGACTCCGGAGATCGGCGGCTGTTCGCGTGTGCGGCAGGCTCGATCACGGCCACTGGAATTGCCACTGCTGGGTATCGCTGTCGGGCGCGTACTGCGTCAACGCGATCTGCTCCGCGCGACCGCATTCGTGGCCGGGTACGGCGAGGACGAATCCGCCGGCGGCCCAGACGGCGATGCGATAGCGGTCGGTGTGGGCTTCATCGGACGCGATCTGCCATCCCAGCGGCGTCCCGCTGCACTCGACATGGGCTCCTTCGGTCACCAGACCGTCGCCGAGGCCGAGCCGGCTGCCAGTGCGGCCGCTGGCGATGAACCATATCCCTTCGCCGAATTCCGGCGCACTCGACAACAGCCAGTGCTGCCAGCCGTCCTCGACACTCGGCTCGCCCACCACTCTGACCTGATCGTCGCTGTCGAGCGCCAGTACACAACCGGTGCCGACATTGACGATTCGATAGACGCCTTCGGTCAATTCAGCCATGGCCCGTCGTCCTCACCGTCCGCGAACTCCGACGCCCCGGTCGTCGCACCGGAGCGTCCCGAATCTTCGAGATTCCGACACCGCCGAACTACCCGCCCGCTCGCCGATCAATCATCTCGCCCCGGATCCTGGTTCGCACGGGTGGTCGACGACGGTGAACGACCGGCGGACTTCCGCGGTCCTCACTGCGGCGCATCCTCGCGAACGGCGTCGCCGTAGCGGCGGGCCAGCCGCGCGCAGGCCTCTCGGAGTTCTCGCGGGCCGACGATGTCGATGTCCGCGTCGAATGCGCCGAGGGCGGCCGCCAGGCTCGGCCAGGACCAGGAACCGAGAACGAGCCGGCAACGGTCGGGGCCGAGTTCCTCGACGACTCCGTCGGCGGCGAAGGGAGCGACCGCCGCGGCGGGGAGGTCGAGGATCGCCTCCCCGCGGCACGGCCAATCGCCGGAGGTATGCGAGCCGCGGAACCGGCCTGCCACGAATTGGGCGACATCCTGTCCGGGCAGTTCACGCGGAGAGAAGCGCGGCCCGGTCGGGATGCGCGGGGTGATGCGGTCGACGCGGAAGATTCGCCAGTCGTCGCGGTCGAGATCCCACGCGATGAGGTACCAGTGGCCGCTCCTGGCAACCAGGTGGTGCGGTTGCGTCCGGCGCGGTGGAGCGCAGGTGTCGGCCGACGTCGCCGCCCGGCTTGCCGTCGTGTAATCGAAGCGCAGCACTTCGCGGGCGTGGATGGCGGCGCTGAGCGCCGTGAGCACGCGAGTGTCGACGGGCGGTGCGGGCGGGCTCGCGCCGACGGCGGTGATCCGCAGGGCGTCGATGCGGCGCCGCAGCCGGGCGGGCATGACCTGCCGGACCGTGGTCAGCGCGCGCATCGCGGCTTCCGCGATGCCCGCACCCGACGCGACGGCGAGCTGGAGCGCGACGGCGAGCGCGACGGCCTGCTCGTCGTCGAACAGCAAGGGCGGCAACTCGGAACCGGGATCGAGGCGGTACCCGCCCTCGGGGCCTTTGACGGCGGCGATCGAGTAACCGAGCTCGCGCAGTCGATCGATATCGCGCCGCACGGTCCGCGGGCTGACGTCCAATCGTTCGGCCAGCAGCACCCCTGGCCAATCCCGACGCGCCTGCAAGAGCGACAGCAGCGCCAGCAATCGCGCTGAGGTTTTCGGCATGAATCCACTATCCCCGGAGAAGCGGACACATCCTGGCCTCTTCCCCTGCGACTGTGATCGGCGGGCCCACCAATTGCATGGGCGCCCTTGTACGGGATGCTGCGGGATCGGTTCGGCGTCACCTGGGTGCTGGACGTCGCCATCTCATACGACGCGTCCTGACCATCGAAATCCGATAGCGGGCAGAGAGACATCGGCAGGGCCGTGTGCGAAGTGCGTCACACGTGGGTTGCAACATACCCCCAGGGGGTATTACATTTTCGATCGCGACGAAACGACAAGATCGGAAAGGCCGGAGCGATGACCACGCAGACTCACACCAATCACGAGGGCGCGCACGGGGCTCACACCGGGCACACGGCCCATGCCGGACATGGCGACCACACCGCGGCTCACGCCGGGCACGGAGACCACACTCAGCACACAGCGCACGCCGGGCACGGCGACCACGCCCAGCACGCGGCTCACGCCGCACATGCCGGTCACGCCGGGCATGCCGCTGCTCAGCACGGAGCCCACGCCGGGCATGACGACCACGCCGCGGGCGGCGGATTGCCGGGCGGTCTCCAGATCACCCAGGACGGCTACACGCTGGCGCTCGCGGAGCCGATCATCGGAACGGGCGAGGTCGACTTCCGTTTCCGGATCCTCGGCCCCGACGGCGCGCCGGTCACCCGCTACGACGCCATCCACGACCGCGATCTGCATCTGATCGTGGCGCGGCGCGAGCTGACCGGGTTCTGGCACGTCCATCCCGAACTCGACGTGGACGGCACCTGGGCCGTGACGCTGAATCTCCCGGAAGCGGGCGCGTACCGCGTCTTCACCGATATCGCCCCGCACGCCCTCGGCAAGACGATCACCCTCGGTGCGGATCTCGCCGTGGCGGGCGCCTACGAACCGCGGCCGACGCCTGCCGCCGCGCGCACCGCGACCGTGGACGGATACGAGGTGACCCTCGACGGCGATCTGGTGCCGGGCACGGGACAACTGCTCACGCTGACCGTTCGCAAAGACGGGCAGCCGGTCACCGACCTGCAGCCCTATCTGGCCGCCTACGGGCATCTGGTGATCCTGCGGGCGGGCGATCTGGCCTATGTCCACGTCCACCCGAACGGCGAGCCCGGCGACGGCGTGACCGCACCCGGCCCGGACATCACCTTCCACACCGCCGTGCCCGGCCCCGGAACCTACCGCCTCTTCCTGGATTTCCAGCACGGCGACGTCGTCCGCACCGCCGCCTTCACCCTGCACACCACCAACTAGCGCCGAAAGCCGTTGGGCGAGCGCGGATTCCGCCCGCTCACCAGCTGTCGGAGAGGAGACCGAGATGTGCGAGTGCTGCTGTCGAAGCACGCGTGATCCACCCCGACTCATCCCAGAGGAAGTGTTTTCCGATGCGTTCCACGCCCATGATCACCGCACTGTTCGGCAACCACGATTACCTGCGACTGTTCACCGCCCAGGTGTCGGCGCTGTTCGGCACCGGACTGACCACCGTCGCTCTCGGACTGCTCGCCTACGAGCTCGCCGGGGCCGACGCGGCCGCCGTTCTCGGCACCGCGCTGACGATCAAGATGGTGGTCTACGTGACGGTCGCGCCCATCGTGGCCGCCTACGCCGATCGATTCCCGCGCCGATCGTTCCTGGTCGGGCTCAACGTCGTTCGCGCGGCGGTGGTGCTGGCACTGCCGTTCATCGACCAGATCTGGCAGATCTACGTACTGATCGCCCTGCTGCAAACCGCCTCGGCCGCCTTCACCCCGACCTATCAGGCGATCATCCCCGACATCCTGCCCGACGAACGCGAATACACCAGGGCGCTGTCGGCCGCACAGCTGGCCGCCACCATGGAAACCTTGCTCAGCCCGATGCTGGCCGCGGCGGCGCTGGCCGTGATCAGCTTCCACTTGCTGTTCGTCGGTACCGCCATCGGGTTCGCCGTCTCGGCGGCCCTGGTGATCGCGACCCGCATCCCGAACGCGACCGCCGCCACCCAGGGCTCCTTCCGGGAGCGGATCACGGTGGGCATGCGGATCTTCGCCGCGACGCCGCGGCTGCGCGGCCTGCTCGGGATGAACCTCGTGGTCGCCGCCGCCGGATCGGTGATCATGGTCAACACGGTCAACTACGTGCGCGACACCCTCGGCGGCACCCAGTCCGGAGTGGCGCTGCTGTTGGCGGCCAACGGGTTCGGCACCATGCTCGTCGCACTCTCGCTGCCCCGGGTCCTCGATCGCGTCGGCGCGCGGCCGGTGATGCTGACGGGCGCGGCCGCGCTGATCACCGGACTCGGCTCGGCCATCGCCCTGTCGCTGGCGAACGCGGGCGACTGGCGGTGGGGCGCCGCGATCGCGGTGTGGGCCACCGTGGGCGCGGGCACCGCGGCGGTGCTCACCCCGACCGGTCAGGTGCTGCGGCGCTCGTCGCGACCCGCCGATCGGCCCGCGCTCTTCGCGGCCCAGTTCTCGCTGTCGCACCTGGCCTGGTTGGTCACCTACCCGATCGCCGGGTGGCTGACGACCGCCGCCGGTTTCACCACCACCTGGCTGACGCTGGCCGTCCTCGCCGCGACGGGAATCACCGTGGCGGTGCGGATGTGGCCGCGCCACGACCCGGAGGAGCTGACCCACCTGCACGAGGTCGGCACCATCGACCCGGCCCTGCTGGCCGATGCCGTGCGCGTGGACGACCGTTTCTACCGGCACACCCACGCCTACGTCATCGACGCCGAACACCGCCACTGGCCGGCCCGGGCGGAGCGGCAGCTCGCAACCGCCGCGGCCGCCTAGCGAAACCGATCGCGGAATCACGAGGCGGGCACCCGATTTCGGGTGCCCGCCTCGTTGGCATCGAAGAACTCGGCGAGTCTTGCGCAGACCACACTGTTTTCACTCGTGTCAGTCCGCGCGGCGGGCACGGGCCAGACCCACCCCACCGAGGACGGTCGCGATCAGACCCACCACCAGCGCCACGATGGCGCCGCCCAAACCGTTGCCGGTGCCGATCCCCCCGTCGGACGTGGCCACCACCACCCCGCCGAGGCCCACGCCGATCAGTCCCGCCACCAGCGCGACGCCTGCCCCGAGCCTCCCGTTGCTCGCGCCGAGACGGCCCGCCCGGCGAGCCAGGACCATCCCACCGACGACCACGCCGGTCAATCCCGCCAGCGCGGCCACGATGGCGCCGAGTCGCCCAGCGCTCAGGTCGCCGAAACCGGCGGCCGACTGAACCGAGAGGTGCGAGGTCGCCGGTGTGGCCAGCGCGAAGCCTTCGCGCAGGGCGACCGCCGCGGCGGCGGGCAAGTGAGGGAGGGACACGAGGTTCTCCTTGGTCGTTCGGCTGAATGTCGTTCGATCATCTCCGGCCGAGCCGTCGCCGATCATCGTGCGGGCGTGGGCAATTCGCGCTGTCACAGCGGCGGTAGCCGACTGCCGCGGACGCGGTAGCAGCCGCGAAAGTACTGCGTACGCAGCAGACGATTGATCCTCCGTGTGCCGGAGTCGCCCGCGCGAATATCCGGCTAGGGTGCACGCATGAGCAGCCGATGGATCGGAGACTGGGCGATCGCCGTCGGCGTGGCGGCGATCCTGTTGGTCACCGGGCTGTCCAAACAGCACTCCCCCACGGATCTCGACCCGCTGGGCCACACCTTGTTGACGAGCGGCGGACTGGCGCTGGCCGCCCGCCGCCGGGCTCCGGTCGCCGTGCTCATCGTGACCGGGTTGTGCGCGCTGGGTTACCAAGCCGTCGGTTTCGACGTGCCCGCCGTCGCGTTCTTGTTCGCGGTGTACGCCGCGGTGCGGGCGGGGTACCGGACGATCACGGTGGCGGCGTCGGTGACCCTGCTGGCCGCTCTCCCGCTCGCCGCGCTGGCCTCGCTGCACGACACAGGTGAGGCGTTCGCGCGAGCCAGGGATGCCCTCGAGCTGGCCTGGTTGATCGCGGCGGGCGCCGCGGGCGAAGCGCTGCGGCAAGCGGAGCGGCGGGCGGACGAAGCCGAGCGCACCAGGGAGGAGACCGCGCGGCGCCGCGCCGACGAGGAGCGCCTGCACATCGCCAGGGAGCTGCACGATTCGCTCACCCACCAGATCTCGGTCATCAAGGTGCAGTCCGAGGCCGCCGTCCACGTCGCTCGCAAACGGGGCGAAGAGGTACCCGAGGCCCTGCTCGCGATCCGGGAGGCAGGCCGGGAAGCGGCCAGGGAACTGCGAGCGACGCTCGAGGCGCTGCGAGACGACGGCAAGAGCCCGCCTCACGGGCTCGACCACCTCCCGGATCTGGTGGAACGGGCCCGGACGACCGGCCTCGACGCGACGCTGACGATCGAAGGGCAACGCCAGAATCTCCCGGCCGCGGTGGACCGGACCGTGTATCGGATCGTTCAGGAGTCGCTGACCAACATCACCCGGCACGCCGCCGCCTCCAACGCGTCGGTCCGAATCGATTACCGCCCCGACACTGTGGTAGTGCGAGTCGACGACGACGGCACGGCGACATCGGACACCGCGCCGCCGCACGGCGTCGGATTGCTGGGGATGCACGAACGCGTCACCGCGCTGGGCGGTCGCCTGCGGGCGGCTCCGCGCGGCGCGGGCGGCTTCTCGGTCCGAGCCGAACTTCCTGTGGAGCGGACGCTGTGATCCGCGTGCTGCTGGTCGACGATCAGCCGCTCATCCGCAGCGGATTCCGCGCGTTGCTCGACCTCGAGGACGACATCGAGGTGGTGGCCGAGGCCGCCGACGGCGCCGAGGGTTTGGCGCTGGCCAGGGAACACCTTCCCGACATCGCGCTCATCGACATCCAAATGCCCGGCCTCGACGGCATCGAGACGACCCGCCGCATCGCCGCGGACCCGCGCCTGGCCTGCGTGCACGTCGTCATCCTGACGAACTACGGCTTGGACGAGTACGTCTTCCACGCATTGCGCGCGGGCGCGGCCGGATTCCTCGTCAAGGACATCGAGCCGGAAGACTTCCTGCACTCCGTCCGCGTCGCCGCCCGCGGCGACGCGCTGCTCGCACCGTCGATCACTC
This sequence comes from Nocardia sp. bgisy118, assembly GCF_057708605.1. Classification (NCBI taxonomy): domain Bacteria; kingdom Bacillati; phylum Actinomycetota; class Actinomycetes; order Mycobacteriales; family Nocardiaceae; genus Nocardia; species Nocardia sp. bgisy118. The sequence goes on along the minus strand of NZ_JBYISM010000001.1, from coordinate 238,444 downwards.
GCAGGCTGATCGACCGGTACGTCACCCAGCCGTTCGCCGGCGCCGTCGGCAAAGCGTTGGAAGAACTGACCAACCGCGAACGCGAGGCCGTGACGCTGGTCGCGCAGGGCTTGTCCAACGAGGAGATCGCCGACCGCATGGTGATCAGCCCACTGACCGCGAAAACCCATGTCAACCGGGCCATGACCAAGCTCGCCGCCCGCGACCGGGCCCAACTCGTCGTTCTCGCCTACGAATCCGGCCTGGTAGCCCCGCGACGCTCGTGACCTCCCGCGCCACACGGTTCTCGCCGAACTCCGGCGGCTTTCCTCGCAGGTGCGGGTAGATGCGCATCGCCGGGAAAGAGCGCAGAATGGACACAGAAAGGTCGTCATGCGAGCGCTAACTGGCCTGCTCAACTTCGTGGTGGGACTCGTGACGGCCGTGCTCGGCACGGTAGTCGGATTGCTCGCGGCCGTGGTGTGGCTCCTCGGCGCGGTGTTGTGCGCGACGATCCTCCTGATTCCGCTGGGGCTTCCCGTCATCAGGCTCGGCAGCCGCCTGTTCGGCCTGGCCCGGCAGCTGATGCATCTCCCCTGACGCACCTCCCAGACGTCCTCAGCGCGGCCCGCAAGTACGGCTCGACCGGGCGGCGGGCTACGCCGCGGTAGAGCTTCCCCACCCTGTATCGAATGACGATGCTGGCCGACCGATGAGCTGCGCCAACAGATTCGAGCGATTCCCCTCACGTTCGTCTCGGCTGTCGGCGCGCACATTCGCGATTTCGACGCGCGCTCTTGACTGACACTTCGTTCGTATATGACGATACCGTCAGTCACCTGGCCGATGAGGAGAGGTTTCGCCACACATGCCCGAAGAACCGAAACTCGGCCGTCGCGAGGTGCTGGCCATGATGGCGGCCGTTCCGGCGCTGCCCGTCCTGGCCTCCGCAGCCCCGAGCGCGGGCGCGGCACCCAGGTCCCGGCGGCCGAACATTCTGGTCGTCATGACCGACCAGGAACGCGCGGATGTCACTCTGCCATTGGGGTTCACGCTGCCCGCCCGCGCCCGGATCGCAGCGGCGGGAGTGCGTTTCACCATGCACCACACACCGACCGCTCCGTGCTCGCCCGCCCGGTCGACGTTCTTCACCGGGCGACAGGCGCCGGTCACCGGCATGCTCGACAACGTGCGCGGCAGTGAGCCGATGGGGGCGCTGCTCGGCGCGATGCAGGCATTCAGCCCCGATCTCGACACCACCGTCCCTACGCTCGGTACGGTCCTGCGCCAGGCCGGGTATCGCACCGCCTACATCGGCAAGTGGCATCTGTCCGACCCGGTCGGCCCAGGGATCACGGCGCTGTCGCCGTACGGGTTCGACGAGGCGCTCGACATCCTGTCCGGCGGCGGACCGAACGAGGGTCTCCACGAGGACCCCGGCGTCGTCGATCACGCGACGGAATGGCTGCGTCGCCGCGGCGCCGACTCCGAGCCGTGGCTGTGCGTGGTCAGCATGGTCAATCCGCACGACATGATGTTCTGCCCCCGCTTCTACCGGCTCGAAGACGTCCCCGACCACGGCGCCGACGTCCCGCCGAACTTCGAATCCGACCTGTCGTCCAAACCACGGGTGCAAACCGCTTGGCGCACCGCCAATTCCGTGGTCGGCGGCGCGATGCCCGACACCGTGACCTCCCCGCTGGGCGAGCGGCAGTGGCGACAGTGGGGCAACTGGTACCTCGAACTGCTGCACCGCACCGACGAGCTCATCGACAGGGTCCTGACCGCCCTCGACGACAGTGGCGCCGCTGCCGACACCGTCGTGGTCCGGGTCGCCGATCACGGCGAACTCGGTGGCGCACACGGACTCCGGCAGAAGGGCGCCATGATCTACCGAGAGAACAATCGCGTCCCGCTGGTGATCGCCGACCCGCGCAACCCCGGCACACATGGGACGACCGCCAACGGCTTGACCTCCCATATCGATCTGGTGCCCACCCTCGCCGCGCTCGCCGGAGCGAACCCCGCGACACTCGGCCCCGTCGCGGGCCGCGACCTCACACCACTACTGACCGATCCCACCCGAACGGTTCGCGACGCGATCCTGCTGACCTCCGACGCCAAATCCAGCGGCGGCCTCCCGTCGGGCGTGAACTACTGCCTGCGCGGCGCGATCACCTCGCGATACAGCTTCGCCCGATACTCCACGCCGGAGACCATCTCCAGCCCGCACGCGGACTTCGAATACGAACTCTACGACCGCCAGGACGACCCCCTGGAACTGCACAACCTCGCCAACGAGGGCGGCGCGCGGAATCTCGTCTCGGAGCTCGACGACCTCGTGGATTCCCTTGCCGCCCAGGAGCTGTGACGCCTGATCCTGCTTTCCGAACCGGAGCCTCAGCCGTTGGTCAGGGTGCGGGCGGAGGAGAAGCATGCGGTCCCAGTGGCGCTGTAGTGCGGACTCGCTACGCCACTCTTTGGCAAGGACTATTGCCAAAAACTTAGTTCTGGCAGAGGATCTTGCCAGAAGCGGCGGGTGCGGCGCACCGCCCCGATCGCGAAGTGCTGGCATCACCTCGAAGGAGAGAGTGACCATGGAATCGACGATCCCGAGTCGACACCCGGCCGCACCGCAGGCTGTCCCCGGCCCGGGTTTGGGGCTGGTCACGCGGGTGCTGGGCCTGCGGAAGCCGACCCCGGTCCAGTTCCGCGAGCTGGGGGAAGCGCTGAATGTCGGTGACCGGCCGATGGACGAGCTGGTGGACTGGATGTATCGCGAAGGGATGACGACTACTCGGCCGCTGTTCGAGCGCGCACTCCGCGAAGGGATCGCGGCGGTTTCCGAGGCGCCCGGCCCGCTACGCGAGTTCTTCGACTACCTCGAGGCCGTGCCGGACTGGGTGGACTGGGACAAGATCCGCCGCGCAGAACGTGTGTTCAGTATCGGCGGCCGCGACGGGCTCTACGTCGCGCGCGACATGTCTTTCCTCGGCGGATACCTGGCCTCGGGATTCAACAAAACCCTCCTTCGCACAGGGGCTTTGGAGAAGGGGCCTGCCAAGCGTTTCGCCGAGACGACGCAATGGGCGATGGATGTCACCTCCGCCGACGGCATGCTGCCGCTGGGACTCGGTTATCGCTCCACGGTGCACGTGCGGATGATCCACTCGATGGTCCGCCGCCACGTCGCGGCACTGCCGGACTGGCGCGGCGAAGAATGGGGACTGCCGATCAACCAGACCGACATGGCAGCCACCCTGGTCGGCGCCTTGATCGCGCCCATGGTGGGAGCCATGGGCATGGGGTGGCTGGTCACGCCACGCGACGCCGACGCCGCGGCGCACTTCACCCGCTATGTCGGATGGGTGATGGGAGTGGAAGAACGCTTCCTGCCCAAGGACTTCCGGGACAGCGTCCGCATCCTGTATCACACGATGACCGCGATCACGAACCCCGACGAGACCTCGCCCCAGCTGGCGCTGCCGATGCGCGACGAACCACTGGGCTGGCACTACCGCCACCTCGCCGGACTACGCCGGCGCATCGCACGCTCCCAGCACCTGTCGATCGCGACCATGTTCCTGGGTCCGCCCGCGATGAGAAAACTGGGTCTGCCCGCCTACACCCCGCCGTGGTATCCCTTGCTGCGCCTGCCGTTCAATCTCGCCCGGTCGATATCGACGTGGATCGCGCCCGGACGATTCGAACGGGCCGCCGCACGAGGTCGCGCAGAGCAGCTGGCGTTCATCCGCACCCTGACCGGCGCGGACACCGCGGTCATCGGTGACTCCGCCCAGCACATCGGACACGCCGCTTAGACCACCCCGCGCCCGCGCGCCGGGATCCTCGCCGCCCTGCGGCACACGCACCCGATTTCAGCGATCGATCGAAACTGCAACGGCCGCAGGAAGTTCGGCGATGCGGTCGCCCGCTCACCGAGCCGAGCAGCACAGCCACGACGACACGAAAATCCCAGCACCGACCGAAGGCGCAAGGCCGCCAGTCGTCACTGCGCGGTGGTCGACCGAGCGGCGGGGCGGCGGGTCCGAACCCATCCGCCCCGCGTCATCCACCGGCGCGTGGCCGCGGCCGACGATCAGGAATTGCCCGCGATGATCACCTGCGGGATGCCGGTGCCGAGCGCGACAGGCTCGCAGGTCGGCGCGGGAGCGTGCGCGGGGTCGAGCGCCCGCAGCACCAACTCCTGCACGAACGGGTCGTAGACCATGTGGAAGTGGCCGGTGAGGTTGTCCGGACACAGGTCCTGCACGACGATGTTCTCCGCGCCCGCCCCGCGCAGCGCGATATTGCTGAACGGCTGGATCATCTCGTCGACCCGGCTGCCGATGGTCACGTAGCGCATACCGGGGACGGTGTCACCGCCCGCGTTGAGCTCGAGCATGATCGGCGAGCCTTGCGCCTGCTGCACCGCCGCGGTCGAGGTGACTTTGGCGAACACCTCCAGCGCACCCGGAATCACCTGCGCCACCGGCACCAGCCCGTACATCACCCCGCCGTAGGTCGGCGAGGCCACGCCGACCCAGTTGCCCACCTTCGCCGCCCCGCCCAGCTTGTTGGTGTAGTACCGCGTCACGTTGGCGCCCTGGGAGAATCCGACGAGATCCACCTCCGCCGCGCCGGTCGAGTCGAGCACGAGGTCGACGAATTGGCCGACTTGATAGGCGCTGGCGCGCAGGTCCTCGGTGCCGTAGGTGTCCGCACCCGGCGCGCCGCCGTAGTTGAGCGCGAAGACGCAGAATCCCGCCGCCACCAGCTGGGGTCCGATGGCCGACCAATCGGAATAGGCGGTGGAGTCGGTGCCGTGCGCGAGCACCACCGGACGGGGGTGGGCGGCCGTGGGACGGCAGCCGAAATCGTTGGTGCCCATCGGCGTAGCGTTCTTGTGGCCCTTCAGATACCGGGCCGCGGCGAGGTGGTCGGGCTGCGGCGGCGCGCCCTCGGTCGGCACGTCCGGCGGCCGGACGACGAGCGGTTCGGCGATGGCGGCCGGATCGGCCGCGGCGGTTGTCAGACCGCCCGCGCCCGAACCGACCAACGCCCCCGCGGCCAGCGCACACGCCATGACGACGCGACCCCACTGTGATCTACCCCAACCCCACAAACCAATTGGCTGTTCCATATCACAATGATCTACCCCATTTGCTCGAAAATCGCACGCCCACGGGCTGTTTCGTGATCATTACTATTCGGTAGCGTCATCCTCGGCGAGAACGCGGTAGAGCGAACGACGAGTTTCCTTGAGGATCTCCGCCGCCTTCGCCGCCTGCTCGGGGGTGCCCGCCGCGGCCACCTGGGCGACCGCGCCCATCACCTGACCGACCAGACCGCGCAGGTCGATGGCCTGTGCGCCGACGTCCGCCTTGACCTCGGCCCAGGGATCGCCGAGTTCCTCGCGGTGCTCGGTGACGTATTCGGTGCCCGTGTCGGTCAGCTTGGCGGTCTTGCGCCCGGCAACCTTCTCGATGAGCACCAGGCCCTCGTCCTCCAACTGCGCCAGCGCGGGGTAGATCGATCCGGGGCTGGGCCGCCAGATGTCGTCGCTGCGCTCGCGGATCTGCTGGATCAGTTCGTAGCCGTGCATCGGCCGCTCGGTGAGCAGCAGCAGCACGGCGGCGCGCACGTCGCCGCGCCGACCACGGCCACCGCGGCCGCGCCCGCGTCCGAAGTGCGGACCGTAGCCGGGCCCGAAGCCAGGGCCGAAGCCAGGCCCGAACTCGGGACCGAAGCCGTGCCTGCCGCCGCGACGATGCTGCCGACGGTCGGGGCCGAACTCCCCCCGACCCGGCTTGCGCCAGCGGCCGCCGCGTCCGAAATCTCCGTTGTGCCTGTTCTCGATGTTCTCCATGAAAGCCTCCTCGGGCTCTTGTGTTCGTTTCACAGTATCGACGATATATCGACAATGCATCGAACGCAAGGGTGCTCTCCGGCATTCCCACCCCGAGAAACGACTCGGGCGCGCCCGGCACCACGCGGTGCACGGACGCGCCCGGCGCGCGCGTCGCTACAGCGAATCGATCCAGCCCTGGAGCCGCTTCCCTTCTGCCGTCATCAGCTCCGGATCGCGAAAGGCATTGGTCAGCAGGGAGATTCCCTGATAGGAGGCGATGAGCGCCACCGCGAGCTCGCGCGCGTCGGAGCGACCGATTTCCGCGAACTGCCGCTCGGCCCAGTCCAGCAGCGTCCGCATCACCTCGGCCGCCCGCCCGTCCAGCGGGTCGGGACGCTTGTGCAACTCGGCGGTCAGGGAGCCGAAAGGACAGCCGTATCGGACGGCCATCTCCCGCTCGTCGACCCAGCCCTGAATCAGCACCTTCAGCCGCTCCCGAGGCGTCGGCAGCTCATCCAAGCCTGCGATCAGCTCGTCGAGCCCGCGCGCGTGCGCGCCGATGGCGGCTTCGAGCAGCTGATCCTTGGTCTTGAAGTAGTAGTACACATTGCCCACCGGCACCTCGGCGGTGTGCGCGATGTCGGCGATGGTGGTCTTCTCGATGCCCCGCTCGTAGAACTCGCGCACCGCCGCCTCGACCAGCCGCTCGCGCTTGCCCGCCTTCTCGACTGAGTTAGTCACACAACTGACTATAGACAGCCGGGGAATCCTCGGCTACGTTCGTTTTAGTCAGCCAACTAACTAGGAGTGCACATGATCGTGGTGACCGGGGCGACCGGCAATATCGGACGCTCGCTCGTACCGCTGCTCGCGGCGGCGGGCGCCCAGGTGACGGCCGTCTCGCGCGGCATCGGCGACGTCGCGCTGCCCGAAGGAGTCCGCCGTGTCGCGGGCGATCTCGGCGATCCCGCGAGCCTCTCCCCCGCCCTCGCGGGCGCCGAGGCGCTGTTCCTGCTGATCACCGGCGAGCAACTGATCGCGGGACCGGAACCGGAGGAAGTCCTCGGCGTCGTCGCGGCCGCAGGAGTGCGGCGGGTGGTCTTCGTGTCCTCGCTCGGCACGCAGACCCGGCCGGAAGCCGCAGGCTACGACCGAATTCGCGCCTACGAGAACGCGATTCGCGCCTCGGACGTGGAATGGACCATCCTGCGGCCGGGCGGCTTCTTCAGCAACACCTACGCGTGGGCCGAATCGGTGCGGGCCGAGAGTGTCGTCGCCGCGCCGTTCGGATCGGTCGGACTGCCATCGGTGGACCCGGCCGATATCGCGGCCGTCGCCGCCGCGGCGCTGCGCGATGACGGGCACGCCGGCCGGATCTACACCCTGACCGGACCCGCGCTCAGCACCCCGCGCGAGCAGGCCACGGCACTCGGCGCGGCGCTCGGAACCGAGGTTCGCTTCGTCGAGCTCACCCCCGCGCAAGCCCGCGAGGGCATGCTGCGCTTCATGCCGGAAGCGGTGGCCGACCACACGCTGGAGATTCTGGGCGCGCCCACGCCCGGCGAGCTGCTGATCAGCCCGGACATCGAGGAAGTGCTCGGCCGACCGGCGGGCACGTACGCCGAATGGGCCGAACGGAATCGGGCCGTCTTCGTCTGAGGGCATCCTGCGGGAGTCGAGTGGTGGCCGGACGACGATGTTCGGCCGCCTTCGACCGCATCTGTTCGAGGTTTCGGACGCGGCCCGTGCGATCAGCCTATGTCGATCGGGTCGATCTGGACGCGGAGCGGGGCGTCGGAGCGGTGGGTGCTGCGGACGGCCTGCGCGGCGGTGAGCGCGCGGGAGAGGGCGGCGCCGGAACGGCGGGGCACGCGCAGGAGCATGCGTTCGACCTCGGCCGGGGAGTCGCCGGAGAAGGGTTTGCGGGCGATGGCGGGCAGCGGGACCGGACCGAGCACTTCCACGTCGGCGGGGAGGTCGGCGGCGGAGAGCAGTTCGTCGATGGCATCGGAGGCGCCGTCCACCGCGGCGAGGCGGACCGCGGGCGGGAAACCGACCTCGGCGCGGGCGTCGACTTCGGCGCGGGCGTGGCCGAGCGGGTCCCAGCGCACCAGCGCCTGCACCGTCGGCAGGGACGGTTCGGCCATCACCACGACCTGCCCGTGCGGGCGCACCAACGCGGCGGCCGACATCCAGCGCCGTAGCGCGTCCTCGGCGGCGCGCAGATCGGCGCGACTCAGCAGCGCCCAGCCGTCCAGCAGCAGGGCGACGCCGTATCCGCCGCGCACCACCGGTTCCGCGCCGACGGTGGAGACGATCACCTGCGGTCCCGGTTCGACGGTGTCCAGCACCGCGCCGCCGCCGGAACCGCGGATCGGCACCCCGGGGAAGGCGCGGCCCAGTTCCTCGGCGGTGCGGACGGCGCCGATCACCACGGCACGAAGGGCGCGAGAGGCGCAGGCCGGGCAGCGGAAGGCGGTCTCGGTGATTCCGCACCAGCGACAGCTCGGGCTGTGGGCTTCGTCGCGGCCGCGGGTGTTCTCCGGGAGCGCGAGCGGGCCGTTGCAATGCCTGCACCGCGCGGGCGTGCGGCACTTCGCGCAGGCCAGCGCGGGGACATAGCCGCGGCGCGGCACCTGCACCAGCACCGCGGCGCCCTCCTTCAGCGCCGCGCGCGCGGCCGCGAACGCGACGCCGGGGATGCGGACGGCCCGCGCCACCGGATCGCGCTCCATCGCCAGATCGCTGTCGCCGGGAGCGCTGATCCGCGGCGCGGCCTTGCGCAGTACCGAGCGATCGGCGACGAGGTCGTGCGCCCACCCGGAATCGACCACCGCCTGGATCTCGGCGGTGCGGGCGAAACCGGCCGCGACGAACGCCGCCCCGGTCTCGTGCACCCGCAACATCGAGATCTCCCTGGCATGCGGGTAAGGGGCGCGGGGTTCGGCGTAGGTGTCGTCGCCGTCGTCCCAGATCGCGACGAGACCCAGATCCGCGGCGGGCGCGAACACGGCGCTGCGCGTGCCGACCACGATCCGCGCGCTCCCCCGCAACACCGCGAGCCAGCGCCGGTACCGCGCGGCGGGCCCCAGCCCTGATGTCAATCCGACGGCCGAATCCCCCACCAGCCGAACGCATTCCGCCAGCACTTGAGCCAGATCTCGCTGGTCGGGCACCATCAGGATCGCGCTGCGCCCCGCCGCGACCACGGTCGCGGCCAGCTCGGCGAGCCGCCGCGCCCAGTCTTCCCCCGGCATCGCCTGCCACGCGGCCCGCACGCCTTTGCCTTGGCCCAGCGCCGCGAGGAACGCGCCACCGTGGACGTAACGCTCCCAGGGCGCGGTGTCGAAGGACTGTTCCGAGCGCCCCGCCGCCTCGGATGTCTTCTCGGGCAGAGCATTCGGGACGGAGTCGCCACCCTCGGTAGCCAGGCTCGCGGCGGCGACGTCCTCGGTCGCACCAACCTTCGCGGCGGCGACGTCCTCGGCCGCACCAACCTTCGCGGCGGCGACGTCCTCGGCCGCACCAACCTTCGCGGCGCCGTACTCGGCCGTGCCTTTCATCGCGGCACGGACCGCAGCCACGCCGACTACACCGGCATCCCTCGGTGTCAGGTCGCCGTCCAAGAGTTCGGTCGACATCAGCGCCGGTTCGGTCGATGCGCTGCGCTCGCTACCGATCCCGGGCGCAACGCCGGGGGGTGTCCGAGACTCGTTCTCGCCGAGGGCATCCGGCAGCTCTCCCGCGGCGGCACCGGGTGCGGTCACCTGCTCCGAGTCGGTGGTATCAACGACCGCGTCCGGATGGTAGATCGAATCGTCTGGTACAGATCCGTTTTCGGCGATGCGTACCGGTGTGCCGTCCGCATCGAATCCAGGCATGTTCTGCCGCACGGGTTTTGGATCGGAGGCGGGAGCCGCGGGCGAATCGTTCGTCGCCTCGGCTGTGGACGACTCGTCCGGTGAGGGATCGGCGGCAGCCGTCTTCTTGGTCCCCCCATTCTCCGTCCGCGCATGCCGCGGAGGGATGGCCAGGCGCAGGACGTCAGCGCGGGTGCCCGCGTAGCGGGCGGCGATGGCGGTCGCCAGGTGCAGGATCTCGGGGGTGAGGACGCGTTCCGCGGAGACGACGCGCTCGAGTTTGACGAGTTTGCCGCCGTGCTCGCTGTGGGTGAGGCGAGCGAGGAGGTAGCCGTCGACGAGACGGCCCGCGAAGCGCACGCGCACCCGCACGCCGGGCTGGGCGATCTCGTCGAGTTCGGGGGGCACCAGGTAGTCGAAATCGCGGTCCAGGTGCGCGGGCGTCAACAGCGGAAGCACCCGCGCGATAGGTCGCGCGGGTGCTTCCGCTGTTGTCGACGGTCCCACGGACACATCATCCGCGGGGAGGGCGGATGCGTCCGCCGGGGGTCGGTTCACTCCAGCCCGGTCGGCCTACAGACCGGCGGCCGCGCGCAGCTTGTCCGCGCGGTCGGTGTGCTCCCAGGGCAGGTCGACGTCGGTGCGGCCGAAGTGACCGTAGGCCGCAGTCGGCGCGTAGATCGGGCGCAGCAGGTCCAGGTCGCGGATGATGGCGCCGGGGCGCAGGTCGAACACCTCGGTGATGGCGCTCGAGATGCGCTGCGGGTCGACCTTCTCGGTGCCGAAGGTCTCGACGAACAGACCGACCGGCGCCGCCTTACCGATGGCGTAGGCGACCTGCACCTCGACCCGGTCAGCGAGGCCCGCGGCCACCACATTCTTGGCGACCCAGCGCATGGCGTACGCGGCCGAGCGGTCGACCTTCGACGGGTCCTTGCCGGAGAACGCGCCGCCGCCGTGCCGCGCCATGCCGCCGTAGGTGTCGACGATGATCTTGCGGCCGGTCAGGCCCGCGTCGCCCATCGGGCCGCCGAGCACGAACTTGCCGGTCGGGTTGACCAGCAGCCGGACGTCGGCGATGTCCAGGGTGGGCAGGTTCAGGTCGGCGAGCACCGAGTCGAGGACCTTCTCGCGGATATCGGGCGCGAGCAGGTTGTCCAGGTCGATGTCGGCGGCGTGCTGGGTCGAGATGACCACGGTGTCGAGCCGGACCGGCCGGTGGCCGTCGTATTCGATGGTGACCTGGGTCTTGCCGTCGGGACGCAGGTAGGGCAGCACGCCCGTCTTGCGGACCTCGGTCAGGCGGCGCGAGAGCCGGTGCGCGAGCGCGATCGGCAGCGGCATCAGCTCGGGGGTGTCGGTGTTGGCGTAGCCGAACATCAGGCCCTGGTCGCCCGCGCCCTGCTTGGCGATCTCGTCGTCTTCACCGCCGATACGCGCCTCGTGCGAGGTGTCGACGCCCTGCGCGATGTCCGGCGACTGGGCGCCGATGGCGATGTTGACGCCGCACGAGTTGCCGTCGAAACCCTTTGCGGACGAGTCGTATCCGATCTCGAGGACCTTCTCGCGGACGATGCGCGGGATATCGGCGTAGGCGGAGGTGGTGACCTCACCCGCGACGTGCACCTGACCGGTGGTGACGAGCGTCTCCACGGCGACCCGGCTGCGCGGGTCTTCCGCCAGCAACGCGTCGAGGATGGAATCGCTGATGGCGTCACAGATCTTGTCCGGATGACCCTCGGTCACGGACTCACTGGTGAATAGGCGGCTGCCAGACGTGCGCACAGTTGTTCCCTCTCCCTCAACGGGTTTCTCGTATCGGATGGCCACAGCGACAGTAATGCGATACCGCCGCCGCGCAACCCTTCATCTCAGACTATTCCAAACCTCGACGCGCCGAATCCGCCGCTTATCGCCGTCTCAGACTATCCGGAACCGCGGCGGACGCGGCACACATTCGCGCACCGCGCCGACCGCCGAGGTCCGATCCGATCGATCGGCGCGGCAACGTAATTCGATCGCGTCCAACTTACCTGGTGTGCAACAGCGGACCCAGCGCGTCCTTACCTGGTGTGCAACAGCGGACCCAGCGCGTCCAGCACCCGGCTGGCGAGCAGCGCCTTCGACCCGTGGTCGAGGGCCTGTTCGGTGCCGTCGGCGCCGAGCAGCCAGCCGTCGTTGGTGTCGACCTCGAAGGCCTTGCCCTCGCCGACCGCGTTGACCACGAGCAGGTCGCACCCCTTGCGGGCCAGCTTGGCGCGCGCGTGGGTGAGCACGTCACCGTGTTCGTCGCCGGTCTCGGCCGCGAAACCGACGATGGCGGTATCCGGCAGCTGACCGTCGCGCCGCGACTGCACCAGCCCGGCGAGGATGTCGTCGGTCTTGGTCAACGGGATGACGTCCGGTTCGCCCGCGCCCTTCTTGATCTTGGCCGCGGCCACGTTGGTCGGCCGGAAATCGGCCACCGCCGCCGCCATGATCACCGCGTCCGCGCCGACCGCGTGCTTCTCCACGGCGGTCTTGAGCTGTTCGGCGGTGGTGATGTGCAGCAGGTCGACGGCCGCGGGCGCGGCCATCTCGATCGTGTTGCCCGCGATGAGCGTGACGTGCGCGCCGCGCTGCGCGGCGACCCTGGCCAGCGCGTAGCCCTGCTTGCCCGAGCTGCGGTTGCCGAGGAAACGCACCGGATCCAGCGGTTCCCTGGTTCCGCCCGCGGTGATCACCACGCGGCGGCCGACCAGATCGCGCGGGATGGCGTCGGCGCGCTCCAGGAGCAGCGAGGCCAGCCCGAAGATCTCCTCGGGCTCGGGCAGCCTGCCCGGACCGGTGTCGGTGCCGGTGAGGCGGCCCGACGCGGGCTCCATGACCGTCGCGCCGTGCCTGCGCAGCGTCTCCACATTGGCCACGGTGGCCGGATGCTCCCACATCTCGGTGTGCATCGCGGGCGCGAAGAGCACCGGACATCGCGCCGTCAGCAGCGTGGCGGTGAGCAGATCGTCGGCGCGGCCGTGCGCGGCGCGCGCGATCAGGTCGGCGGTGGCGGGGGCGATGACCACGAGTTCGGCCTCCTGCCCCAGCCGAACGTGCGGGACCTCGGGCACGTCCGTGAACACGTCGGTGTGCACCGGGTTCCCGGACAGGGCCTCGAAGGTCGCCTTGCCGACGAATTGCAGCGCCGACTCGGTGGGGATCACCCTGACCTCGTGCCCGGTCTCGGTGAAACGCCGGACGAGCGCGCAGGCCTTGTAGGCGGCGATGCCTCCGCTGACACCGACGACGATGCGTGTGGTCACTGCGCCTCCGTGGGCTCGTCCCCGGCGACGCGGGGGGTTCGATACTGCGGCATCACGCGCGGACGCGGGAGGGGTTACTCGCCCTCGGAGTGCTCGAGCAGGTCGGAGTGGATCTCGCGCATGGCCACCGACAGCGGCTTCTCCTGCAGGCCCGGCTCCACCAGCGGTCCGACGTACTCGAGGATGCCGTCGCCGAGCTGGTTGTAGTAGTCGTTGATCTGGCGGGCCCGCTTGGCGGCGTAGATGACCAGCGCGTACTTGGACGACGTGCGCTCGAGCAGTTCGTCGATCGGCGGGTTGGTCAGGCCGATCGGGGTGTCGTACGCGGGCGCGGTCTTGGTGTCGCTCACTGGTGAGGCTCCTGCGGGTTGTCGTGGGAAAAATCAGCGGGTAATCGAGCGTGCCATGTCAGCGCCCTTGCCCCGGCCGAGGCCGGGACACGGGTGTTCGGCAACTACCTCGAATTTGTGCTAACGAACAACGATACCAACTGCTCACAGGCGCTGGTCACCTCGTCGTTCACGATGACGATGTCGAACTCGTCACAGGCCGCCAATTCGGTCCTCGCGGTCTGCAGCCTGCGCTCGATCACTTCCGGCGATTCGGTGCCGCGCGAGGTGAGCCGGGAGACCAGTTCGTCCCAGCTCGGCGGGGCGAGGAAGACCAGAAGAGCGTCCGGCATCGCACGGCGCACCGAGCGCGCGCCTTCGAGATCCACCTCGACGAGCACGGGTATGCCCGCCTCGAGCGCTTCGCGCACCGGCCCGGCCGGGGTACCCGACCGCTGCAGGCCGCCGTGGATGTCCGCCCATTCCAGGAGTTCGCCCGCCTCGATCATGGCGTCGAACTGCTCACGGGAGACGAACTGGTAGTCGAGGCCGTCGACCTCCCCGGGCCGCGGGGCCCGGGTCGTCGCCGACACACTGAAGACCAGTTCGGGCAGGCGTTCCCGCACGCACCGCACGACCGTGGACTTGCCTACGGCCGAGGGGCCGACCAGTACTACCAGCCGACCCTTCCGCGTGTGTTCGACCACCCTCGTCGTCAGGCGTCGAAGTCGAAGCGGGCGAGCAGCGCCTTGCGCTGCCGATCGCCGAGTCCGCGCAGACGGCGGGTGGGGGCGATCTCCAGCTCGGTCATGATCTCTGCCGCCTTGACCTTGCCGACCTTGGGCAGGGCCTCCAGCAGCGCCGACACCTTCATCTTGCCGAGGATCTCGTCGGTCTCGGCATCCTTGAGGACGCTCTTCAGGTCGGTGCCGCCACGCTTCAAGCGCTCCTTGAGCTCCGCCCGAGCGCGGCGAGCGGCAGCCGCCTTCTCCAAAGCAGCGGCGCGCTGCTCGTCAGTCAGCTGGGGAAGGGCCACGGTTCCTCCGTCTCATCGTTCATTGCTTGATCTACCGCCGGTAACCCGCGCGGTCTCAGCGACCGTACCCACGACGTCCGCCGATTGCGAACCCACCCCCCAGGTCAGCGCATGATTCTGCATGCCCTAGGGGCGAGCCGCACCGGATGCGCGTCGCGCTCCGGGCGCTGCGGTGATCGTACCGCCGAATCCCGGAAACGCCCTGCTACCAGCGTTTTTTCGAAGCATTCCAGAGTTAGCGGAGCGGTTGCGGTGACACGTCACAAGGTGTCAGCAACTGTGCAGGCTTCCGACCAGGAAGTTTCTGGAAATTTCCCGCGTGTCGCGCTGTTCGTCCGCGTGTCGGATCGAACATTTGTCTCATCGGATGGGATCGATCGCACCCGCGGACGACGAAAAGCCCCGGCGCATGGCGTCCGGGGCCGGCGATGAGAGCAGGCGGGCACGGCGTGCCGCTGAATCGCCGCCTGCGCGATTCACCACACGCCACCCAGGTTTCCCCGCGCGGAACACGTGTAAACCCCGCAGAATGGCGGCCAGACACCGCAAAGCGGCCCGCGGGTTCGGTCGGTACCGAGCCCGCGGGCCGCGAACGTGATCGATCGAAGAATCCGCCGTCGCGGGATTCAGCGCCCCAGGAAGGCGAAATCCTCCTGAAGTGCGGCGACCCTGGCACGCAGTGCCGACACCGAGGGACCTTCGCGCAACACCTCGCGTGACACATTCGGCACCACCGCGCCGAGCATCGACTCGGGCACCAGATCGCGCACCGACTCGGGGCCACCGCCCTGTGCTCCGACGCCCGGCATCAGGATCGGGCCGTTCAGCGCGGACAGGTCGGGCGCCTCGGTGAGGGTGGCGCCCACGACGACGCCGATCGACCCGAAGCCTGCGCCCGCGTTGCGCGCGGCGGCCTCGTCCACCATCGTCTGCGCGATGCTGCGCCCGTCCCCGGCGCGCGCCAGCTGCACCTGCGCCCCTTCGGGATTCGAGGTGGCGGCGAGCACGAAGACGCCGCGGTGGTTGGCCTCGGCCAGCGACAACGCGGGCGCGAGCGAACCGAAACCCAGGTACGGCGAGACGGTTACCGCGTCCGAACCGAGCGGCCCGTCGCCGAGCCAGGTACGGGCGTAGGCGTCCATGGTGGAGCCGATGTCGCCGCGTTTGGCGTCGGCGAGCACCAGCGTCCCCGACGCGCGCAGCACCTCGACGGTCCTTTCCAGCACCGCGATCCCGGCCGAACCGTGGGCCTCGAAGAACGCCACCTGCGGTTTGACGAGCGCGACGGTGCCGTCGAACGCCTCCACGCAGATCTCGGCGAACTTCTCCAGGCCCTCGGCACTCTCGGGCAGGCCCCAGGCCGACAGCAGCTGCGGGTGCGGATCGATGCCGACGCACAGCGGGCCGAAGTGATGCATCGCGTGCCGCAGCCGCGCACCGAACGTTTTCATCGACCGCCGCCTCAGCCGCGCAGCGACGAGTGCAGTTCCTGGAGGGACCGCACGCCGATGCCGCCGTTGATGCAGGCCTCGATGCCCTGCACGGCCGCGGCCGCGCCCTGCACCGTGGTGATGCACGGAATGTTCACACCCACCGCGGCGGTGCGGATCTCGTAGCCGTCCACGCGCGGGCCCGAGTTGCCGTAGGGGGTGTTGAACACCATGTCGACTTCGCCGTCGCGGATCTGCTCCACGATGGTCGGCTCGTCGGCCGGGCCCTCCTCGGAGTGCTTGCGCACCTGCTCGCACGGAATACCGTTGCGGCGCAACATTTCCGCGGTGCCCTCGGTGGCCAGGATGCGGAAGCCCAGATCGTGCAGCCGCTTCACCGGGAACACCATGGCCCGCTTGTCGCGGTTGGCGATCGAGACGAAGACCGTGCCCTCGGTGGGCAGCGAGCCGTAGGCCGCGGACTGGCTCTTGGCGAAGGCGGTGCCGAAATCGGCGTCGATGCCCATCACCTCGCCGGTCGACTTCATCTCCGGGGAGAGCAGCGAATCCACACCGCTGCCGTCGGCGCGACGGAACCGGTGGAACGGCAGCACCGCTTCCTTCACCGCGACCGGGGCGTCCAGTGCGACATGGCCGCCGTCGCCCTCGCTGGGCAGCATGCCCTCCTTGCGGAGCTCGGCGATGGTGGCGCCCAGCATGACTCGCGCGCAGGCCTTGGCCAGCGGCACCGCGGTGGCCTTGGAGACGAACGGAACCGTGCGGCTGGCCCTCGGGTTGGCCTCGAGCACGTAGAGCACGTCGTCCTTGAGCGCGTACTGCACGTTGAGCAGGCCCTTGACGCCGATGCCCTTGGCCAGCGCGATCGTCGAGCGGCGCACCGCCTCGATGTCGCTGCGGCCCAAGGTGATCGGGGGCAGCGCGCAAGCCGAGTCGCCGGAGTGGATGCCCGCTTCCTCGATGTGCTCCATCACGCCGCCGAGGTAGACCTCCTCGCCGTCGCAGAGCGCGTCGACGTCGATCTCGATGGCGTCCTCGAGGAAACGGTCGACCAGCACCGGGTGCTCGGGGTTCAGTTCGGTGGCGCGGGAGATGTAGCCCTCGAGGGACTTCTCGTCGTAGACGATCTCCATGCCGCGCCCGCCGAGCACGTAGGACGGGCGAACCAGCACCGGGTAGCCGATGCCCGCGGCGATCTTCTTGGCCTGCTCGACCGTGGTGGCGGTGCCGTACTTCGGCGCGGGCAGCCCGGCCGCGACCAGCACTTCACCGAACTCGCCGCGATCCTCGGCCAGGTCGATGGCCGCCGCGCTGGTGCCGACCACCGGGACACCGGCGTCGGTGAGCCGCTGCGCCAGACTCAGCGGGGTCTGTCCGCCCAGCTGCACGATGACGCCCGCGACCGTGCCGGACTCGCTTTCGGCGTGGTAGACCTCGAGCACGTCCTCGAAGGTGAGCGGCTCGAAGTAGAGCCGGTCGGCGGTGTCGTAGTCGGTGGAGACGGTCTCCGGGTTGCAGTTGACCATCACCGTCTCGTAGCCGGCCTGCGACAGCGTCTGCGCCGCGTGCACGCACGAGTAGTCGAACTCGATGCCCTGGCCGATGCGGTTCGGGCCGGAGCCGAGGATGATCACCTTCTCGCGCTCGCGCTGCGGCGCCACCTCGGACTCCGCGGCGGGATCGAGCTCGTAGGCCGAGTAGTGGTACGGGGTCTTGGCCTCGAACTCGGCGGCGCAGGTGTCGACGGTCTTGAACACCGGGCGCACGCCGAGCCGGTGGCGCAGCGCGCGCACGCCGGTCTCGCCCGCCAGCTCCGGCCGCAGCGCGGCGAGCTGACAGTCGGACAGGCCGTAGTGCTTGGCGCGGCGCAGCAGCGGCTCGTCCAGCACGGGGGCGTCGATGATCTCCTGGCGCAGCTCGACCAGACCGGCGACCTCGGCGACGAACCACGGGTCGATACCGGAGGCCGCGGCCACGTCCTCGATGCTCGCGCCGTAGCGCAGCGCCCGCTCGACCTGGTAGATGCGGCCCTCGATAGGCGTGCGCAGGTCGTCCAGGATCTTGTCGACAGCGGCCTGCACGTCATCGCCTGACGGGGCCCACGGGCCGTCGTCCAGGGTCCAGAAGCCGGTGGCCTTGGTCTCCAGCGAGCGCAGCACCTTGCCGAGCGCCTCGGAGAAGTTGCGGCCCAGCGACATCGCCTCGCCCACCGACTTCATGGTGGTGGTCAGCGTCGGGTCGGCGCCGGGGAACTTCTCGAACGCGAACCGCGGCGCCTTGACGACGACATAGTCCAGGGTCGGCTCGAAGCAGGCCGGGGTTTCCTTGGTGATGTCGTTGACGATCTCGTCCAGCGTGTAACCGATGGCCAGCTTGGCGGCGATCTTGGCGATCGGGAAGCCGGTGGCCTTGGAAGCCAGCGCCGAGGAGCGCGAGACGCGCGGGTTCATCTCGATGACGATCAGACGGCCGTCGCGCGGGTTCACCGCGAACTGGATGTTGCAACCGCCGGTATCGACGCCGACCTCGCGCAAGATGGCGATGCCCAGGTCGCGCAGCTTCTGGTACTCGCGATCGGTGAGCGTCATGGCCGGTGCGACGGTCATCGAGTCGCCGGTGTGCACGCCCATCGGGTCCACGTTCTCGATCGAACAGACCACCACGACGTTGTCGCGGCCGTCGCGCATGAGCTCGAGCTCGTATTCCTTCCAGCCGAGGATGGACTCCTCGATCAGGACGTTGGCGGTCGGCGACGCGGCCAGACCGCCGCCCGCGATGCGGTCGAGGTCCTGGTCGTTGTAGGCCATGCCGGAGCCGAGGCCGCCCATAGTGAACGAGGGCCGCACGACGACGGGGAAGCCCAGCTCGGCGACCGTCTCGCGCACCTCGTCCATGGTGAAGCAGACCCGCGACCGTGCGCTCTCGCCGCCGACCTTGGCGACGATGTCCTTGAACTTCTGCCGGTCCTCGCCGCGCTGGATGGCCTCGAAGTCGGCTCCGATCAGCTCGACGTTGTACTTCTCCAGCACGCCGCGCTCGTGCAGCGCGACGGCGGTGTTCAGCGCGGTCTGCCCGCCGAGGGTGGCGAGGATGGCGTCGGGACGCTCCTTCGCGATGACCTTCTCGACGAACTCCGGCGTGATCGGCTCGACGTAGGTCGAGTCGGCGAACTCGGGGTCGGTCATGATCGTCGCCGGGTTGGAGTTCACCAGCGATACGCGCAGGCCCTCGGACCTGAGCACCCGGCACGCCTGGGTGCCGGAATAGTCGAACTCACAGGCCTGGCCGATGACGATCGGGCCCGAGCCGATCACCAGGATGTGGTGGAGATCCTCGCGGCGAGGCATCAGGCTCCTTCCATGAGACCGGCGAAACGGTCGAACAGATATGCGGCGTCGTGGGGACCGGCGGCGGCCTCCGGGTGGTACTGCACGGAGAACGCGCGGCCGTCGAGCAGGCGCACGCCCTCGACGGTGCCGTCGTTCGCGCAGACGTGGCTGACCTCGGCGCGGCCGAACGGGGTGTCGAACTGCTCGCCCTGCTCGCCCTCCAGGGCGAAGCCGTGGTTCTGCGCGGTGATCGAGATCCGCCCGGTCTCGTGCTCGACGACCGGGACGTTGATGCCGCGGTGGCCGAACTTCATCTTGTAGGTCTTGCGGCCGAGCGCCCGGCCCAGGATCTGGTTGCCGAAGCAGATGCCGAACAGCGGCAGCCCTTGCTCCAGCACGCCCTGGGTGATCGCGACCGCGCCGTCCTGGGTGGCCGGGTCGCCCGGGCCGTTGGACAGGAAGACGCCGTCGGGCTTCAGCTCGCGGATCTGGTCCAGGGTGACGGTCGAGGGCACCACGTGCACGCGCATGCCGCGCTGGGCGAACATGCGCGGGGTGTTGGTCTTGATGCCCAGGTCGACGGCGACGACGGTGAAGCGGCGCTCGCCGGTCGGCTCGATGGTGTAGACCGAGTCGGTGCTGACCTCACCGGCCAGGTCCGCGCCGAGCATGGACGGCTGGCCGTTGACCCTGGCCAGCAGCGCGTCGGCGTCGGCGAGGGCGGGACCGGAGAAGATGCCCGCCTTCATCGAGCCGCGGGTGCGCAGGTGGCGCACCAGCGCGCGGGTGTCGACGCCCGCGATGCCGACGATGTCCTGGCGCTGCATCGCGTCGGGCAGCGTGGTGGTCGCGCGCCAATTCGACGCCCGCCGCGCGGGGTCACGCACCACGTAGCCGGCCACCCAGATCTTCGAGGACTCGTCGTCCTCGTCGTTCCATCCGGTGTTGCCGATCTGCGGTGCCGCCGCCACCACGATCTGGCGGTGGTAGCTGGGGTCGGTCAGGGTCTCCTGATACCCGGTCATCGCGGTGCAGAACACCGCCTCGCCGAGCGTCTCGCCCATGGCGCCGTAGGCGGTGCCGCGGAACACCCGGCCGTCCTCGAGCACCAGCGCAGCCGCTTCGTTCACGTTCTGTCATCTCCCGTCATCGTCGTGGCCCACGCCGGGTACACCGTCTTGTCGTCACCTCGGAAACCGGTGTCTATCTCGGTTCCGGTCGGCAGCTTCCAGCGAATTACCAGCACACCATCTTCCGTCATCACTTTGCCCGCGTGTCCGCGCTCGGTGCGCACCGCCGTGATGGATTCCTGCGGAATCCAGATCACCGTCGCGCCGTCACGCTCGAGCAGAATTCCCCCTTCGAACCGCGTGAGCTCCGCCGTAGCGCGGAAGCCCAGATCACCCACCGCGATCCGGTCCTGCCAGCTGGGCGCGATGGTGCTGCCGAGATACATCCCGGTGGTCGGTTCCAGCACCTGCGCGCCGAGTTCGGCGGGCACCGGCGGCAGTTCGCCGATCCGCTCCCGCTGACGTGCCTCGCGATTGGTCCAGCCTCGATACATCAGCCAGAGAGCGAGGACGAACAGCGCGAACAGCCCGACCACCCACAGCGTTCTTTCCACTACGGACCTCCTGTATCGGATCGGCGGCGCTCCCGGTGCCCTGCGTGGTCACGCTCCGCTACCGCCTCCGGGCCCGTCGCTCGCGCCGCGGAACCCAAGCCGACCGCCTTACCCTCCCGGGCGGTCACCCGGCCGCGCAGCACCGTCGCCGTCACTTTGGCCGGGAAGGTCATCGCCTCGAACGGCGTGTTGTTCGAGATGCTGGCCAGCTCGGCGGCGCGCACCGTCCAGGTGGCGTCCGGGTCGACCAGGGTGAGGTTCGCGGGCTCGCCCACCTCGAGGGGGCGGCCGTGGTCGTCGAGTCCGACGATCTGCGCGGGACGCTCGCTCATCACGCGGGCCACGCCGCGCCAGTCCAGCAGCCCCGGTCGCACCATCGTCTGCACGATGATCGACAGCGCGGTCTCCAGCCCGAGCATGCCCGGACGTGCTACGGCGAATTCGCAGCATTTGTCCTGTTCGGCGTGCGGGGCGTGGTCGGTGGCCACGCAGTCGATGATGCCCTCGGCCAGCGCCCGGCGCAGCGCCGCGGCGTCGGAGGCCTCGCGTAGCGGCGGGTTGACCTTGTTGACCGCGTCGTAGGTCTCCAGCCGCGAGTCGTCGAGCAGCAGGTGGTGCGGCGTCACCTCGGCGGTGATCGAAATGCCCTGGGACTTGGCCCATTTCACCAGTTCCACGGTGCCCGCGGTGGAGGCGTGGCAGATGTGCACGCGCGCGGCCGCGTCCCTGGCGAGCAGCGCGTCGCGGGCCACGATCGACTCCTCGGCGGCGCGCGGCCAACCTGCCAGGCCGAGCCTGGCGGCGGTCGGGCCTTCGTGCGCGACCGCGCCCTTGGTGAGCCGCGGCTCCTCCGCGTGCTGGGCGATGAGCACGCCGAGGGAGTTCGAGTACTCCAGCGCACGGCGCATGATCAGCGGGTCGTAGACGCAGTGGCCGTCGTCGGAGAACATGCGCACCGCGCCGACTCCGGCGGCCATGGTGCCCATCTCGGCGAGCTGCTTGCCCTCCAAGCCGACCGTCACCGCGCCCACCGGGAACACGTCGACGAGGCCGACCTCCTGACCGCGCCGCCAGACGTGATCGGTGACGACCACCGAGTCGGCGACCGGGTTGGTGTTGGCCATGGCGAACACGGCGGTGTAGCCGCCCAGCGCGGCGGCGGCGGAGCCGGTCTCGATGGTCTCGGTGTCCTCGCGGCCCGGTTCGCGCAGGTGGGTGTGCAGATCGACGAAGCCGGGCAACAAGATCTGGCCCTGCGCGTCGATGATCTCGGCGTCCACGATGCCGAGATCGGTGCCGATCTGCCGGATCTCGCCGTCGGCGACGAACACGTCGACCGGCTCGCCCTCGCCGTAGATCAAGGCCCCCTTGATCAACAGCCCACTCATGCTGTCTCCTTTCGGCCCGAGCGGGGGCTCTCCGTGGTTACGCGAGCTGCCTCCTCCGAGCCCTGACCGCTCATGCCGGGCGTCACCTTCCGCTCGTCGTTGCCGTTCATGCCACCGCCTCCTGCGCGCCGACCAGCAGGCGGAACAGCACCGCCATCCGCAGGTGCACGCCGTTGGTGACCTGCTGCAGGATCGCAGCCTTCGGCGAGTCCGCCACGGCGGAGGCGATTTCCATGCCGCGCAGCATCGGGCCGGGGTGCATGACCACCGCGTGCTCCGCGAGCAGCGCGAGCCTGCGCTCGGACAGCCCGTAGCGCACCGAGTACTCGCGCGCCGACGGGAAGAAACCGCCGTTCATGCGCTCGGCCTGCACGCGGAGCATGAGGACCGCGTCGGCGCCGGGCAGTTCGGCGTCCAGGTGGTGCGCGACCCTGGCGGGCCAGGCTTCGACGCCGATCGGCAGCAGCGTACGCGGCGCGACCAGCACCACCTCGGCGCCGAGGGTGTGCAGCAGGAAGACGTTCGAGCGCGCCACCCGGCTGTGCAGGATGTCGCCGACGATCACGACCCGCTTGCCCTCGATGTCGCCGAGCCGCTGACGCAGCGTCAGCGCGTCGAGCAGTGCCTGGGTCGGGTGTTCATGCATGCCGTCGCCCGCGTTGATGATCGCCGGACCGGAGGCCCGGCCCTCGGCGCGCGCCCATCCGTCCATCCAGTGCGCGATCTGGTGCGCGGCGCCGGAGGCGGGGTGGCGCACGATCAGCGCGTCCGCGCCCGCGGCGTGCAGGGTCAGCGCGGTGTCCCGCAGCGATTCGCCCTTGGACACCGACGAGCTGCTCGCGCTGACGTTGATCACGTCGGCGCTCATCCACTTCCCGGCGACCTCGAAGGACACCCGGGTGCGGGTGGAGTTCTCGTAGAACACGGTCATGACGGTGCGGCCGCGCAGGGTCGGCAGCTTGTGCACTTCGCGGCCGAGCAGCGCCTGCTCGAAGCGCTCGGCCTCGTCGAGCAGCTCGGTCGCGGCGGCGCGGTCCAGATCTGTGACGCTCAGCAGATGTCTCACGCCTCGGCCTCCTGGGTCATGCGGGACACCCGCACCCGGTCGGCTCCGATGAGCAGGGCTGCGCAAATGTGGCTCATCTACGCCTCCTCCTGGTGCAAATAAACCCCGTCTCGGCCGTCGTGTTCGGTCAGCAGCACGGAGATGTCCTCCGACCGCGAGGTGGGCACGTTCTTGCCGACGAAGTCGGCGCGGATCGGTAGTTCACGGTGGCCGCGGTCGATCAGCACGGCCAGCTGCACGGCGCGCGGCCTGCCGAGGTCGCGCAGCCCGTCCAGGGCCGAGCGCACGGTGCGGCCGGAGAACAGCACGTCGTCGACGAGCACCACGAGCGCGTCCTCGATGCCGCCGTCGGGCACCGACGTGCGCTCCAGCGGGCGGTGCGGACGGCTGCGCAGGTCGTCGCGGTAGAGGGTGATGTCGAGCGAGCCGAGGGCCGGGCGGACGCCGGAGAATTCCTCGATCTTGTCGGTCAGCCGCGCGGCCAGGGTGGTGCCGCGAGTCGGGATGCCGATCAGCACCACGCGCGGCGACACGGCCTCGTCGGAATCCAGCGCGGTCTTCTCGATGATCTGGTGCGCGATGCGCGCGATGGTCCGGCCGACGTCGGAAGCCGACAACAGCTCCCGCCCCGCCGACACCCATTCGGGTGTGTGCCGCTGAGAGTGCGTCGTCTCGGCAGCGCCGGACTTGGCGGCCCGATCTCCGGGCACGGCCATGCCGACCTCCTTCCCCGCCTCACCGGACGGTCCGTTAAAGGATGTCTTTACGGCTAGCAGCGTAACAGCGCCTCCGACCGGGCTTTCACCAGGCATATCGGCCTGTGAGCTGCCCCACGAACCGGCTGTGAGCGGTGCCACCTGCCGCGGGTTGTGAGGCGACGGCGTGCGTTCATGTCGCGCCCGCCGAAGGGTGCTTGCCGTTTCGGAGTACTGCGGACGCCGGTTGTTTCGTCGGTCGAAGACGGGAAGTGAACGGCGGCAATAAGAGATCGCGGGTGTCGCCGAGGCGGGATAGGGTCCGGCGGGAGGTTGCGGGGATGAGTTTCAGGCTGGCGGCGTATGCCGTATGCGTCGAGGACGGGCGGGTGTTGCTCGCCCATCACGTCGCACCGAGCGGCGAAACCACCTGGACTCTTCCAGGCGGTGGAGTCGAGCACGCGGAGGATCCATTCGACACGGTGATCCGTGAGCTCGCCGAGGAGACCGGCTGCCACGAGGTCGTCGAACGCCTGCTCGGCGTGGACTCGCGGGTGATCCCCGCGGCCGCCGCGCGCGCCGGAGCCGAGCACCAGAACGTCGGTGTCTTCTACGGCGTCCGGATCACCGGCGGCAGGCTCCGGCCGGAACCCAACGGAGCGACCGCCGAGTCGGTCTGGACTCCGATCCCCGACGTCGCCCGCCTACGCCGGTCATCACTGGTCGACATCGGCCTCGCGCTGGCTCGATCCCTTCCGGCGACCGGCCACGTCGCTCCCGTCCCGGTCAGCGGCTTGATCCAGCACTGA
The DNA here is from genome assembly GCF_057708605.1 of Nocardia sp. bgisy118. Lineage (NCBI taxonomy): Bacteria > Bacillati > Actinomycetota > Actinomycetes > Mycobacteriales > Nocardiaceae > Nocardia > Nocardia sp. bgisy118. The sequence continues at coordinate 213,737 of NZ_JBYISM010000001.1, read as the reverse complement.
CGCGCCACCTGTGGTCCACGGTCGCCGCGGGGCGAGCGCTACCGGCGAATCGCCGTGACGATCCCGGTGGTCGGGTCGCCTGTATCGGCGGGGCGGCCCAGCGCGGCGGTGGCGATCTGGAGATCGACGACGCGGAGTCGCGCGCCCGCCGCGACGGCGATCGCGCGGGACATCCTCGGCCGCATGTGAGCGCGGGTATGTGCACATATGTTCGAATGGAGGTAGGGTCGGGCGGGTGACGGCATGGCTGCAGGGTTCGCTGTTCGACGGGTTCGGGGACGCGCGCCTCGGCTCGCTCGACGGCACGCAGCGCACGGCACTGTCCGACGGCGCGTGGGTCGACGTGCGCCCCGGATGGCTCAGCGGAGCCGACGCGCTGTTCGACCGGCTGGCGCGGGAGGTCCCGTGGCAAGCCGAGCGCAGGCCGATGTACGACCGGGTGGTCGACGTCCCCCGGCTCCTGCATTTCTATGACGAACAGGCGGATCTGCCGGACCCGATCCTCGGCGAGGCGCGCGACGCGCTCGGCCGCTACTACGCCGCCGAACTCGGCGAACCGTTCCGCACGGCGGGCCTGTGTTACTACCGCGACGGGCGCGACAGCGTGGCCTGGCACGGTGACACCTTGGGTCGCGGGGCGACGCACGACACCATGGTCGCGATCCTGTCCCTCGGCGCACCGCGCGCCCTGCTGTTGCGGCCGCGCCGGGGCGGCGCGAGCATCCGCTACCAGGTGGGACACGGCGATCTGCTCGTGATGGGCGGCTCCTGCCAGCGCACCTGGGAGCACGCGGTGCCCAAGACGCGCAAACCGGTCGGCCCTCGGATCAGCATTCAGTTCCGTCCGCGCGACGTGCGCTGAGCCCAGCCCTGCCGCACCTCGCGGAATCCGAACCGAAAATGGTTGGCGGCGAAGCGCATTCGCCGCCAGCCGAGTACATCCACGCGCGAGAATCACTCCGGTCCATCAGGTGAACAAAGTGTCGCAGGGCACTGCGCGCGGCCGGTCGGCCCGATAGATTGGCGGTATGAGCAATCCTGGGGCGGGAGTCTTGGCCGTGATGCCGCTGCACACGATCAGCGAGGTCTATGGCGAGGCGGGACTGCGCGAACGACTGCTGCTCGAGATCGCGGAACTGCCGGACGAGGATCGCCTCACCGAGGCGCTCGACCTGGCCTCCGAGTTGCACCGCGACGATCGCTACGGCCGCGAACCCTATCTGAATCACCTACTGCGCGTGGCGATCCGGATCGTCAGCCACTACGAGGTGCGCGACGCCGACGTGGTGGCGGCGGGATTGCTGCACGATTCCGTGGAAGACCACCCGGCCGAGCTGGCGGGAACGCGCGCGGGCTCCCCTACCGACGCCGCGCTCACCGAACTGTCCGAGCGCTTCGGCGGCCGGGTCGCCGAGCTCGTCGCCGCCGTCACCGTCCCCGAGCCCGACCCCGAGCGCGACAGCCACGAGCAGTACCGCGATCACGTCGCGTCGACCCTGGATCGCGCACCGTGGGCGCGCGTCGTCAAGCTCTCCGATTTCACCGACAACGGCGTGGGCATCCTCTACGCCGACGGGCCGATCATGCGCAAGCTGGCCGTGAAGTACCGCCCGCTCACCGACGTCTACCGCGATCTGGTGAGCAGGCCGGACACACCCCTGGCCGACCACGTCAAGCAGCACATCCTCGGCCAGCTCGATCGCGCCGACGAACGCTTCGAAGCCATCCTCGCGCGCGACTGACCGGCCGGCGTCTCAAGCGGACTCGGGGGCGCGCAGCACCGACGCCACGAGTTCGCGCATCGCGGCGCGCAAGCGATCCGCCTCCCCCGCGCGCACCATCCCGGAAGCGAGCTCACCACCCAACGGCGCGAGCAGCAGTGCGCCGACCGCTTCGGCGTCCAGATCCGGGCGCGCCTCGCCGAGCATCGCTGTGATGTGCGCGGCCCAGAACGCGTGGAACTCCTCGCGCCTCGGGTGCGGCGGCACCGCGTTGTAGGCCACGACGAGTTCGACGTTGTCGATCACGAGGTCGGTCATCGCCGCGAAGTAGGCCGACAGGCGTTCGGCGGCGGGTGCGCCGGGCCCGAGCGGCGGCGGGCCGCTGGAGACGGCCTCCATCAGGGCCACCGCGGGTTCGGCGACCAACTCGTGCAGCAGGCCCGCCCTGCTGCCGAAGCGGTGGAAGATGGTGCCTTTGCCCACCCCCGCCATGGCCGCGACCCGGTCCATGGTGACGCCCTCGGCCCCGCGCTCGGCGAGCAGCGTCCTGGTCGCGTCCAGGATCGCGCGCCGGTTGCGGGCGGCGTCGGCCCGTTCTCGGGTCCGCCCCTCGGACATGTCATCCGCCTTCGTCGTTGACAAACTTGACCAACGGTCCATATCGTCGTGCGAGAAATATCTGGACCGTCAGTCAACTTATGGGAGTTCTCGATGCGAGCAATCGTAATGACAGGGGTGGGCGGGCCCGAGGTGCTGGTTCCGCGCGAAGTGCCACAGCCGCGGCCAGGCGCGGGCGAGCTGGTCGTCCGGGCGGAGGCGATCCCGGTGCTGTACCCGGAAGTCGCGATCCGCGCGGGCAGTTTCCCGACGCCCGCCGAGCCGCCGCTGGTGTTCGGCTTCCAGGCCGCCGGTGTCGTCACCGAGACCGGGGCGGGCGTCGATCCCGGCCTGATCGGGCGTCGAGTGGTGGTGGCCACCAACGGTTCCGGCGCCTATGCCGACTTCGTCGTCGCGGCTGCCGCGCAGGCGACGCCCATCCCGGACGGCATGGACGCCGCCGTCGCCGCCGCGGTGCTGATGGGCGGTTCGGTCGCCACCGCCCTGATCGACACGGCCGCGCCCACCGCGGGCGAGACCGTGCTGATCGAAGCGGCCGCGACCGGCGTCGGCGCGTACCTCACCCAGTACGCGGTCCGCCGGGGTGCGCGCGTCATCGCGACGGCGGGCGGACCCGACAAGGCCGCGCGAGCGCGTGAACTCGGGGCCGCCGACGTCGTCGACCACAACGATCCGGAGTGGACCGACCGCCTCCGCAGCGTGCTCGGCGGCACGACACTGGACGTCGTGTTCGACGCGATCGGCGGACCGGCGACACCGGCGTTGCTCGACCTCATGACGCCGTTGCGCGGGCGCATGCTCGGCTACGGCTTCCTCTCCGGCGGTCCCGCGCCGATCACCGCGATCGACCTCGTCACCCGCGGGCTGACCTTGATCGGTTGCGCGGGCCCCGCATGGCTCGGCAAGGTGGCGGGCTACCGCGCGGCGGTCCTCGCCGAGGTCGGAGCCGGAACGCTCCAGCCGCTCCTCGACGCGACGCTGCCCCTCGACCAAGCGGCCCGCGCCCACGAACTGCTCGAACAGCGCGCCGCGTTCGGCACGATCATCCTGCGCCCGGACCAGGCCTAGCGACCGACCGTGCCCGCGCGCCGAGAAGCGCGCAGGCACGATCATCCGGCCGTCCCCCGCCCTTCGACGCAGCTGGGCACCTGAGTATCCGAAGTCAGGTACCACGCGGGTGGTACCCGGCCGGTACGATCGGGATGTGGCCTACGAATGGTGGTACGGCATCTCGACGGTTCTGGCCCTGGCCGGGATCGAGCGCCACGAGGTGATCGAGGTGCTCTATGCCGACCGTCGGTGGCCGCGCCGTGGCGTCGACCCGGTGACCGGGGTTACGGCGCTGACGATCTGGGGTCGCACCGATGACGGGCGACCGTTGATCGTCACCCTGCGAATGCTGGACGGCTCCGATCATCAGGTCGTGGCAGCCCAGCCGATGACGACGGATCAACTCCAGGAATTCAGCACGTGGGAGAAGATGCGATGAGCAACACCGAATGGCCCGACACTCCCGAGGAGGTGGCCGCTCTCGCCGCCCGTCTGGAATACAGCGACGAACCGGTCGAGCTGCCCCCGACCCCCGGCCCCGAAGGCATCATGGTGTCGCGGTCGCTGAAGATGCCGATCGAGCTGGACGCGCGGATCAAGACCGCGGCCGCCGATCGCGGTATCACCCAGTCCATGCTGATGCGCCAGCTGCTCGAGACCGGGCTCGCCGCGATCGAGCACGACCACCCGATCTCGCTGACCGATGCCATCCGCGCGCTCTCCGGTCTGGCCAAGCCCGCCTGACCCCCTGCCTGTCGCGACTATCGTGACGGCGTGGGGAGCACAGTGGACACACGGGTAGCCGCCGTCAACGACCTGACCGCGCGGTGGGTCGCCGCGGCGGGAGAGGACGATTTCGTCGTCTCGGGCGCCGGGCTCTGGCCGCTGCTCGCCCTGCTCGCCGGGGCCGCGTCGGGACCCGCCCGCACCGAGCTGGAAGCCGCCATCGGGCTGCCCGCCGAGGCGGCGCACGATGCCGCGCTGGAGCTGACGCGGATCATGACCGAGTCCGATGACGTGTCCGCGGTGCTCGGCGCGTGGTTCGCCGAGACGCTTCCGCTGCGCCGCGAGTGGACCGACACCATGCCGCCGGACACCATCGGGCGGCTGACCGGGCAGGACGCGCTCGACGCCTGGGCCGCGCGCGGGACCGGCGGGTTGATCGAACGGTTCCCGCTGTGCCTCACACCCGACACTCTCGTGGTCTTGGCGACCGCGCTGGTCGCCAAGACCCAATGGCGCGAGTCGTTCGACGAGACCGTGCTGTGCCCCGAATCCGGGCCGTGGCGCGGGATCAGGAGTCGCGGCCTCGCGCGATCCACCGGCGACCTCACCGCGGTCGCCCTCCTGGACGGCCAGGACCCGGTGACGCGCGTGGTGGTCACCGGGACCGCCGACCTGGACGTGCACCTGCTGCTCGGCTCGTCCGCACCGGACGCCGTGCTCGCCACCGGCCTCGCGGCCCTCACCGGACCGACGCCCGGCCACGCCGAGCTGTCGCCGGGAACCCCCGGACCCGGGCTGCGGGTCTCGCACTATCGTTCGCCGCTGCCCGGCGACCGGCTCGATATCCGGATGCCGCCCTTCGAGATCCGCTCCTCGCACGATCTGTGCGCCACACCCGAACTGTTCGGCCTGTCCGCTGCCATGACGACCGACCACGGCCACTTTCCGGCGATCTCGCCGCAGGAACTCGCGATCGCCCAGGGCGCGCAGGACGTGCTGGCGCGCTTCACCCGCGACGGTTTCGAAGCCGCGGCCGTCACCGCCGTGGCCGCCAGGGCGGTGAGCATGCCGCTGCCGGGCGACCATCTCGTCACCCGCGTCGACGTCGTCTTCGATCGGCCGTTCGGCTTCCTCGCCGTGCATCGCGAAACCGGGCTCGCCGTGGTCGCGGGCTGGGTCTCGCGGCTACCGAGGCACCCTGACGACGGGGCGGAGCCCTTGTTCGTCTAGTCCTCAGTGCGCCCGGCGTGCGAAATCCGGTGCGTGCTCGGGCAATATCCCGCGGGCGATCAGCAAGGCCGGAACGCCGCGCAACACCGGGACGCGCCGCAGGATCCGCAGCGGCAACGGCGCGTTGCCCGCGCGCGAGAGGTCCACTCGACCCGACAGGGCGGGCCCGATGGCCCAGGTGTGCAGCGACCGCTGCATGCCCTGCGTGACGACGGTCGGCAACCAGCGGCGGCGCTGCACCCTGGCCAGCTCCCGGACCCGCACCCGTCCGGAAAGGAGGGGCGCGGCAAGGATTCTCGCCGCCGCGACCGCGTCCTGTACCGCGAGGTTGATGCCGACGCCGCCCGCCGGGGACATGGCGTGCGCGGCGTCGCCGAGGCACAGCAGGCCGTCGATGTACCAGCGTTCCAGGCGGTCGAGCTGGACGTTGAGGAGCTTGACCTCGTCCCAGCTGTGCAGCGCGTCGACTCGGTCGGTCAGCCACGGTACGGCCTCGGCCATTTCGCGCAGAATCGCCCCGACGGGCCCGCGCCGCGCCTCTGCGTCGCTGCCTTTGGCGATGAGGGTGGCGCACTGCCAGTAGTCGCCACGATCGAGCATGACGGCGGCGCGGCGCGGGGTGACGAGCGGAATCGCGCCCGCGGGATCGATCCCGGTGCGCGGCAGGCGAAACCACCACACGTCCATCGGCGTGGGCCAGCGGCGTGGACGCAGCCCGGCGGCGGCCCTGAGCACCGAATCGCGTCCATCGCAGGCCACCGTGAGCACGGCCTCGATCGAACCGGTGCCGCCCTCGGTAGTCCGGTACCGCACACCCGTGACCCGGCCGTCGGCGTGGATCAGGCCGGTGGCCTCGGTGTTCCTCCGCAGCCGGAAGCCGGGTTCGCGATCGGCGGCGCGGGCGAGCAGGTCGAGCAGATCCCACTGCGGCACCATGGCGATGTATTTGTGTTTGCCGGGCAGGGTGTTCAGCGTCGCCAGGGTCTGCAACGAGCCGCCGACCGGCAGCTGCACCGATTCCAGCCGCCGCGCGGGCAGTTTCGCGAACTCCTCGCCGAGGCCGAGTTCGTCGAGCAGGTCGAGGGTGGTGGGGTGCACGGTGTCACCGCGGAAGTCGCGCAGGAAGTCGCCGTGTTTCTCCAGCACGGTGACCTCGACGCCGGCGCGGGCGAGCAGCAGGCCGAGCACCATGCCCGCGGGCCCGCCACCGACCACCAAACAGGTCGTTCGTTCCATCGACGATCTCCCCTCGCACGGCGATCAACCTCTCGGGCGAGTCCGATGGTATGTCGTGCGCGCGGTCTCTCGGCGCAGGACGACGAAGTACGACCCCCTACAGCGGCGCGTCCACCGGAACCTGCTCGACCTCCGGCAGGTAGGAGTCCAGCTCGCCGGACTCGAAGCGGGTCATGCCGATGACGTGCCAGAACTGTCCGGCGATATCGCCCTCGAACTTGTAGCGCCCGTCGGGGGTGAGCGCGGCCCAGCCCTCGGGCAGGCCGAGCAGCACCGCGCGCACGGCGGGCGCGACGTCGCGGCCGTTCGGGAGGGTCCACAGGATCGCGCTGCCGTCGTCTCCGCCGCTGGCCAGCCGCCTGCCCGCCGGGTCGAAAGCCAGCGACCAGACTCGCCGCTTGTGGCCCTCCATGGTGTGCAGATGTCGTCCGGTCGCCATGTCCCACAGGCGAATCACCAGGTCGTCGCCCGCCGTGGCCAGCGTGCCGGTGTGCGGGTCGATGGCCGAGGTCCACAGCCTGCCGGTGTGCCTGGTCAGCTCGTGCAGGCAGTCCCCCGACTCGACGTCCCAGATGCGCGCCGTGGCGTCCCACGACGCGCTGGCGAGCCGGTCGCCGTGGAAGGCCACCGAGTAGACCCGGTCGCCGTGGCCGCGCAGCGCCCGCAGGAATCGCCCGGACGACACCTCCCAGAGCCGCACCACCGAATCGTCGCAGCCGGTGGCCATCAGGGTGCCATCGGCGTTGAACGCGATGGAGCGCACCCGGCCGCGGTGTTCGGCGCAGACGGCGTGCAGCGCGCCGGTGGAGCGGACCCAGACGATCACGGTGTCGTCGTCGTTGGCGGTGGCGAGGAAATCGCCGGTCGGGTCGAAGGCGATCGTCCAGATCGGCGCCGACTCCACGGTGATGTGTCGTTCGAAGCCGTCGGCGTCGAGATTGAACAGGCTCAGCCGCCCGTCGTTGCCGACGGTGGCGAGCTGGCGTGGCTGCGCCGAGCTGAACACCGCCGCTTCGAAGGTGAGCAACCGGTCGTCGCTGCCGATCAGACGGCGAATCAGCCTGCCCGACACCGGATCCCACAGTCGCACCACGCCGTCGTTGCCGCAGGCGGCGAGCAGGTCGCCGCCGCAGTTGAAACTCACCGAGGTGACCTGGCGGCCGTGCCCGGTGAGAATGTGGCGGCACACGCCGGTCGCCGGATCCCAGAGCCGGGTGGTGAACTGGTCGTCGGTGATGGCCAGCTGGGCGCCGTCGGGCCGGAACGCGAAGGGCCAGATCGACCCGGTGTGCGCGGTGAGCCGGTGCCGCAGCTGCGCCGATTCGCTCTCGCGCAGGCAGACCAGTCCCGCGCTGTCCCCGGAGGCGAGCACCGCGCCGCTCGGATCGAAGGCCAGCCAGTAGATGGCGGCGGTGTGTTCGGTGGGCGCGTGCCGCGCCGCGCCCGTTTTGACGTCCCAGGTGCGCAGTCCGCCATCGGTGTCTCCGCTGGCAAGCAGCGGGAGGGTGGGATGGAAGGCCAGGGTGTAGACGCGCCCGGTGTGCCCGGCCAGTGTGCGGACCGGACGGCGGGTGGCCGGGTCCCACAGCGTCAGCGCGCCGTCCACGCCGCCGACCGCGAGCACCGAACCGGACGGATCGAACGCGATGCGGAACACCGAGCCGCCCGCCCCCGCGAATTCGCCCTGCTGGCTCCCGGTTTCGATATCCCAGAGCCGGACGACGCCGTCACGGTACGCCGCGGCCAGCATCGTGCCGTGCATGGCCAGGCTGTAGATCAGCTCCCGCCCGCCCGACGCGGGCACGCATTCGTGGCGCAACTCGCCGCCGGGCAGCGACCACAGTCGCAGCACGCCCTCGGCGTCGCCGGTCACCAGCAGATCACCCGCCGGGCTCAGCAGCACCGGCCACGGCCAGTTCTGGTGGCCGGGCAGAATACGGCGCAGTTCGCCGGTCATCGCGTCCCAGATGCCGACGGTGCGGTCGTGCGAGCCGGTGATGAGCACCGAGTCGGTGAACGCCACCGCGAAGGTGCGCGCGCGATGGGTCTGCAACGTGCGCAGCGGGCGGCCGGTCTCGGTGTCGCAGATCAGGACACCGCCGTCGTCGCTGCCGATCGCCAGGGTGCCGCCGTCCGGGCTGTAGGCGACCGGCTGCGGCAGCCTGCCGTGCCTGGCGTGGAAACCGTGCCGGACGCCGATGGCCGCCGGGGCGAATTCGGTCTGCGCGGCGGTACCCGGCACCCACGCGGCGCCGCGCATATCGGTGCCGATCGGTGCGCCGATCACGTCCAGCAGCGCGGCCCTCGGCCAGCGGCTGCCCGTTCCCCGCGCGCCGGTCAGGTCGGTGCGGGCCAGCCGCGCCCTGGTCAGGTCGGCGTCGGTCAGATCGGCCCCGACCAGCACGGCCTCGTCGAGCCGGGCGCCGACCAGCCGCGCGCCGCGCAACACCGCCTGCGTGAGATTCGCGCCTACCAGCCGCGCGCCGGTCAGGTCGGCGCCGCTGAGGTCCACCCCTTGCAGGTCGCGGTAGGACAGGTCCTCGCCCGCCAGCGCCGCGCCGCGCAGGTCGGCGGTCGGCGCGGTGCGCAGCCGGGTGGTCACCCGCAACGCGTTGGTGCGCGAGTTGTCGTCGCAGGCGGAGTCGGCCAGCACCGCCTCGGCCCAGCCGCGCAATGCCTGGGTGTCGGCCAGATCGCACAGGAAGTCGATGGACAGCTGTGACAGCTGCGCCTGACCGAGCTGCGACGGCGTGGCCGCCCCGGTCGCGAACTGCTCGGCGACGTGGTTCGCCACGAGCCATTCGGTCACCGAGGCGTGGATGAAGCCGAAGAGGTTGTCCTCGGTGCGCACCAGCAGACTGCCCGAGCCGATGGCGTGCGTCGACTGCTGCACCGACATCCGGTGCGGGCCGCTCAGCTCGACGAGATCCCTTGCCACCTCGGTCAACTCGGCCAACCGCAGGTACGGCTCGCCCTTGTCCCAGATGCGCAGCGCGAACGCGGTGACCGCCAGCCACAGCTCGTCCAGGCGCAGGCCAGGCGGCGATCCCGCGACGGTCGCGGTGCGGTCGACCTCGTACGTCAGCCACGAGTCCAGGATCTCCCGGTACAGCCCGGCCGGACCGACCGCCTGCTTCGCGCCCGCGGCGGCGCGCAGGCGGCGCTCGTCCAGATCGGCGATGAAGCTGAGCATGCGCGGATTCTGCGCCAGGCCGAGCAGGTCTTCGATGCCGGTGATCAAGCGCATCCTGGCGTCGGCGCGGCGCGCGTCGCCGCCGTACCGGTTGACGAGGAAGGCGCGGATCTGCGCGGGAGCGAAGTCCTCGATGCTCACGATGCGCCGGTCGTGGAGCAGACCCACCCGCTCGCCGAGGGCGGTCAGCACTTGGGCGCGCGACTCGAAATGCTGGGTGCGGCTGGCCACGATGATCTTCGCCTTGCCGACCGCCGCTTGCAGCAGCGTCTCCAGGTGGTCGGCGGCGAATTCGTAGCTGATACGGGTGACGAGCTCGTCGAAGCCGTCGAACAGCAGCACCACCCGGCCCTCGCGCAACATGTACCGCAGCGCCTTCAAATCGATGCGGTCCTCGCCGTGGTTCGCCAGGTGGGCCGCGACCAGCCCGTCCACCGAATGGGTTTTGTCGAGGGTGCGCAGTTCGATGAGGATCGGCACCAGCGCGGGCTTGGTCTCGGTGATGCGGCGGGCCAGCTCCCGCAGCGCGAAGGTCTTGCCGCGCCCGAAATCGCCGAGCAGCAGCACGAATCGGCCGTGGTCGGCGCTGACCATACCGAGCAGTTCGCCGACCAGGTCGTCGCGGATCAGCTGATCGCCGTGCTCTAGCACCCGAAAGCGTTGCGGCACGTACAGTTCCGGCGGATACCTGCGGTCCGAACGCAGCCCGGCGGCCTGCGCGGCGAGATAGCCGTCCAGGTCGAGCAGGCCCTGGAACTCGGTGAAACTGCGCACCCGCAGGCCGTGGCTCGCGGCTTCCTCACGCAGCGACCGCGGCGGCGGCGCCCCGCGGTAGACCAGCTCCGAACCGTATTCCGGGTCGTGGCCGAGGAAGTCCTCGATCACCTGCCTGGTCATATCGCCCACGTGCACGCCGACCCGCCACTGCGCCACCACCTCGTCGCGCTGGTGGGTGATGAACAGGTGCGGCGGGTCCACCTCGACACGGCGGATCCGCGCGCCCGGGTACCGCGTGTCGCACACTTCGGCGACGCGGTCGAGCAGCCTGCGGTGCGGGTCGACGATCGCGGGCGCGTCGGCGGCGGGCGCCAGCGCCTCCGGTTCCTCGGCGGCCAGTTCCGCCACCGCGGCCGTGGTCAGCGCAGCGGTGGAGTGAATCCACGTGTGTTCCAGCCGCGCTCCCGGCTCGCCGGGCGTCGCGTCCTGAGCGCTGTAGCGCGCCAGACCCTGGGCGGTGATGTGCACGATCTCGTCGCGGCCCGGCGCGGCGGCGGGCAGTACCGGCAGCACGCCGCCGAGCCGATCCAGGTGCCGTCCGCCGGGTCCCGGTCCGTGCAGCACCAGGTGCAACCGACCGCCGAGCAGCCGGGACAGCGTCTCGGCGTCGCGCAGCAGCGCCGGGTCGTGCGCGGCCGCCGCGGAGCCGGGCACCGGATCGTGCCGCAGCACGCCGACGCGCAGCCAGCCGAGTTCCTCGAAGGCGCGTAGTCGTTCGGCGAACCAGGCGGCCTGGGGTTCGCCGATGCTGCCGTAGTCGTCCTCGGCGCGGTGGGTCGCGGCCATCGTCGAGTTCAGACCCGCGATCACCACCCGCAGTTCGGGGATCGGGAACAGGGTCCACGGCTGCCCGACGTCGAACACCAGGTGGTCCAGCCCCTGGTACAGCTCGCCGAACAGGCGCGCGAACTGCTCGAGCTTGGGGAAGTACGGCGGCTGCGGGGTTCGTTCGCGCGCTTCGCAATTCAGGAAGTAGGCGTGACAGGCCACCTTCGACACGTCGTGGTTGCCCGGCACGACGATCAGGCGGTCGGGTTCCAGGCCGAGCAGCACCCGCAGCCCCGTGAGGAACGACAGCGCCTCGTCCACTTCTCGCGGCCGCCCGGATTCGGTCAGATCGCCGCTCACCACGATCAGGTCCGGTCGGGGCGCGCCGCGGTCGACGAGGTGCGTGACGTTCGCCCAGATCCTGGACTGGAGTTCGCGCGCGGTGGCCGGTTCGTCGCGTCCGAACAGCCCGCGTCCGAAGCGCGGCCCCGCCACGTGCAGCACGCTCACGCCCTCGCGGTGCTCTTCCCGCGCACCGCCGGGAAAGGGCGGGGCCGCGACGGGCGTCCGGCGGCCGAGCGCGGATTCCACCGTGCCGTCCTGCTCCTCGCCGGCGAGCGACGGCAGCGCCGCGTGACCGTCGTGCGGGAAGCCGGGCTCGATCCGCGGCTTGGCCCGGCCCGCGAGCATTTCCGCCACCCGGTCGAGCAGCGTCCGCCGCGCCTCCTCGGCCGTCGTGACGTTCAGCAGGTCCAGGTAGGTGAGGGTCGCGAGCAGTCCCTCCAGCGCGCAGTCGGCGATGCGCACCGGCAGCAGCTTGCCGGGATCGGTGCGGAAGGCGGCCTGCCACTCCATGGTTCCGTAGCGCGAATTCAGGTAGTTGTCCGAGAGCACGGCGATGACCACCGTCGACTCGCGCACCCCGCGATCCATGAAGTCGATGAAGTTGGTTCCCGGTACGAAATCCCATGCCTGGATCAGGGTTCGATACCCGGCGGCCTCCAACTGCCAGGCCAGCCAGGTCGCCCACCGCCCGTCCGCCGGGGAGTAGCTGATGAAGAAGTCCCGCGCCCGCCCCTGCTCTGTCACGCCCCCAGTATGCCAAGCCGCTCCCCGCACGGGGTGCCGAAAACAACTGGCACGGTATGTATCACGTCGTGAGCGGCGGGGCCTCGGTCGGGGCGGAGCACGGCGCGGATGCGGGTGCCGCGGCGCGCCGGATGCCATGATGAGTTACGTGCCCGATCACGTCGACTCCGCGCCGTGCCCTACGTCGTCGCCCGATGTGGCGGCGGCGGACCGCCCGCGCAAGGGGCTCGGCGTCCGATCCGCGCTTCGAAGCCTCAGCGTCCTGGATTGGGTGCGGCTCGGTCTGCTGGCGGCGGGGCTGCTGTGCGTGCTCACCGGCCTGCTGCCGGGCGACGAGGCGGCCGAGAACATGCGCCGCATCGGTCCGCTGCTCCTCTTCCTCGGCAGCGTCATCGTGCTGGCCGAATTGACGAGGCAGGCGAAGGTTTTCGATGTCATCGCGCACCGCGTGGCGATCCTCGGGGGTGGGAACTACGCGGCGCTGTTCGCGTTGTGCGTGCTGTTCGCCTCGGCGACGACCATCCTGCTCAATCTGGACACCACCGCGGTGCTGCTGACACCGGTCGTGCTGGCGCTGGCCGGGCCTGCCCGCATCCCGCCGCTGCCGCTGGCGATGACCACGTTGTGGCTGGCCAACACCGCGAGCCTGCTGCTTCCGGTGTCGAACCTGACCAATCTGCTGGCCGCCGACCGGGTGGCGCTGCACGCCACCGAGTTCGCGGCGAGAATGTGGGCGCCGCAGCTCGTTTCGATCGCCGCCACCATGCTGTGCCTGTGGATCTGGTTCTGGCGGCGCGACCGCCGCGGCAGCGACCGCTACATTCCGCCGGAACCGGTCCGCCCGCGCGACGCGAAGGAACGCACGCTGCTGTACGCGACGGCGGGGGCGTGCCTGCTGTTCATCGTCGCCATACCGATCCTCGGCGAGAGCATCGAGATCGCGGCGGTGCTCGCCGCGGCGATCGCGGTCGTCGCCTTCGCGCTGTTCGACCGGTCGGCGCTGCGCTTCTCGCTGATTCCGTGGCGGCTGCTGGTCTTCGTGGTGGGACTCTTCCTGGTGGTGCCGACGCTGAGCCGCCTCGGCCTCTCCGACGTGATGCACACGCTGATCGGCGACGACGTGGGCGCTGCAGGCGCCTTCCGCGCCGCGGCCGCGGGCGCGGCGCTGTCCAATGTCGCGAACAATCTGCCCGCCTACACCGCGGGCGAGGCGGTGGTGCCGCCGGAGAACGGCGATCAACTGCTCGCCCTGCTGATCGGCACCAACGTCGGCCCGGTCGTCACGCCGTGGGCGTCGCTGGCGACGCTGCTCTGCCTCGAGTTCTGCCGCACGCACGGCGTGCGCGTCCCGATGAAGCGATTCGTCCTGACCGGGCTAGGACTCGCGCTGCTCGCCACTACGAGCGCGGTCGCCGCGCTGCTCGTCACCGGTTGAGCGGCAGCACACAGCAGTCGGACCAAGTGCTCCCAGCGCATGGTGCGCCGCTCGAAGCACTTGGTCCGAGACGAGACAGACGATCAGACGCCCAGCAGCGGAGCGTCGAGCTTACCCTCGGCGTACGCCCTTACCGCAGCGCACAATTCGTCGATCGAGAGGTACCCGTCGCCGTCCACGTCGATCTGGTGGAAGGCGTCCATGGCATCCGCGTCGCCACCGATCGCCTGCAACCACCTGGCGAACTCCGGCGGGCTGATCTGCCCGTCGCCGTCGGCGTCGCAGAGCTGAACCATCGCCATGATGTGGGGTCGTACCGTAGCGGCCCATTCCGCGGCGCCGCCGCCGATGATCCCCGCCCCGATACTTTCGAACTGTTCGCGCGACATCGATTCGGTCGAGCCGGCCTTTTTCGAGAGGTAGTTCCAGAGGTCGTTGTATCCATTCATGACGGCGCGGCCTCGGGGTGAGTTTTCGGATTCCCCGAACGCCGCGAGGATCCGGCGTCCCTCGGATTCGAAGTCTTCACGCTCGAGTCGGCCGTTGCCGTCGCGGTCCCAAAGGTCGAACCTGGCCGAAAGTCGTTCCTGAACGGGTTGTGCTGTCGTCATGTCACCACTCCCATATGTCAGGTGTCGCGAGTCGCTTGTGCGGTCGCTGACGAAGATCGATTGAACCCTCGGGGTGTTGCTTGGTCAAGGGAAAGACCATGGATGCGCCGGGCGCGGCCGACCCGGCTCGTGACGGCGAGTTATCCCGAAAGTGCCTGCTCAGGTGCATACACTGGCGCCGGCATTGCCCAGCTGGTCCGCCGGCATCGTTGTCCGGCAACGCGGCGACGACAAGCTCGTTTCACGCGCCGAGCGCCCAGGAGAGCCGAAGCGAAATCCCCTACCGAAGGGACTGGCCCATGCAAGAGGTAATGGCCCTGCGTGACAGCCGGCAGGCCAGGATCCGGAAGCACGAGTTCTTCGAGTGGCTGCACAGCGATTCCGTGGCGATCGAGGACCGGCTGAAATTTGCGCCGATGGCGGCATTTTTCGTGATGCAATTCCGGGATATGAACCGGTGGGTGTTGCGCTTCCCGACGGTGCGCGACGAATTCGAATGGGTCATCAATCTCGGAACCCAGGAGGACGAGCGGCACTCCCGAATGTTCCTCGAGGACTGGCGCGAACTGAAACTCGACGAGCATCTGCGCTGGACCGCGAGCGACGCACTGTGGTGGCTGTTCCTCTCCCCCGATCAGGAAGTCTTCCGACGCAGTGGGGTCGAGTTCGTGTCTCTCGCGGTCGAAGACGGCGACGATGCGTTGATTCGGTTCGGGCACTCCGAGGCCGGTGAGGCGACCGGACACGTCATGCTCGGCAACACCGCCACGATCGCCGCGATGCTCGCCGACAAAACCGGTCTGAACTACCGCTACTTCGGTCCCTACCACCTCGGCCTGGAGTCCGGGCATGTCGCCAACACCGAAGGCGTGTTCGAAGGAGCCGTGCTCGATCCGGACCGGCGCGGGCAGGCAAAAGACCTCTGCAACCGCATGTTCGACATTTTCGAGCGCATCTTCGACGGATTCCTGTACTACGGCCGCACCTATGTCGACACTCGAACGGTCCCGCGTCGCACTCGGGAGAGGACCCGCGCGCAGGCCGAGTGGACCGCACCGCCGCTGACGATCACCGCGGGCAACCGACGAGAGGCCGAGGTCGCTCGCCTGCTGTCGCAGCGCAAGGCGCAGGTCGCCGCCCATCCCTTCTACAGCTGGCTGCGCGAGGACAACGGCCTGTCGCCTGCGCAGAAACTCAGGCGCTTCATTCCGATGTGGGTGATGGACATCCTAGGCTACCGCGACTTGAACCGATACGCCATGTCGTACGCGGACCCACAGAACGCGGCGCAGGAGGCTGTGAACGCCTGGGCCATGCGGCTATCCGCACACAGTGACCTGTTCCTGTCCGACTGGGACGCACTGGATCTCGATACGCTGCTGGGGCATACCGCCAGTGACACGCTGGAGTTCCTCTTCCTCGACCAGGACATGGACCTGCACCGGGAGAACATGATCGAGTTCGTCAAGCTCGCCCAGCGCTATCGTGACCCGGCGGTTCGCTGGTGGATGATGGCCGCGCTGGAATCGACCGGCGAGCAGTTCTTCCTGCACACCCGGCACCTGGCCGCCACCGTCGAGAAGGAAACGGGACTGCGTCTCGATTACCTCAGCGGCCGACACGATGCGCCGGACGTCGGCGCCAACACCGGCGGTGACGTGGACGGCGTTCCGCCCGCACGGCTTTCCGCCGAGGGACTACGCATCGCCCTCGAGGTGGTGGACCACGTGTTCGATTCGATGGAGGCGCAGCTCTGGCGGTCGCTGGCGGTGGCACGCGCCAACAAATTCGACGTCGCGTGAGCTCGTGGCGGGACTCGGCCGTCAGCTCCGGCTAGGGCCGGGTCCCGGCCTAGCCGCCGAGACCGGTCACGGTGACGTCGGCCGCCGACTTCACCAGAAGCGTCAGGTCGGAGAGCACGTCCGGCCGCGCGGCGAGGAAACTGACCTCCTGGCCGGACGGATCGATCCGGTCGTCGAGCGGCTCGCCGTCGAAGCCCGTGACGGCGATGCCGGATTCCCGCGCGATGAGACTGCCCGCGGGCAGATCGACCACACCGGCGCGATAGCCGACGAAACCGTCGATATCGCCGCGGCTCAACATGATCCAGCACAGCAGCGGCGACCACAGCTGGATGAGCCGCCGTGCACCGGATTCCAGGGTGAGGCGCAGCGCGCGAGCCGTCGGGTCGGTGCGGGCGACCGGATAACCCTGGAGCCAGGCCAAGGTCGGCCCGGCGGTCGGCGGGGGTGTCTGCCGCTGGTGCAGCGGACCCTTCGGACCGGTGGCGCCGTACCCGCGCCTGGCCGACCAGGTGCGCCCGGTGGTCGGCTCGTGCACGACGCCGAACACCGGAACACCGTAGTGACACAGGGCGATTCCGATGGAGTACACCGGCAGGCCGACGGCGATGTTGTTGGTGCCGTCGAGCGGGTCGACCACCCAGCACCACGCCTCGTCCGCGCCGTCCAGCAGGCCGGACTCCTCGGCCAGGATGCGGTGGTCGGGGAACGCGGCGCGCAGCCGGTCCACGATGACGGCCTCCGACCGCAGGTCGAGGACGGTGACCAGGTCGCCGGAGCCGCCTTTGGGGCGCACGTCCAGCGCGCCGCCCAATCCGGCCCGGATCGCGCGCCCCGCCTCGGCGGCCGCGGCGATCGCGACGGCGGCGGCGAGGTCGACGACGGCGGCGTTCGGCGCCGCGTTCACGGTGTTGCCGGGTCGCATCGCTCCTCCAGGTCTTCGGGCAGGGACTGGTCGGTCAATCGATTCAGGACGGCCCGGGCCAGCGCACCGGTCTCCGCCTCCGTGCACGTGACGCGGTGCACCCAGTGATCGTCGCCGCCGAGCGGGCCGAGCGACAGATCGGGTTCCCCGGGCCGGTACTCGCCCAGCACCAGGGTGGCCGCGGCGCCCGGCACATCGGACACGTGAAACACGCCGTGGCGCAACGTGTACACGTCGCCGTCGCGGAAGAACTCCCTGGACCGCACGCGGTAGCCCGCCAGCCGCTGCGTCGCGCGCACCAGATCGCCCTCGGCGCCACTGTGCACCTCGAAGATCCGGTGGGTCGGCCGAGCGTCCGCGGTGATGTCGATGATCTCGTTGATCACCGTGCCGTACAGCACGCTGCTCACCAGGTCCCAGCTGTGCGCGTGCATCGTCGAGGTGGTCGGGTGCGGCCGCGCGTCCGCACTCCAGACGTGCAGGCACACCCCGAGCGTTCCCCCGCGCCAGATGGGAAAACACGCGAACCCCAACGGATGTCGCACCGCGGCCACCGCCGTGCGCCCCGCGAGCAGACCCGCGAGATAGTCGCGCGCCCAGCCGCGCACCGCGGTCCCCGCCCGGTCGGCGGTGATCAGGGAGCGAAGCTCGGCGTGGGCGTCCATCAGTACGGATTCCTCGGCTGCAGCGCCCGGCGCACGACATCGGCCACGTCGCGGTCGGTGTAGGAGGTGGGCAGGCTCAGCCCGAGCGCGTCGAACAGGGCGCGCGCCTGATCGACGGAAGGCTCGTCGGCCAGCGGCAATTCCTCGCTGCGGCTCAGCGGGACCTGACGGGTCTGTTTGAAACTGGCCACCAATTCGCGGCTGAAATCGCGGTAATAGGGCTTGTCACGCTCGAACATGAGCGCGGGGGTGTTCGGGTTGTCCTGGGTGACGATGACGCAGCTCGAGGACAGATCCCAGCGGAAGGTGGTCATCACCGAGGAGAGCCCGACGTCGATGGTCAGGAACGTGAACCGCTGCCGGTACCAGCAGGCGGCCAGCACCGTCGCGAACGCCTCCTTGCGGGTGCGCTCGGTGGTCCACAGCTCGCCGGTGCGGTCGGCCTCCGGCGTGAGCGAGGAGCGGAACTGCGCGTAGGTCTTGCACAATGGCTCGTTGGTCGGGTCGAGGATCTCCAATTGCATACGCAGCGGCCGTTGTTCGCGCCGGGCGTTCTCCACGCAGGCCCGCAATGTGACGGCCCTGATGTAGGTTCCGGTGCCGCCCTTGAAGATCCACTGTTCGGTGTCGCGCCGGGCCAGCGTGTGCGCGTGCCCGATCTCGGGGCCGTAGAGCAACCGCACCGAGGACGCGTCGCGCACCGCCTGCGCCGACAGGTGCCGGTCGCGCAGCAAGGTGGTCGCCAGCAGGCCGAGCACCAGCAGCACAACGGCGTTCACCTGGTCGACGTCGATCAGATCGAGCACCGCGAGAATTCCGACGACCAACGCGAGCAGCAGTGCGACCACGCCGTCGATGTTGTTCCGCAGCCAGCTCAGCAGCCGTGCCATGCACCGCCCTCCCCTGTGGTTTCCCCCAGGATAAGCGCAGGCGCGCCGACGGGGCGAGCGATCGCCGAGACCCGTATCGGCGGATTCGCCAGTCGCACAAGCGCGGTCGCGCACGCGGCGCCCATGACCCGCGCCACACCTTATTGACCTCGAGCGCACTCGAGGTATCAGGATCACAGACGTGCCCGGCGCCGGATCACGGTCGATATCGGCGGCGGGCGCCACCCCCGACCCGGGACTCCGCAGACGTCCCGGTGGGCTCCCGCCGGGCCCAGTACACCCACCGGCGGGAGCCGGATCGGGCGGAGCCGATCAGGCCGAGACGGTGATCTCCCACTCGTACACGGTGAGTTCCGAGGCGCCGGTGGTGTGCACCGGGTCGCCGTAGGCGATCTCGCGGGCCGCCGCGAGGCTGTCGGCGCGGATCACGTAGGCCCCGCCGGTGCCGTCGGTGAAGCGGCCGCTCTCCACGAGTTGCCCGCGTCCCACCAACCCGTCCAGGAACTCCTTGTGCGGTTCGATGACCGCGGGGTCGAAGCGCGGCGTGCGCATGACCATGACCAGGTACTTGTTCACGCCTCGGGCTCCGGGCGCGGGGCACGGGTCGCGGCCGCGGCGGCGCGCACCTGCGGGGCGACCAGCACGACCTGACCGAGCACGCCGTTGACGAACGACGGCGAGTCGTCGGTCGACAGTTCCTTGGCCAGCTCCACCGCCTCGTCGACGGCCACCACCGGCGGAACGTCGTTGGCGTGGAACAACTCCCACACGGCGATGCGCAGAATCGCGCGGTCCACCGCGGGCAACCGGGACAGCGCCCAGTCCTGCAGGTAGGACTCGATGGTGCCGTCCACGCGATCCAGGTCGTCGGCGACGCCCTCGACCAGGGTCCTGGTGTAGGCGTGCACCGGGGCGACGGTCTGGTCCTTCGTGGCCAGGTCGACGCGCTCGTCCAGCAGCTCGGCGGCGTCGATGTCGCGCGCCTCCGCCTCGAACAGCAGGTCGACGGCGCGACGCCGCGCCTTGTGCCGGGCGCCCAGCTTCTTGAACGTGGATTTCTTGTCTGCGGGCTGTTCCGCCACGGTCACATCATCCCCGTCGTTCTGTATCAGGGCGGCACGAGCGCCCGCCACGGTGGTCCCGCCACCGGGCCGCGCACTCCCGCCGCGAGCGACTGGCGATCAGGCGTTGACCCGGCCGAGGTAGCTGCCGTCGCGCGAGTCGATGCGCAGCTTGTCGCCGGTGTTGATGAACAGCGGCACCTGCACCTCGGCGCCGGTCTCCAGGGTGGCGGGCTTGGTGCCGCCGGTGGAGCGGTCGCCCTGCAGGCCGATGTCGGTGTGCTGCACCACGAGCTCGATGGAGACCGGGAGCTCGACGAACAGCGGCGCGCCCTCGTGCATGGCCACCTGGACGGCCATGTTCTCCAGTAGGAAGCGGGCGCCGTCGCCGATGGTGGCCTCGGTGATCGAGATCTGGTCGAAGGTCTCGCCGTCCATGAAGATGTAGTCGGAGCCGTCGTGGTACAGGTAGGTCATGTCGCGACGGTCGACGGTCGCGGTCTCCACCTTGACACCCGCGTTGAAGGTCTTGTCGACGACCTTGCCGGACACGACGTTCTTCAGCTTGGTCCGCACGAAGGCGGGGCCCTTACCCGGCTTGACGTGCTGGAACTCGACGATCTGCTGGAGCTGACCGTCGATCTTCAGCACGAGGCCGTTCTTGAAGTCGCTGGTGTCCGCCACTGTCTTCGGATCTCCTGTTCTCAGGTAACCGGCGTCATTCGACGACGGTCAGGTCTTTGCTGGTGTGGGTGAGCAGCTCCGGGCCCCCTTCGCGCACCACGAGCGTGTCCTCGATTCGGACGCCGCCGCGGCCGGGAAAGTACACACCTGGTTCGACGGTCACCGCCACGCCGGATAGAAGTGTACCGGTTCCGTTTTTCATGATTCCCGGCGCTTCGTGGATGCGCAGGCCGACGCCGTGCCCGAGACCGTGCACGAACAGCTTGCCGTGGCCCGCCGCCTCGATCACCGAGCGCGCCGCCGCGTCCACCTCGCCCGCCTGCGCGCCGGGCCGCAGCGCCTTGCGCCCGGCCCGCTGCGACTCCACCACCAGGGCGTACACCTCGCGCTGCCAATCGGACGGGCGGCCGAGCACGAAGGTGCGGGTCATATCGGAGTGGTAGCCGCCGACCACCGCGCCGAAATCGATCTTCACGAAATCGCCCTCGGCCAGCACGGCATCGGTCGGGCGGTGATGCGGTATCGCGGAATTGGCGCCCGCGGCCACGATGGTCTCGAAGGCGACCGCCTCGGCGCCGTGCTCGTACATGGCCCATTCCAGGTCACGCGCGACCTGGCGCTCCGTGCGCCCCGGGCGCAGTCCGCCGCGCTCCAGCAGCGTGGCCAGTCCGGCGTCGCCCGCGGCGCACGCCGTGCGCAGCTGTTCGACCTCGTACGCGTCCTTGACCATGCGCAACTGCTCGACCAGGCCGGGAGTGGCCACCAGCTCCAGGCCGGTCTTCTGCTCGACGAAACCGCGGTGCTGGTCGACGGTCACCACGTGGCTCTCGAAGCCGATCCGGCCGAGCTGCCACTCCCCCGCCAGCTCCATGATCCGCCGCGCGGTGGCGCGGGCGATCTCGGCGCGCAGATCCGGCGCCTGCTCGGTGACCTGGCTGCGGTAGCGGCCGTCGGTGCCGATCACGGTGCGTTCCTCGGCGTTGCGCATGTCCCAGGAGTGCACGAGCAGCGTGGCGTTGGAGCCGGTGAACCCGGTCAGATACCTGATGTTCACCAGGTCGGTGACCAGCAGCGCATCGACCTCGTTCTCCACAAGCAGACTGCGCAGCGCACCGCGGCGCGCCGCGTAGTCGGGCCCGCGGCCCGCGTGATCAGCTGACATGGATCAAAGCTACCGCCGACACGCGGTGGTGCGGCAGTCCCACACCCGAACCGTCACCTCCGCGGGCCGGACGGAAGACGGGCGCACGGGACGAATCGGGCGCGAACGACGTATCCGTGGACCGGCCGCCGCAGCGCCGGCCAAGCGAATCCAGCGGAGCCACGGCGGCTGTCGAGCCGGGCCCGGCCGCTCGGCTTTCGAGCGAATCCGATCCGATCGATGTTCACATGCCCTGCGGTTATGCACATTTCGCATCGACCGCTGCGAAACGCCCGGCGGATCAACGAGGGTGGATCACATGCCATACACAGCGTTCGCGATGCTCACGGGATGGTGTGCGGTGCTGAGCCTTTTCGATCTTCGGCAACGCAGGCTGCCCAACGCGCTGACCGGATGGGGCGCCCTCGCCGTCTTCGGATACGCCCTGTTCACAACACAATTCACAGCCGCGGCGGCCGGTGCGGCACTCCTCGCCGCGCCCTACCTGGCGGTGCACCTCATCGCGCCCGCTTGCCTCGGCGCGGGCGACGCGAAGCTGGCGGTGGGGCTGGGCGCGGCCGCCGGGATGGGCGGAGCACAGGCGTGGGTGTGGGCGGCGCTCGCAGGGCCGGTGTTCACGGCGGGCGTCGCATCGGTGATCGTGGTTCGCCGGCGGATCGCCTCGGGGGTGCGGGTGCGGCCCGAGACCGTGGCGCACGGCCCGTCCATGTGCCTGGCGACGCTGATCGCCGTGGCGGTGCCCAGCGGGTGAGGCACGGTCGCCGACGGTGCGCAATTCTCGTCGGGTTGCCGGGCCATTCCTGCCGGTGCGGCGATTCGCCCGGTGGCCCGCGGGCACATCCGCCGAAACAGGTGTCGCCCAGGTGGCGCGCAGTGCGGGCCCTTCGAGTGGACAGGGCTCCGGACCGCCCGCGCCCCCGCGGCCCTCGTGCCGGGCCGCTGCTCGCGTCGCGGCGGCTGTGCGGCGGCGAACGGCGAGCGACACCGAGCGGGCGTGCGTCTCGGGGCCCGGCGGCGATACTCGGGAAGAGGACTCGGGCGCGGGTTCGCGCCGATGACGTGCCAGTGATCACGGCGGACCGGATGCGGGTCCGACCGCGCCGACATGGAAGGATGGAGAACGTGCTGCGCTGGATAACTGCCGGAGAATCCCATGGTCCCGCCCTCGTCGCCATCCTCGACGGGATGGTCGCCGGTGTCGAAGTGACGTCCGAGGAGATCTCCGCTCAGCTGGCGCGCCGCAGGCTCGGGTACGGACGCGGCGCCCGGATGAAGTTCGAGGCCGACAAGGTGACGATGATCGGCGGCGTGCGCCACGGGCGCACCATGGGCGGCCCGGTCGCCATCGAGGTGGCCAACTCCGAGTGGCCCAAGTGGACGACCGTCATGTCCGCGGATCCGGTCGATGCGGCCGAACTGGCCGATCTGGCCCGCAACGCTCCGCTGACCCGGCCCCGGCCCGGTCACGCCGACTACTCGGGCATGCTCAAGTACGGCTTCGACGACGCGCGCAACGTGCTCGAGCGCGCGAGCGCCCGGGAGACGGCCGCCCGCGTCGCGGCGGGCACCGTGGCGCGGAACTTCCTGCGCCAGGCCTTCGGCGTCGAGGTGGTCTCGCACGTGGTCTCGATCGGCGGCGCCGCCAACACCACCGGCGTGACGCCGACCGCCGCGGATCTGGACGCCGTCGACGCCAGCCCGGTGCGCGCGTTCGACGCCGAGGCCGAGGCGGCGATGATCGCCGAGATCGAGGCGGCCAAGAAGGACGGCGACACCCTCGGCGGCGTCGTCGAGGTGATCGTGGAGGGTCTTCCCGTCGGCCTCGGCTCGTTCGTGAGCGGCGAGAACCGCCTCGATTCCCGGCTTGCGGCCGCGCTCATGGGCATCCAGGCCATCAAGGGCGTCGAGGTCGGCGACGGTTTCGAGACCGCGCGCAGGCGCGGCAGCCTGGCCCACGACGAGATGCGCCCCGGCCCGGACGGCGTGCTGCGCTCCACCAACCGCGCGGGCGGCCTCGAGGGCGGCATGACCAACGGCGAACCGTTGCGGGTGCGCGCGGCCATGAAGCCGATCTCCACGGTTCCCCGTGCGCTGTCCACCGTCGACATGAGCACCGGCGAGGAGGCCGTGGCCATCCACCAGCGCTCGGATGTGTGCGCCGTGCCCGCCGCGGGCGTGGTGGCCGAGGCGATGGTGGCCCTGGTGGTCGCGCAGGCCGCGCTGGAGAAGTTCGGCGGCGACTCGCTGAACGAGACGGTCGAGAACATCACCAGCTACGTCAAGCGGATCGGCATCCGCCCGCACGTTCCGGCGGACAGTCGGCCGCAATGATCGTGCAGACCGACCCGCGCGCACCGCGCGTGGTGCTGGTCGGACCGCCGGGGGCGGGGAAATCGACGATCGGCCGCAAGCTCGCCAAGGAACTCGGCGTCGACCTGTACGACACCGACGCGGGCATCGAGCGCGAAACCGGTCGCACCATCCCCGAGATCTTCGCCGCCGACGGTGAGCCGGAATTCCGGCGGATCGAGGAACGGGTGGTGCGCCGCGCCATCCTCGCCGAGCGCGGCGTGGTCTCGCTCGGCGGCGGCGCGGTGTTGTCCAAGGACACCAGGGCGCTGCTGCGCAACCGGACGGTGGTGTACCTGGAGATCAGCGTGGCCGAGGGGCTGCGGCGCACCGGCGCGAGCAATCAGCGCCCGCTGCTCAACGGCGACGACCCCGGTGCGAAGTACCGGGAGCTGATGCGCAAGCGCCGCCCGCTGTACCGCGAGGTGGCCACGGTGCGGGTGCGCACCGACGGGCGCAGCCCCGGCCGCGTGGTGCGGATGATCCTGGACAAACTGGGCATCGAACCCGTCACGCCCAGCGCGGACCCCGAACCGGATGCCGCCACCGCGGCGGATCGCGGCGCCGATCGGACGCCGGAAGGCCAGGGCAGCAGCCGATCCCGAGCCCGCCGCAGGGCCAGGGCTCGCGCGGCCGCCCGGCGCGCGGCGGCCAAGGAAAACGGCGCGGCCGACAAGGAAACCGGGGAGACCACACCGGCGGCGACTGGCGCACGGTCCGATGCTTCGAGCACGACAACCGTCGCCGCCGAGGGCACGGCTTCCGGTGGACGCCGCCGCCCACGCCGCAGGCGGTCCGCTGCCCGCACACCATCGGCCGAACCGGGCCGCACCGTGACCACCGCACCCGCCGCGGAGACCAGGTCGTGGCTCCCCCGGCTCGTCACCTCCGGCGTGCGACCCGACGAAACCGGCGCGACCCCCGGCTCGGGTCGAGCCCGCCGCCCCAGGGCGTGCCGCCCCGCCGGAGCACCGAACCCCGGCGGCGGACCCGGGGCCGCCGTTCCCCTTGCGGGACAAGCTGATTCGACAACTCCGGCGCAGAAGAACGCGGAGCGGGCGACCGGCGACGCCGCCACCGGGCACGACCGGCCCGGCCGCTGCGCCGCGTCCCTCGCCCCCACCGAGCCGAGCGCGCACCCGGCGGCGGCAGAATCAGCATCGAAGACCACTTCCAGCGGCCGCGCCCGGCGCGCCCGCGCTCGCCGCGGCCGCGCGCGAGCACTCGAGCAACCGGCACGAACAGAATCGGAGCAGTAGTGACAGAGCCGAGTCGTATCCAGGTCCGCACCGCCGAGCCGTACCCGGTGATCATCGGTCGCGGCTTGCTCGGCGAGCTCGTCGAGTCGGTCACGGGTGCGACCAAGGGCGTGCGCACGGTCGCGATCTTCCATCAGCCGCCGCTGGCCGAGACCGCCGAGGCCGTGCGCAAGGCGCTGGCCGAGACCGGCCTGGACGCGCACCGCGTCGAGATTCCGGACGCCGAGGCGGGCAAGGACCTCGCCGTCGCCGGGTTCTGCTGGGAGGTGCTGGGCCGCATCGGGTTGACCCGCAACGACGTCGTGGTGAGCCTGGGCGGCGGCGCGGCCACCGACCTGGCCGGTTTCGTCGCGGCCACCTGGATGCGCGGCGTGCAGGTGGTGCACGTGCCGACCACCCTGCTGGCCATGGTCGACGCGGCGGTCGGCGGCAAGACCGGCATCAACACCGAGGCGGGCAAGAATCTGGTCGGCTCCTTCCACGAGCCGTCGGCCGTGCTGGTCGACCTGGCGACGCTGGAGACCGTGCCGCGCAACGAGATCGTCGCGGGCATGGCCGAGATCATCAAGGCCGGTTTCATCGCCGACCCGGTGATCCTCGACCTGGTGGAGCGCGATCCGGAGGCGGCGATCGATCCCACCGGCGACGTGCTGCCCGAACTCGTGCGCCGCGCCATCCAGGTCAAGGCCGACGTGGTCGCCGAAGACCTGAAGGAATCCAGCCTGCGCGAGATCCTCAACTACGGCCACACGCTGGGCCACGCGATCGAGCGCAGGGAGCGCTACCGCTGGCGCCACGGCGCCGCGGTCTCCGTCGGCCTGGTCTTCGCCGCCGAACTCGGCCGCCTTGCCGGGCGCCTCGACGACGCCACCGCCGATCGCCACCGCACCATCCTGGCCAGCGTCGGCCTGCCGACCAGCTACGACGCCGACGCGCTTCCGCAACTGCTGGACGCCATGCAGACCGACAAGAAGACCCGCTCCGGCGTGCTCCGTTTCGTCGTTCTCGACGGACTGGCCAAGCCGGGTCGCCTGGAGGGCCCCGATCCGACCCTGCTCGCCGCGGCCTACTCGGCTGTCGCCCGCGAGGAGAGCCCGAGCGGCGGCGCGATCCTGCTCTAGCGAGCCATAGAACGCGATACAGAAACAGCGCCCCCGCCGATCTCGGCGGGGGCGCTGTTTCGCGTTCCGGGGTCAGGCGCCCGCGGGGGCGGGGTTCTTGGTGAGCGAGGGCGTGGAATTGCCGTCGCGCCGTCCCGCGAGCATCCGGCCGATGCCCACACCGATCAGCCCGGGGATGAAGATCAGCAGGACGATGAACGACGCGCCCGCCGTGAGTTCGAACAGCAGGCCGTTGTCGCCGAGGTCGAAGCGAGGCAGGAAATCCAGCGCCCAGGAGACCGCGCCGCTGCCGAGCCCGCCCGCCACGGCCGCCTTCAGCCACAGGATGGTCAGGTCCGAGCCGCGTTCCGGGTCGGGATGCTTCACGCGGTCCCTGCGGCCGTCCAGCACACCCCAGCCGACGATGACGACCAGCAGCGCGAGCAGGCACAGCATCCGCATCCACGCGCCCTGCGTCGGCCACTGCACCATCGCGAATCCGAGCACGGTGCGCAGCGCCACGACCAGCGCACCGAGCAGGACGGCCCGCACTACCCAAGCATTCATGGGGAACACCTTAACGCGAGGCCCCACGGAACCGAACTAGAACCCGTATCAGAAATTTCGCCGCCGTCAGGCGTCCAGCGCGGCCGCCATGGCGGCGCGCGGCGCCGGGCGCCCGGTGAACTGCTCGACCTGCCCGTAGGCCTGATTCAGCAGCATCTGCAGCCCGCTCACCACCGTGTGCCCCGCCCGTTCGACGGCCGCGGCCAGCGGGGTCGGCCACGGGTTGTAGATCGCGTCCAGCACGACGGGCGCGACCGCGACGGCCTCGGCGATCGCCGCGCCCGCGTCGGCCGGGATCGTGCTGACCACGGCACCCACGCTCGCGCTCGCGTCGCGCACGGCCTCGCGGTCGAAGCCGATCACCCGCGCCGCCATCCCGAGCTCGTCGGCCAGTTCCAGCGCGCCGCGGGCGCGTCCGGCGTCCCTGGCGATCACGGTGACCGACCGCGCGCCGAGTTCGGAGAGGGCGAGCAGCGCCGGACGGGCCGTGCCGCCCGCACCGAGCACGACCGCCTCCGCGATCTCCGTGACGCCTCCGCCGCGCAGCGCGCCGAGCACGCCGTCCACGTCGGTGCAGTCCGCGCGCCAGCCCTCGGCCGTGCGCACCAGGGTGTTCGCGGAACCGACCAGCACGGCGCGCTCGGTGCGCACGTCGGCGTAGGCGAGCGCCGCCTCCTTGCCGGGCATGGTGACCGAGAGACCGATCCATTCCGGTCCGAGTCCGTCCACCAGCCCGGGCAGCTCTTCGGCCGCGCACTCGATGCGCTCATAGGTCCAGTCCAGGCCCAGCGCACGGTAGGCGGCCAGGTGCAGCTGGGGCGACCGCGAATGCGCGATCGGCTTGCCGAGCACCGCTGCCTTGCGTTGCGCCGTCACGGCGCTGGTCGATTCACCGTCCACTGTCGAGAATTCCGCTCTGCCTTGCCTTTTCGATATTGCGCAGGTGCTCGGAGTAGCTCTCGGTGAACAGCGTGGTGCCCTTCTGGTCGATCGTCACGAAGTACAGCCAGTTGCCGGGTTCCGGATTCTCCATGGCGCGCAACGCGTTCAGCGAGGGCGCGGAGATCGGATTGGCGGGCAGGCCGGACATCGCGTAGGTGTTCCACGGGGTGCGGGTTTCCCGGTCGTCGTCGGTGGTGGCGACTTCGGTGCGGTCCAGCGAATAGTTCACCGTGGAGTCGAACTGCAGCGGCTGTTCGACCTCGAGCCGGTTCACGATCACCCGCGCGACCTTCGGCATGTCCTGCGGCAGCGCCTCGCGCTCCACCAGGGAGGCCGCGATCAGCGTCTCGTAAGGGCTGAGCTCGGTCTCCACGCCGGACTTCAGCAGCCCGGTCGATTCGTAACTCGCCGCGCTCGCGGTGATCAGCTGACGCAGAATCTGCTGCGGCGTGCCGCTGGGGTCGAAATCCAAAGTGCCCGCGGCGATCAGACCTTCGATCTGCCGCTTGCGGTCCGGCGCTCCGCGCACCGACTGCTCGGCCCAGGACGGCACGCCGAGCGCGGCGAGGTCGCCGCTGGAGCCCGCGGCGTCGAGCTGCTCGTAGGTCACGCACTTCTGCTGCGCGCCGGTGCCGATGCAGCTGGCGGCGGCGATCTTGGTGTAGATCCCTTCCTTGCGCGCACCGGTGTTGACGTCGTGCTGGTCGTGCAGCTGACGTCCCTCCGAGATGACCAGGTTGCCGACCCGTGCGTTCTTGCCGAGCAATGCGGAGACCGCCTCGGCGGCGGGGCTCTGGCTGGGGATCTGGTAGTACCCGGGCTGCACCGAGCTCATGTTCGAATTGCGCACCGCCGCTTGGAAAAACGCGCCGGTGCTCGCCACGACGCCCTTGTCGACCATGGTCTGGGCGATCTGCGACGAGGTGTCGCCGGGGTGCACCTGCACCACGACCAGCGGCCCGGCGGGGCCTGCGAAATCCTCCGGCGCGCCGAATTCCCCGGCCAGCTTCTTGACCGCGAAACCCACCGCGCCCACCAGCAGCACCACGAGCACGCCGCCGATCAGCCACATGTTGCGGCGTTTGCGCTTCCGCTCGGCCGCCTTGCGGGAGGCCGCCCGGGAGCGCTTGCGCGAACCGCGCGCCTGCCGCGCCTCCTTTGCCTTGGCGGGCTTGCGAGCCGACGACCGCTGCGCGCGCGGGGGCGGCGCCTGCGGCTCGGGCTCCTCCTCGTAGTCCAGCTCGTCGTCGTAGCCGTCGTCCTCGTACGGCGCGCCGTCGTACTCGAGCTCGTCGTCGTCGGTGTAGCGGGGGATGACGTTGGTGTCGTCGTCGTAGTAGTCGTCCCAGTCGTCCTGCGACCCGGCCGCGCGTCCGCCCGCGTCTCTGCCGTCTCTGTCCCAGGCCCGGTCGTCCCGTCGGTAGCGCCGGTCAGCCTCGCGCTGTCGGTACCTCTCCTCGGCCCGTGCCCACCGATCAGTCATGCATCGTCTCCGGACGACGCGTCCCGCGCCGCTTCCTCGGCCGACTTCAACACCGCACTCCGTTCGTCCAACCATCCTTGCAGGATCGACACGGCCGCCGCCTGATCGATCACCTGCCGCTGGCCACGCGCGCGAACTCCACTG
Organism: Nocardia sp. bgisy118; assembly: GCF_057708605.1. Taxonomy (NCBI): domain Bacteria; kingdom Bacillati; phylum Actinomycetota; class Actinomycetes; order Mycobacteriales; family Nocardiaceae; genus Nocardia; species Nocardia sp. bgisy118. The sequence goes on along the minus strand of NZ_JBYISM010000001.1, from coordinate 184,250 downwards.
TCCCGCAATGCACGTGCAGCTGACACCGTAGTCAAACGTTCGTCGGAAAGCCTGATCGGCACGGGAGCAATTTCTGATCGCAAACTTTCGGCGAACGCGATGGCCAACCCCGCCGCGGTTCCCTTTTCCCCGCGCAATGTGCGCGGCAAGCCGACAATAACCTCGACGGCTTCGTATTCCCGCACAATTTCGGCAATTCTTGCGATATCGGTTACCGCGCCCGCACCGCGCGCGTTTTTCTTCGCACGCGGAACGGTTTCCACCGGGGTCGCGAGAATGCCGTCCGGGTCGCTGGACGCCACGCCGACGCGGACGCTACCGACGTCGATGCCGATGCGTCTGCCACGGCCGGGGTCGGTGGCCGGATCGGGCCGGTCCGCTGCGTGCGGCCGGCCCGTCGAACGCGAACTCTCCGAGTCGCGCATCACCCGGCGATTTCGGCCACCCGGGCACGGACCGCGGCCACACCCGCCGCGATTCCGGAGGGATCGGACCCGGCGCCCTGCGCCATCTCCGGCTTGCCGCCGCCGCGACCGGCGATGCTCGGGCCGAAGCTGCCGACGAGGTCGCCCGCCTTGATGCCGAGCTCCTGCGCGCCCTTGTTCACGGTCACCACGAACGGCACCTTGCCGTCGACGTTGCCGAGCAGCACCACCACCGCGGGCTCGCTGCCGAAGCGGCCGCGGATATCGGTGGCCAGGGTGCGCAGATCGCCCGCGGCGACGCCCTCCGGCGCGGCCGCGGCGACCAGCAGCACGCCGCCGACGCGCTCGGCGTCGTCCACGAACTTCCCAGCCGAGGAGAGCACCGCGGCGACCTTGGTGCGCTCGAGCTCCTTCTCGGCCACCTTGAGCCGCTCCACCAACTGCTCCACGCGCCCGGGCACCTCGTCCGAGGGCACCTTCAGCGAGGCGGCGACACCGGCGAGCAGCGCGCGCTCCTTGGCCAGGTACCTGTAGGAGTCGAGGCCGACGAACGCCTCGACGCGCCGCACGCCCGAACCGATCGACGACTCGCCGAGCAGCGTGATCGGGCCGATCTGCGAGGAGTGCTGCACGTGCGTACCGCCGCACAGCTCCATCGAGAACGGGCCGCCGATCTCGACCACGCGGACCTCGTCGCCGTAGTTCTCGCCGAACAGCGCGAGCGCGCCCATCTGCTTGGCCTTGGGCAGGTCGGTGACGAACGTGTTGACCGGGAAGTCGGCGCCCACCGCGTCGTTGGACACCGCTTCGATGTCGGCCTTCTGCTGCTCGGTCAGCTGGCCCTGCCAGTTGAAGTCGAAGCGCAGGTAGCCGGGCTTGTTCAGCGAACCGGCCTGCACCGCGTTCGGGCCGAGCACCTGCCGCAGCGCGGCGTGCACCATGTGGGTGCCGGAGTGACCCTGCGTCGCGCCGCTGCGCCAGGCCGGATCGGCCTGGGCGAGGACGACGTCGCCCTCGGTGATCTGGCCCTGTTCGACCGTGGTCTTGTGTACCCACAGCTTCTTGGCGATCTTCTGCACGTCGTTGACGCGCAGCTTCAGGCCTGCGGCGGTGATGCTGCCGCGGTCGGCGATCTGGCCGCCGGACTCCGCGTACAGCGGACTGCGATCCAGGATGACCTCGACGTCCCGGCCCACGGTGGCGGTCGGCACCCGGACGCCGTCCGCGATCAGGGCGAGCACGTGCGCCTCGGAGGTCAGCTCGTCGAAGCCGGTGAACTCGGTGGCGCCGCGGTCGACCAGTTCCTTGTAGATGCTCAGGTCGGCGTGCGCGTGCTTGCGGGCGGCGGCGTCCTCCTTGGCCCGCTGGCGCTGCTCGGCCATGAGCGTGCGGAAGCCTTCTTCGTCGACCGAGAGCCCGGCCTCGGCGGCCATCTCCAGGGTGAGGTCGATCGGGAAGCCGTAGGTGTCGTGCAGGGTGAAGGCGTCCGATCCGGCGATCTTGGTGCCGCCCTTGGACTTCACCGCGGCGGCGGTGTTGTCGAACAGCGTCGAGCCGGTGTTGAGCGTCTTGAGGAACGCCGTCTCCTCGCCGACCGCCACGGTCTCGATGCGGCCGAAGTCGGTGGCCAGCTCCGGGTAGGACGGCGACATGAGGTCGCTGACCACCTTCATGAACTCGGCCATCACCGGCTTCTCGGCGCCGAGCAGGCGGGCCGAGCGCACGATGCGGCGCAGCAGCCTGCGCAGCACGTAGCCGCGGCCGTCGTTGCCGGGGTTGACGCCGTCTGAGATGAGCATCGCGGCGGTGCGGGCGTGATCGGCGATCACCCGGAAGCGCACGTCGTCGGCGTGCTCGACACCGTAGGAGCGACCGGTCAGCTCCTCGGCCTTGTCGATGATCGGGCGCAGCAGGTCGGTCTCGTAGACGTTCTCCACGCCCTGCAACAGCATGGCGACGCGCTCGACGCCCATGCCGGTGTCGATGTTCTTCTTGGGCAGCGAGCCGACCGGCGGGTGGCCGAGCTTCGGGCTCAGCTCACCGCGGATGTCCTGCATGAAGACGAGGTTCCAGATCTCGAGGTAGCGGTCCTCGTCGGCGACCGGGCCGCCTTCCTTGCCGTAGGCGGGGCCGCGGTCGTAGTAGATCTCCGAGCACGGACCGCCGGGGCCGGGCACGCCCATGTCCCAGTAGTTGTCCTTGCCGTCGCGGAACTGGATCCGCTCCTTCGGGATGCCCGCGACCCGCTCCCAGATCTCGGCGGCCTCAGGATCGTCCTCGTAGGCGGTGACCCAGATGCGCTCGGTGTCGAAGCCGAAGCCGCCCTCTTCCTGCGACTTGCTGATCAGCTCCCAGGCGAGGGTGATAGCCCCCTCCTTGAAGTAGTCGCCGAAGGAGAAGTTGCCCGCCATCTGGAAGAAGGTGTTGTGCCGGGTGGTGACGCCGACCTCTTCGATGTCGCCGGTGCGCACGCACTTCTGGACGCTGGTCGCCCGCGGGTAGGGCGGCGCCTCCTGGCCCAGGAAGTACGGCTTGAACTGGACCATGCCTGCGTTGACGAACAGCAGGTTGGGGTCGGCCAGGATCAGCGAGGCACTCGGCACCTCGGTGTGTCCGGCACGGACGAAATGGTCCAGGAAACGCCGTCTAATCTCGTGGGTCTGCACAAATATCCAGCCTACCGGTCGCTGTCCACGCGTTTTGCGCCGAGTCCGCACCCCGCGCGGCCGTCGGCGACAATCGGGCGCACCCGCCACATCCGGCGAATCCGCGCCGACAAACCAGGACGTCCCGTGACGAAAACCGAGCGACTGTACGCGCTCGCCGAAGAGTTGCGCGCGTACGCACCGCGCCCCCGCACCGCCCGCCAACTCGCGGCCCGGTTCGAAGTATCCACCCGCACGATCGAGCGTGACCTCGCGGCTCTCATGCAGGCGGGCCTGCCGATCGTCACGGTGCCCGGCCGTGCCGGAGGATACGCGCTCGACCGGCATCGCACCCTCGCGCCCGTGAGCCTCACCCCGGCGGAGGCGACCGCCCTCGCGGTGGCCCTTCCGCGCCTGGCCGGAACACCGTTCGCCGAGGCGGCGGGCTCAGCGGTGCGCAAGATCGCGGCGGTCCTGCCGGAGAGTGATCGGGCACGAGCCACCGCGCTGGTCGAACGCATCCGGCTGTTGCCCGCGGATTCGGTGTCGGCCGTCCCCCCGGCGATCCTCGAAGCGGTGGTCCGCGGACGCGTGCTGCGCTTGGACTACACCGACCGCGACGGAGCGGTCACCGTACGCGAGGTCGAACCGCTGGCCTTCCTCGCGGCCGAGCACTGGTTCCTGTACGCGTGGTGTCGGCTGCGCGGGGGCTTGCGCGGCTTCCGGCTGGACCGAGTCCGCGCGGCGAGCGTGCTGGACGAGCCCGTCGCGGCCCGCGATATCGACCTGTCGGTGATCCCCACGGGCGACGGCAAACTCATCGATGTGACCGCGATCACCGACACACCGTTGTCGCGCGAGGGCTGAATCGTGGACGGCGCCGGTCGCGGCAGCCCGCCGCGGCCCTTCCCCGAGGAGCGACTCATGCAGACCATCGACCGCGTCACTGCCGACCAGCTGGCGCAGCGTTGGACCGAATTCTGGAACGGCGCAAGGGAACTCGCGCCGAACCTGCTTTCCCCGGACTTCCGGATCCGGTTCGCCTCCCCCACCCGCGAGCTCACCGACGCCCTGCGCGGACCGGTCGAGGTGGCCGCGTTCATCGGTGAGTTCCGGGCGGCCCGCCCCGGCTTGCGATTCACCATGGACGGAGGCGCGGCGGGCGACGTGGACGCCGCGGGTTCGGGAACCTTCGCGCTCCGCTGGCGCTCCCACCAACCGGGTCAGCCCGACCACAGCGGTATCGACATGTTCGAAGCCACGGCGGGGAAGCTCACGCGGGTCTGGTCGGTCACTGGCACGTCCATGTTCGCAGTCGACTGAGGCGGGCCGCGCGCTACTTCCCGCGCACGATGCGGCGCAGCCGGTCGACGCGAGGCCCGACCTCGCGCTCGTAGCCGTGGTCGGTCGGGCGGTAGTAGTCGGCGCCGACGAGCTCGTCGGGCGGATACTGCTGGGCGAGCACACCGTCGGGGTCGTCGTGGGGGTACTTGTAGCCCTGGGCGTGACCGAGCAACGCCGCGCCCGCGTAGTGCCCGTCGCGCAGGTGCGGCGGCACGGTGCCCGCCTTGCCCGCGGAGATGTCGGCCATGGCGGCGCCGAGCGCGGCGGGGACCGCGCCGGACTTCGGGGCGGTGGCCAGGTGGATGGTCGCGTGGGTCAGGGTGAGCTGGGCCTCGGGCATGCCGATCAGCTGGACGACGTGCGCGGCCGCCACCGCGGTCTGCAAGGCCATCGGGTCGGCCATGCCGATGTCCTCGCTGGCGGAGATGACCAGCCGCCGCGCGATGAAGCGCGGGTCCTCTCCCGCGCTCATCATGCGCGCCAGATAGTGCAGCGCCGCGTCGACGTCGGAGCCGCGGATCGACTTGATGAAGGCGCTGATCACGTCGTAGTGCTGGTCGCCCGCGCGGTCGTAGCGCACGGCGGCCTTGTCCACGCTCGCCTCGACGAGGGCCAGGTCCACCGTGCCGTCGAGCGAGGACTCGGCCGAGGCCTCCAGCGCGGTCAGCGCCCGGCGCGCGTCTCCGCCCGCGACCCGCACGATGTGGTCGAGCGCCTCGTCGGTGACGGCGTAGGCGCCGCCGAATCCGCGCGGGTCGCTGAGCGCGCGTTCGAGCACGACGCGAATATCGGAGTCGGTCAGCGACCGCAGTTGCAGCACCAGCGAGCGCGACAGCAGCGGCGAGACGACGGAGAACGAGGGATTCTCCGTGGTCGCGCCGACCAGCAGCACGATCCGGTTCTCCACGGCGGCGAGCAGCGCGTCCTGCTGGGTCTTGGAGAAGCGGTGCACCTCGTCGATGAACAGCACGGTGCGCTCGCCGGCCGTGAGCCGCCTGCGCGCCAGGTCGATGACCGCGCGCACCTCCTTGACTCCGGCCGAGAGCGCCGAGAGCGCCTCGAAACGGCGGCCGGTCGCCTGCGAGATGAGCGAGGCCAACGTGGTCTTGCCGGTGCCTGGCGGACCGAACAGCAGCACCGACGCCGCTCCCGAGCCCTCGATCAACCGCCGCAGCGGCGAACCGGGGCCGAGTAGATGTTGCTGCCCGACCACCTCGTCCAAGGTGGCGGGCCGCATGCGCACGGCCAGTGGCGCGGCGCTGCCAGGACCGCGGAAGTCCACGCCCGCGCTGCCGAGCGCATCCGACTCCGCCGCGGTCTGGCCCGGCATGTCGAACAGCGCATCGCTCATGCCCGCGCCTCGCTGACGCTCGGCTCCGGCATGCGCCAAGCGCACCGGCACACGATTCGCTCGCTCATGTTTTCGACCGTACCGCCCGTCCCCGACAACACCGGCGCGGCCCGGGATTCGCCGGACGGAAGTGATCCGCGCGGTGCCGATTTGCGAGTCCGGCCCGCATCGGCTGTGATCAACAGCCGTGGCTGAAAACGTGGTCGTTTCAGATATTGTCCAGACCGGTCCGTTCGCCCGGCGGACCCTGTTGAAAGGCGGTGCGGCCGCCGCGGCCACCGCAGGCGCGCTGCTCGCACCGACCCAGGCGCTCGCCTCGGGACCCGTGTTCCGGCACGGCATCGCCTCCGGCGATCCGCTGCCCACCGGCGTCGTCCTCTGGACTCGGGTGACCGTCTCCGACGACGCCACGCCCGGCTCCGGCCTCGGCGCGGAGGCCGCGGTCCGCTGGGAGATCGCCGCCGACGCGGGCTTCGCCTCCCTCGCCGCGTCCGGAACCGCAACGGCCACAGCCGATTCCGACCACACCGTCAAGATCGACGCGACCGGCCTCACTCCCGGCCGCGAGTACTGGTACCGATTCACCGCACTCGGCGAGACGTCGCCGGTCGGGCGCACTCGCACCGCGCCCGCGCCCTCCGACGCGCCCGACCGGCTGCGCTTCGGCGTGGTCTCCTGCTCGAACTGGGAGGCGGGCTGGTTCGGCGCCTACCGGCACCTGGCCGCCCGCTCCGACCTCGACGCGATCATCCACCTCGGCGACTACCTGTACGAGTACGGTCGCGGCGAGTACGGCGGCCGCCACGGCGCGGTGCGGCCGCACGATCCGGCGCACGAGATCGTCACGCTGACCGACTACCGCATCCGCCACGCCCAGTACAAGACCGATCCCGACCTGGCCGCGCTGCACGCGCTGCTGCCGTTCATCTGCACCTGGGACGACCACGAGTCCGCGGACAACTCCTGGTCGGGCGGCGCCAACCACCACGATCCTGCCGTGCAGGGCAGCTGGCAGGACCGCCGCGCCGCCTCGGCGCGCGCCTATCTGGAATGGATGCCGGTGCGCGCCAACGGTTCCGGTGCGAGCGTGCAGATCTACCGGCGGCTTCGCTTCGGCACCCTCGCCGAACTGTCCATGCTCGATCTGCGCAGCTACCGCGATCGGCAGCCCGCCCCCGGCGCGGGCTGGCGCGAGGTCGACAACCCCGCGCGCACCCTCACCGGCAAGGCCCAGATGGACTGGCTCACGGCGGGTTTGGTCTCGGCGCCGGTGCGCTGGAAGCTGGTCGGCAACTCGGTGATGATCACGCCGCTGGTCTTCCCGCCGCTCGAGCCCGCCACCACCGCGGCGTTCACCGGCGCGCTCGGCGTGCCGCAGTCCGGCGTGCCCGCCAATGCCGACCAGTGGGACGGCTACGCCGCCGACCGGCGGAGCCTGTTCCGCGCGATCACCGAGCAGCAGGTCGGTGACGTCGTCTTCCTGACCGGCGACATCCACTCGTCCTGGGCCTCCGACCTGCCGATCGATGCCGCGAACTATCCGGGCGGATCGACCGCGGGCGCGGAGTTCGTCGTCCCGTCGGTCACCTCGTCGAGCATCGGCGAGGTGCTGAAGGCGGCCCCGCGCACCGTGGCGGTGCCGATCGAGGATTCGATCAAGAGCGTCAATCACCACATGCGCTACGTCGAGCTGGAGTCGCACGGGTACGGCGTCCTCGACGTGACGGAAGAGCGCGCGCAGATGGACTGGTTCTACCTGGCCGACGTCACCGACCCGGCGACGGGTGTGCGGCACGGGGCGAGCTTCGCCGTGCCCAGCGGCGGCCGCATCGAGCCGCGTGCCACGCCCGTGCTCTGACCGCGCGATCGAGCCGCCGGATCACCGGGTGCCGGACATCGACCGGCTTCCGGTGATCAGCAGCTCGCGAGTGGCGACGTGATACCGGTCCCGCCCGACCGCTACTCCGACCAGCGCTCTTCCAGCATCGCGGACACCTCGTCCGCGAAATCGCCGATCACGTCGTCGCCGGTGCAGCGCGCGTCCTCGGCGAGCGCGGCCCAGCGGTTGATCAGCGCCGCCGAGCGCGGTACCGAGAGCCCGTGCTCGCGCGCGGACGCGATGCGGGCGTGGTCGGCGGGCAGGAACCAGTTGGTGGTGAGCCACACCCAGATGAGCCGGGCTTCCAGGATGCGTTCGGCGAGCGCCTCGTCGTCGGCGAGCGCCGGGAACACCCCGACGACCTCCGAACGCCACGCCTCCACCATCTGCCTGGCGCGTTCCCTGGACAGTTCGAAATCGCACAGGCAGCCGGGGAAGGAGACCAGCGCGTAGGCGATGTCGAGAGTGGCGTCGCGGAAGCCGCCCCACTCGTAGTCGAGGAACCTGGCGCCCTCCTGGTTGAGGATGACGTTGTCCGGGCACAGGTCCGACGGGCTGAACGCCCGGAACCGCCCGGCCGAGAACAATCGGTTGCCGCGCACGATGCGCTCGGCGATCTCACCGGGCACCTCGATGCCCAGCTCGCGCTGCAACAGGCCAGGCACCTCGGAGATCGCGGCCTCGGCCTGCTGGGCGATGCCGTCGACTCGATGGACCACCTCGACGCGGCGCAGCAGCGCGACGAAATCGGCCTCGCGTCCCACGGTGGCCGCGTGCATCCGGCCGAGCGCCTGGGCGAAGGCCATCAGCGCGTTGCGGGTGGCGGGCTCGGCGCCGGACCGCAGCACCGCGGTCATCCTGTCGTTCTCGCCGAGATCGGACAGGATCAGCAGACGGTCCGGCAGGCTGTGCGCGATCAGATACGCGCCGGGCCGCTGCTCGCGGCTGAGTGCGGTGGTGAACTGGTAGGAGACGGCTTCCCGGAGGAATGCCGAATCGATGCTGGCGACGCCGGGTGCCAAGCCTCCGGTGCGGCGGTCGCGGGCGGCACCGCGCACCTGCTTGACGATCAGCGTCCTGGGCAGCGAGAACGAATTCTCGGCAACACGCACACGTAGGACTGTCGTCCTACCACTACCGCTGAGTTCCATCGGATCGCTCAGCTTCACCGGAGCACCCATTCGCTTTGTGAGCAACTGTTGTGCTGCGGACACGACTTCGGCGGCGCGTTCGGCCAATAGTGCGGTCATCGCCTCTCAAGCTACTCGCATGGGGTCACTTCTAGCGAGCGGTTACGCAACCTTTCCGCTTCGCCCGGCGTGTCTCGTGTCGTGGCTACCGGCCGCGCCGCGCTCGCTTGACACCATGGCACGCGTCCGGTTTTCTCATCGTGAACTGCTGTGCGCCACATCGCAAACCAGTTGCGTCGAAAGGTCTCCGACATTGACCGACACACCGTCCTCCGCACCGAAGGACCCCGCAGGCGGTACACCCCGGCAGGGCGGTGAAAGCGAGCAGTTCGCGGCCCAGCCGGGGCAACACGAGAGCGGTGACCCCTACGCGCCACTGCCCGCCGCGGGACACGCCCGCCACGAAATGCCTGGTGGAGCCGGCTACCCACAGTTCGAGGGCCCGGGTGCGGCCCAGTACGGCGCCGAGCCGGTGGAGCCGCCGCCCGCGGTGGCCACCCAGCAGCCGTCGTACGGACCCACGGGCAGCGGGCCTGGAATACCACAGCAGTACGGCGCGCCGCAAGAATACGGCGCGCCCGAATATGGTGTGCCACAGCAACCGGGAACGATACCGCCCGGCGCCGCGCCGGGACAACCGATCTACGGCTATCAAGCAGGGACGCCCGCCGGTCTCGACGTCGGGCATGCGCTCAGTTACGGCCTGGAAAAATTCCGGACGAATCTTGCTCCGTGGCTAGGAATTACGGCGCTGGGCGTCGTCATCTATTTGGTCTTCGTGTTGGTCGTGCAGATATTCGAACCGAACTCGCTTTTGCCGCTGGTATTGCTCTTCCTCGCGGTAATGGCGGCGCTGTGGTTGTTGCAGGCCGCGATGGTGCGCGGGGCGCTATACGAAACCGACGGCGCCAAACCGGTTTTCGGTTCGTACTTCAAGTTCGTGAACGCGGGGAATGTCTTGCTGACCGCCCTGCTCGCGTTCCTCGGCACCTGGATCGGGCTGGCGCTGTGCGTGATTCCCGGACTCGTCGTCGGCATGCTGTGTATGTTCGCGCTGCACTTCGTCGTCGATCAGGATCTCGGCCCGTTCGACGCGATCAGGTCGAGCGCCATCCTGGTGATCAACAACATCTGGCCGGTACTGCTGCTGGCGCTGTCCGTCGCGGTGATCACGTTCCTCGGCCTGCTGCTGTGCGGCATCGGACTGCTCGCCGCCGGCCCGGTCTCGATCCTCGCGGTGACCTACGCCTACCGCACCTTGACCGGCGGGCGCATCGCCGCGGTCTGATCGACGCGCGGTCGCTCGACACACCCAGAAACGCGACGCGCCGTCCACCACGGAGGCGACTCCGTCACGGACGGCGCGTCGAGCGACCGGTAGCCGGTTCTACTCGGTGATCGCGACCTTTTCCTGCTCCGGCTTGACGTCCAGGCCCGCCTCCTTGCGCTGCTGCGCGGTGATCGGCGCGGGCGCGTCGGTCAGCGGGTCGACGCCGCCGCCGGTCTTCGGGAAGGCGATGACCTCGCGGATGGAGTCCAGGCCCGCCAGCAGCGCGGTGATCCGGTCCCAGCCGAAGGCGATGCCGCCGTGCGGCGGGGCGCCGTAGGCGAAGGCGTCGAGCAGGAAGCCGAACTTCTCCTGGGCCTCGTCGTGGCTGATGCCCATCACCTTGAAGACGCGTTCCTGAACGTCGCGGCGGTGGATACGGATCGAACCGCCGCCGATCTCGTTGCCGTTGCAGACGATGTCGTAGGCGTAGGCCAGCGCCGAGTCCGGGTCGGTGTCGAAGGTGTCCAGCGACTCGGGCTTCGGCGAGGTGAACGCGTGGTGCACCGCGGTCCATGCCGAATGACCAAGCGCCACATCGCCGCTCGCGGTCGCGTCGGCGGTGGACTCGAACAGCGGCGCGTCCACGATCCACACGAACGACCAGGCGTTCTCGTCGATCAACCCGACCTTGCGGGCGATCTCGCCGCGCGCCGCGCCGAGCAGCGCGCGCTGGGCCTTGGCCGCGCCCGCGGCGAAGAAGACACAGTCGCCGGGCACCGCGCCGACGTGCTTGGCCAGCCCTTCGCGTTCGGCCTCGCTGAGGTTCTTGGCGACCGGACCGCCGAGCGTGCCGTCCTCGTTCACCAGGATGTACGCCAGCCCCTTGGCCCCGCGCTGCTTGGCCCACTCCTGCCAGGCGTCGAGCTGACGTCGCGGCTGGCTCGCGCCGCCCGGCATCACGACCGCGCCGACATAGGGCGCCTGGAACACCCGGAACGGGGTGTCCGTGAAGTACTCGGTGCACTCGGTGATCTCGACGCCGAAACGCAGGTCGGGCTTGTCGGAGCCGAACCGGCGCATGGCCTCGGCGTAGGTCATGTGCGGGATCGGCGTCGGGATCTCGTGGCCGATCAGCTTCCACAGCGCGACCAGGATCTCCTCGGACAGCAGGATCACGTCCTCCTGGCGCACGAAGCTCATCTCGATGTCGAGCTGAGTGAACTCGGGCTGCCGGTCGGCGCGGAAGTCCTCGTCGCGGTAGCAGCGCGCGATCTGGTAGTAGCGCTCGATGCCGCCGACCATGAGCAGCTGCTTGAACAGCTGCGGGCTCTGCGGCAGCGCGTAGAAGTTGCCCGGCTGCAACCGCGCGGGCACCAGGAAGTCGCGGGCGCCCTCCGGGGTGGAGCGGGTCATCGTCGGGGTCTCGACCTCGATGAACTCGTGGTGCGCCAGCACCGCGCGCGCCGTGGCGTTGACCTTCGAGCGCAGCCGGATGGCGTGCCCGGGGCCCTCGCGGCGCAGGTCCAGGTACCGGTACTTCAGCCGGGCCTCGTCACCGGGCTGCTCGTCGAGCTGGAACGGCAGGGGAGCGCTCTCGTTGAGTACCTCCAGCTTGCCGACGTTCACCTCGATCTGACCGGTCGGCAGCTCAGGGTTCTCGTTGCCGTCCGGGCGCAGCTCGACCACGCCGGTGATCAGCACGCAGTACTCGGCGCGCAGCCGGTGCGCCTGCTCGGCGGCCTCGCCTTCGCGGAAGACCACCTGCGCCACACCCGACGCATCGCGCAGATCGATGAAGATCACGCCACCGTGGTCGCGCCGCCGGGCCACCCAGCCGGTGAGGGTGACGGTCTGACCGGCATGTTCGCTTCGCAGCGAACCAGCCAAGTGGGTGCGCAGCACGGGATTCCTTTCGACGACTCCGGCACCGGCGGGGTCCACCAGGTGCGGTTGCCATCGTAGTTAGACACATTCGTCAAGTGGAAACCGATATCTGCGCGGCCGTGTCAAGCTGTAGCCAGACGGTCGCCCGACCACTGCGCAAAACGCCACCGAAGGACGAGGATGACGTTCAACGAAGGGCTCCAGATCGACCCGAACCGGGCCTCTTCCGGCGGCGGGCCAGGCATGGGCGGCAAGCTGGCGCTCGGCGGCGGTGCGGGCGGTCTGATCCTGCTGGTGATCACATTGCTGCTCGGCGGCGACCCCGGTTCGGTCCTCGGCCAGTTCACCGGCGCCCAGGACACTCAGCAGACGCAGCCGGGCACGGCGGGCACCCCGGAACACTGCAAGACCAGCGCGGACGCCAACAAGTACGTCGACTGCCGGGTCGTGCTCACCGCGCAGAGCCTGGACGCGGTGTGGTCGAACGAACTGCCCGCGCAGACCGGCAAGCGCTACGTGCAGCCCGAGCTGGTGCTGTTCTCCGGCGCGGTCGCCACCGGCTGCGGCAACGCCACCAGCGCGGTCGGCCCCTTCTACTGCCCGGCCGACCGGACCGCCTACTTCGACGTCAGCTTTTTCCAGGAGCTGACCGACCGCTTCGGCTCCAGCGGCGGTCCGCTCGCCCAGGAGTACGTGGTCGCGCACGAGATCGGCCATCACATCCAGAACCAGCTCGGCGACATCGGCCGCGCCCAGCGCGATCCGCGCGGACCGGAGTCCGGCGCGGTGCGCACCGAACTGCAGGCCGACTGCTACGCGGGCATCTGGGCCCACTACGCGGACAAGACGCCCGCACCCGGCGGCAACAAGCCGTTCCTGCTGCGGCTGTCCGACACCGACATCAACGACGCCCTCTCGGCGGCCTCCGCGGTCGGCGACGACCGGATCCAGCGCGCCGCGCAAGGCCGGGTCAACCCCGAGGCGTGGACGCACGGCTCGTCCGAGCAGCGCCAGAAATGGTTCCTCACCGGCTATCGCACCGGGCAGGTCAGGGCGTGCGACACCTATTCCGCGCAGGACCTGAACAACCCGGCCGCGTTGCGCTGACCCGCGCGCAGCACCGGCCGATCAGGTCGAACGCCCGACGCGAGCCTTGTTCACCCGCCCGTCGACGCCTAGCGTGAACGAGGTGATCAGCTGCGGCAACCGGCAGCGTGACGTCACGCACCGCCGGTACGGCGAGCCCGCCCGAAGGCGATCGCCATACCCGATCGGACGGCGATTCCACCATCGCCTGCCCGGGGGTAACGCAGGGTCGATTCCAGCGCATTCCAGAACGGTCACCCGGTCGCGAACGGGTCTCCCCGCCCACGGCGACAGCGCCGAGTCCGGCTCGGCGAGTTCGCGGGCGACCAGGAATACGCCAGGTATCACGGGCGCCGCGACGACGCCCACGCAGACGAAACCGTCGCCGCGTCGCGCACGCACGGCCTCCGGGACACGCCGCCGTTCGGCAGGCGGTCCCGAGTGGTGGCCTGCCCGCCTGCGCGCGGTGAAGGAAGAACCACCTCGAAGGGCATGATGATGCGTTATCTCGCAATCGGTTACGGTGCCGTGGCCTATCTGGCGTTCGTCGCCGCTTTCCTCTACGCGATCGGCTTCGTCGGCAATTTCTGGGTTCCCCGCAGCGTCGACGCGGGCGTGGAGGCTTCGATCGGTGAGGCCATCGTGGTCAACGCGCTGCTGCTCGGCGTGTTCGCCGTCCAGCACAGCGTGATGGCCCGTCCGGCGTTCAAACGCTGGTGGACGCGGGCGGTGCCCGAGTCCATCGAGCGCAGCACCTATGTGCTGCTGGCCAGCCTGGCGCTGTTCCTGCTGTATTGGCAGTGGCGGACGATGCCCGCCGTCGTCTGGGACGTCGAGGCCACCGCGGGCCGGATCGTCCTGTGGGCACTGTTCTGGATCGGCTGGGTGACCGTGCTGCTCTCGACGTTCATGATCAACCACTTCGACCTGTTCGGGCTCCGTCAGGTCTCTTTCGCCTGGCGTGGCGAGCCCTACCGCGACCTCCCGTTTCGCACCAACCTCTTCTATCGCGTGATCCGGCATCCGCTGATGCTCGGCTTCCTCATCGCGTTCTGGGCGACGCCGACCATGACGGCCGGTCATCTGTTCTTCGCCGCCGCGACGACGGGCTACATCCTGATCGCGCTGCACATCGAGGAGCACGATCTGGTGGCCTTGTTCGGCGACCAATACCGCGACTACCAACATCGCGTGCCGATGCTGGTGCCGTGGCCGCGGCACCACGATACCTCTGCGCCGACCGTCCAGCATCGCCCGGCCTAGGGCCCGCCCGACAGACATCCGCGGGCCCGCGCGGAGGCACTGGGCGGCGGCCGGAAACGGTCGGATTCCGAGACCACCGCCCTTGTGAATGTGTCAGGGCGCCAGCCCGACAACGGCCACTACAGCCGATCGGACCGACGCCCCACCCTTGGAACCGCTGACGCCGAGGCGCTGGTTCCGGTGCGTCACTCCACGCTCGGAGTGCAAGCGACGTAACTGATCGCCGCGGGCAGCGGAACGATACTGGCGCCGACCGCGTTGGACAACGCCAGCGCGTTCTGAATGGCCGCTTCACGATTCGGCCCCTCGGCCCACTGGTAGTCCACACCGCGCGTTGCGGCCGCCACGCACGCGTTGCTCCAGGTGACCAGATCGCAGACCGCGTCCGGGTTGCCCGACTCCGAGCCGCATCTGGCCGCCGCGGCCTGCCTGGCGACCTCGGGCGTCGCGGCGTGGGATCCGTAGAAGTACGTCACACCCAACGGATTCGGAGCCTTCTCGACAACGATCGCCCCGAATTGATCTCCCGCGGCATGCGCCGTCCCCGCACCGACGACGGTGAGCGACGCGGCCCCGGCGACCAGGGCGATGGTGAGGTTTCGAGCCAGAGACATGACAGTATCCCCCTCCCCAATGGGTGTCCGACCTCGGTAGATCGACACACCGAACTCCCCGCCAGGGAAAGTAGGCGAACCCAATGGGAATGTCAAAGGTACGCTCTACGGCACCCTGAGCCGCTGCGCCGGAAAGAGCTCACTTCCCGGACGAGGCGGACGGTCGACGCTATCGAGATGGGAATTCCATGCGACGAACGATATCGGCTCTGCTTGTCCTCGCGATGACGTTCACCGCCGGATGGGGCGTTGCCGCCGCCGATCCGGCCGAGCAGGCGCCGCAGCCCCCGGCAGCCGAAACCCACACTCCCGCAACGGAAAACCCGCCCGCGCTCGCCGCTCATCCGCCCCTTCCGCTGCCCGCACCCACGCCCGCGAGGGCGGACGTCGCGCTTCTCACGCTCACGACGATGCCCGCGGGCTGGCAGGACCGGATGGATCTGCGGCCCGTCCTCGAGGTCTACGCAGACGGCCACGCCGTCCGCAAACCGGATGCCGTCGCGCCCGAACGGGATCGGAACACCCCGCCGCGCGAGGTGAGCGGCGCGGTCCGCAGGGAGGTCATCGATACCGCCCTCGCCGAGCTCACCGCGCTGTCCACCCTCGACCTCGGCGTGCCCGGCTCCGGCGACGGCGGCAGTCAGATCGTCGACGTGATGCCCGAACCGCCGGGCCAGAACCTGCACGTGATCGTGTACGCGCCCGACGCGACCGACGGCCTGTCCACCGAACAGCAGAACGCGCGCAAGCGCTTCGCCGACGTCTACCGCAGCCTGCTCGACGCCTTCGTCGCCGACCGCTGACGGGCCCGTCGCCGTGCGCCGTCGGATTCGTTTCCGGACGATCAGCCGGCGGCGGCCGAGCGGCGGTCCCAATCCTCGGGGTGGATGTGGCGGCGGTCGCGGCGAACGCTGCGGGTGCCGCCCGGCCAGGTGAGGGTATTGGTGCCGGTGGCGGTGACGAAGTAGCTGGTGCAGCCACCGGTGGTCCAGACGCGGTCGGCGAGAACCCGGCGACAGCGGGCGACGAAGCGGCGCTGGGCGGTGTCCGAGGGTGTGTAGCGGGTGACGGCGCGATCACGCATGTGGGCGATGGTCCGGGCGATGAGGCGAGTGGTGGGTTCGATGGCCTGGAACTGGGAGGTGTGCGGGAGCGCGGTATTGGGACCGG
The DNA here is from genome assembly GCF_057708605.1 of Nocardia sp. bgisy118. Lineage (NCBI taxonomy): Bacteria > Bacillati > Actinomycetota > Actinomycetes > Mycobacteriales > Nocardiaceae > Nocardia > Nocardia sp. bgisy118. Next base: position 168,129 of record NZ_JBYISM010000001.1, on the reverse strand, counting down.
TGACGCAGAACAGGTTCGGCAGGCCCGCGAAGGCGATGCCGCGATAGGCGGTGAAACCGTTGCGCTCGTAACTGTCCCGTAGCGAGAAGGCGGGCGTGCGGAAATCGGGGAAGCGCGGGATCGAGTCCTGGACGTGGTAACCGGTCGCCCACACGATCGCGTCGACCTCGTGGACGACACCGTCGGCGGTGCGCACACCGGCCGGGGTGAGGTCGACGATCTTCTCCGTCACCAGGTCGACGTTGTCCCGGGCGAAGGCCGCGTAGTACTCGTCGGACACCATCGGCCGCTTGCACCCGAAGCGGTAGTCCGGTCGCAGCGCCTCGCGCGTGCGCGGATCGGGAACCTGGTTGCGCAGCGCACGCAAGCAGATCTGCTCGTAGACCGGCAGCAACCGAGGATGGAACTCGGCCAGATGCACCAACTCCAGCAGCGAGAACACGGTGCCGCGTAGGGCGAGTCGCGCGGGCGGGAACTTGCGCAGCACCGTCCGCACCGGTCCGGGGATCGCCCGGTCCCCGCGCGGCAGCACCCACGCCGGACTGCGCTGGAACGACACCACGTGCGCGCCTTGGCGCGCCAGCGCGGGCACGATCTGCACGGCGCTCGCGCCCGATCCGACGACGGCGATCCGCTTCCCTTCCGGCTGGAAGCCGATATCCCATGAGCCGGAGTGCATCTGGACGCCGGGGAACACGTCTCGGCCGGGGATGTCCGGGACGAACGGCACGTGCAACGAGAAGTACCCCATGACGACGGCACGCGCGCTGACGATGCGTCCGTCGGCCAGTCGCACGGACCACCGGTACGTGGTCTCGTCGAACTCGGCCTCGACGACCTCACTGTTCAGCCGCACGTGGCTCCGCAGCTCGAACGCGTCGACCACGGATTCGGTGTAGGCGCGCAGCTCCGGTTGGGTGGCGAACAGTCGCGACCAGTCACCGGGGAAGAACGAGTACGAGTACAGCACCGACGGCACGTCGACGGCGCATCCCGGATACACGTTGTCACGCCACGTGCCGCCGACCGCGTCCGCGCGTTCGAGAACGACGAAATCGTCTATGCCGGAACGCTTCAGGTTGATCGCCACGCCGAGCCCGCTGAACCCGGAGCCGATCACCGCGACTTCACACCGTTCGGTGATCAGGGACATCGCCTCTCCTCGCACGGAACTGTGATCGGTACTGGCATCGGTCATCTCGCGATACCCGCGTCGGTCTCGCCGGATGTCCTCGCTTCGACACGCATGGGCAGGCTTTCGGGATGCACCAGCGCGCCTATGACGGTCTCGCGCGCCGTGAACCCCGGCTCCAGCCGGAGCCGCCAGCGCCCGCACAAGGTGGCGATCTGCAACGCCACCTGGGTCAGCGCGAACACGTTGCCGGGGCACTGCCGCGCGCCCATGCCGAACGGGATGTGCGCGCCGCGCGACATCCCCTCCGTCGCCTCGGGCAGCCAGCGATCGGGGTCGAACCGGTCGGGGTCGGCGTGCACCTGCGGGTCGCGATGCACCGCGATCGGGCAGACGAACAGCATTGCTCCCTCGGGCAGCGCGTGCCCGCCCAACTGGTAGTCCGCGGGCACGTGCCGCACGGTGAGCCACGGCGAGTAGCGACGCAGCGTCTCCAGCACGAGCCGCTTGGTCAGGTCCAGCCGCGGCAGGTCGGTGAATTCGGCGGGCCGCCCGCCGAGCACCTCGTCCAGTTCGGCGTGCAGGGCGTGCTCCACCTCCGGGTTGCGCGCCAGCTCGTAGAGCAGCCAGGTGGCGGTCATGCCGATGGCCTCGGTGCCGCCGACCAGGAAGTTGACCAGTTCGTCGTGCACGTGCTTGTCGGTCAGCGGCGCGCCGTCCTCGTCGCGGGCCCGGATCAACGTGTCGAGCAGGTCGCCGTGGTCGAGTGCCGGGTCGGCGGCCAGGTCGGCGCGGTAGGCCGCGATGATGTCGGCGGTGGCGTCCTTGAGCTGATCGACCAGTGCGAGGAAGCGGCGATTGCCCGGTGTCGGCAGCCGGTCCAGCCAGGCGGGCCGGGTGACGCGGCGCGCGAGCAGCGTCATCACCTCGGGCAACAGCCGGTGGACGCGCCGCGCGGTGACCTCGCCGAGTTCGCCGGAGAACAGCGCGCCCGCGACGGTGCGCAGCGCCAGGTCGTGCATCTCCTCGTTGACGGCGAGCGTCGCGCCATCACGCCACTGATCGGCCCGCGCCTGCCCCATCGCCGTCATCACGGTGGCGTACTGGGCGATGCGCGCCTTCGCGAACGCGGGGGCGATGAGCCTGCGCGAACGACGATGTGTCGCGCCGGAGACGACGGTGACGCCCGCGCCGAGCAGCAATTCGGCGCGCTCGATCATCGAGCCCTGATCCGACAGCCCGGTGAAGGCCTCCCTGATCAGCTCCGGTTCGGTGACGACATACGTTTCGTAGCCGGGGATTCCGATGCGCACCACGGGTCCGTGCACCGACAGGGTGGACAGGAACCGGTGCGGTGTGCGACCGAACCGGTGCCAGTGCCCGAGGAACGGCAGCGCGCCTGGCGCGGTGGGAACCGTGGACGGGACGCCGGTGCGGCGGCCACGGACGGTGGCCAGCAGTGATGTCACGAGACAACCTCCGATTCGGCGCGATTCGTTCAGCCGCGGGCCAGGACGGCGTCGACGCCGCCTACCGAGCGCACCCACTCGACGTAGCGCGCCAGGCCCTCCGCGCGGGAGACGGTCGGGTTGTAGTCGAAATCCTTACGGGCGGCGGAGGTGTCGTAGGTGCTGGAGACGGTCAACGCCGCCGTCGTCCAACTCGACAGCGGGGGCGCCCACCGTTCCTTGACGGCGGGAATACGCCAGATGGTGTCGAAGACGGCGATCGCCGCGTCCAGCACGGGTGCGGGCACGGTGCGGGTCGGCGGGGTCAGGTCGAGCGCGACAGCCAGATCGCGGACGAACTCCCACAGGTCGATGTCCTCGGGATCGGCCAGGAAATACGCGTTTCCGGCGACCTCGGGGGAACGGGCGGCCTGCAGACACGCGGCGGCCGCGTGCTCGCAGTAGGTGATCGACGCCATGACCCGGCGTCCGCCCGAAAGGTCCGGCAGCCGACCGCTTTTCAGCTTGCGCAGCAGCAGGCTCATCCACCCGGCCGAGCGCGGGCCCCAGATCATCCTCGGACGCAGCGCGCACGTGGTGAAGCCGGGCGAGTCGGCCGCGAGGACGTACTGTTCGGCCACCACCTTCGTCGCGACATAGAGGCTCTTGGGCGCGTCGACATAGGGCTCCGACTCGTCGATGCCGAAGCGGTCCGTCTCGTAGGAGGTGGCGACCGAGGGGCTGCTGACGTACACGAACCGCGATACTCCCGCGTCGCGAGCGGCCGCGATCAGGTTCCGGGTGCCCTCCACGTTCGCTTGCCAGAACTGTTCCCGCGCACCGACTTCCGACACCAGGCCCGCGCTGTGATAGACGACGTCCACGCCGTGGCAGGCCGCCCGCAGCGAGTCCACGTCGCCGAGATCGCCCACGGCGGTCTCGAGTCCGGGCACGCCGGACACATAGCCGAGGTCGCTGCCCACGCGGACCAGCGCCCGCACCTCGTCGCCCGCGCCGGTGGCGGCATCGACGAGGTGGCTGCCGAGGAATCCGGTCGCGCCGGTGACGAGAACCTTCATCGGTCCGTTCCTTCCTTCGTTCGCGGGAATCCGAGCTGATCCGAGGCCCATCGCGCCAGCCGCTCCCGCCCGATCTTCGCGTTGTGCCGGATGTCGACGGGAAAGTCGCTGTGCGGCAGGAAGGTCCGGATGCGCTCGGTCGCCTGATTGCTCTGTGCGATGGCCCACAGTTCACGCCGCACACGGGTGAGTTCGGCGGGCGTGAGATCCGCGGCGGGCTCGAAGCACAGCACCGGGATCTGCTCGGCCGGGGCGCCGACGCCGACCAGTGCGCTCCTGGCGACGTCCGGATGGGTGTTGAAGATCTGCTCGCACCGCACCGTGTACATGTCACCGCCCGCAGCCCGGACACGCTGGGAGAGCCTCCCGCAGAACCACAGTCGGCCCGATTCGTCCACGCGCGCCAGGTCGCCCGTGCGGTGCCAGCGCCGGACGCCGCCGTCGGGCAGCCGCTCGTCGATCTTGTGCCGCTTGTCGGCGGCGGCATTGCGGTGATAGGCGCTGCTGACCTGCGGTCCGCTCGCGACGATCTCGCCGATCTGCCCGGCGGGCAGCACCAGGTTCTCCTCCCAGTCGGCGATGGGCTCGTCGGTGGCGCCGATGATCCGGATCAGGGTCGCGCCGCCGCTCTCCGGCAGCGGGCGGCCGACGCACACGCCCGCGCCCTCGGCGGTCGCGGCGCGCGTCTCGACCAGCTCGGACCATTCCAAGGTGGTCAGCGGCAGCGCCTCGGTGGCGCCGTAGGTGGTGAACACCCTGGCTTCGACGCCGAGGGCGGCCCGGATACGTTCCAACGCGACCAGATTCGCCGGTGCGCCCATGGAGATGACCCGGGCGATGTCGGGCAACGACTCGCCGGTTTCGGCGAAATGCTCACCGAGCCGGGTCAGCAGGGCGGGCGAGGCGGTGAGGTCGGTGGCGCCGAAGGACCGCGCCACCTCGGTGAGCAGCGCGGGATTCGCCTTCGACACCCGTACCGGGTCGACCGGGCCGAGCACCACATGCGCGCCCTGCAGCAGATCGAAGAGCCCGAACAGGGGCACCGAGGTGAGCGAAACGAATCCCGTTGGGCGATCGTGCAGTTCGGCGACGACGTCGAGAGCGGCGGCGAAGCCCGACCTGGTGAACTCGACACCCTTGGCCGGTCCGGTGCTGCCGGTGGTGAAGGCGATCATGAACAGGTCGTCCGGATCGTGTTCGGCCGCAGGGATTTCCGGCTCGTCGCACAGATCGGGCAGGCTGTGACCGCCCCAGTACGACCGCCCCGCCGTCACATGCACGCGGATCGAGCCGAAGGTGCGCCGCGCGGCCAGTCGCACCAGGTGCGCTTCGGGGATCCCGATGAACGCCTCCGCGCCGACGCTGTGGAAGCAGTGCAGCATGCGGCGCACACCCATGCCGGGATCCACCACGACCGGCACCGCGCCGACCCGGAACAGCGCGAACAACACCGCGAACAGGTCCGGATCGGGCCGCACGAGCACGATGGTCTTGACGCCCTCGGTGATACCGATCCTGGCGAAGCCCGCCGCGTACGAGCGGACGCGGCGGCCGAGCTCGGCGTAGGTCATGTCCGCGAACCGCAGGTCGGCGCCGCGCTCGGCCTTCGCCGCGTCCGAGCGGGTCGGGTAGCTGAGGGCGGGCCTGTCGGCCCCTTCCGCGATCCGGCGCTCGAGCAGGGCGTTCGGGTCCTCGTATCCGACGGCGCGCGTCACTCGGCACCGCCGGCGGGCACCCGGTAACCGACACAGCCCGCGGTCGGCCCCGACCCTCCCGCGACGAGCAGCAGCCGGTCACCCTGGCCGACGACGCCGGAGCGGATCAGCTGGTGGTAGGCGATGATGAGACCGGAGCTCCCGGCGTTCTTCGCTCCGGCGTCGGCCTGGTGGTGACGCGCGAAGCCGAAATCGGCGGCCAGCGTCGCCGCGAAGTCCGGCGCGGGATCGTTGGTGACGAGGACCGTCGAATCCGGTTCCAGATCAGGATGATTCGCGAGATAGTTCCGCACCGCCGTGCGCGCGACACCGGTGACCTGCTCGGCGAAATCGCCGGCGACGTCGACGGTGATCGTGCGCGCGCCGTCGTGGCCCATCGCCTTCAGATCGAGGTACCCCGCCACGCCGGGGTGTGCGCCGTCCGGACGCGGCGCGGGCTGCAAGTGCACCGCGCCGAAGCCGCTCGCGTCGTCGATGCCGTTCGTCACCAGGAACGCACCGCCCACGGTGGCATAGGGGAAGTCGGCGGCGTCCGCCCGGCCGCCGGGGTGGGCGTCGCTGCCGACGATGAGGACGTGCTCGGCGGTGCCGTTGGCCAGCAACGCATTCGCGGCCTGGAGTGCGTTCAGCACGCCGCAGGAGCTGTTGCGCAGGTCGAGGGAGAACCCGGGCCGGGACGAGCCGGATTCGTAGTCGAGATGCATGCCGAGCTCGCGTTGGATCAGCGCGGCGTTGGACGGCTCCACGATGTTGGCGTCGCGGTACACGCCCACGTTCACCAGCACGTCCACGTCCGCCGCCGACAGGCCCGCCCCGGCCAGGCACTCCCGCGCCGCCGCGACCGCGTGGCCGATCGAGCCGAGCGCCGGATCGTCGCTCACCGCCGAATTCCGCAGAATGGTCACCACGTTCACTTCACCAACTCACCGATGGTCGCCGACAGGACGCCGAAAACCATTCCCGACGCCGTCGGCACGAAACAGATCTTCGAACCCGGTTCGATCAGGCCGCGGGACAGATAGTCGTGCAGCACCAGGAAATGTGTACTCGCGCCGGTATTTCCGTACTTTTCGACGCACGCGAGCCGAGGCGGCATCGGTACGTCGTGGATCTTGCTGCCCGACTCCGCCAGTTTCTCGGTGAACCCGACGCCGAGCTGATGGAAAATGATGTAGTCGAAGCCTTCGGCGGCGAAGGTCGTGCCTTTCTTGGCCAATACGTCACGATGGAATTTCGCCCATGTTTCGCGCCGCGGCGCCGCCTGCATGGTGAGGTTGTCGGTCAACATGATCATGTTCTCGGTGGTGCCGCTGGGTTTCGCGATACACAGGCCGGAGTATTCCGCGCAGGTGATCATGTCGATGTAGTGGACGGCATCGTCGTCGTCGACGGCGCGGTCGAGCACCACCGCGACGGCCGCGTCGGCCAGGGTCAGCGCCGCGAACTGGGGATCGCGGGCGTCCACCGCCTCGGCCAGCGCGCCCTCGGTGACCGGCGAGATGACCTCGGGAGTCACCACCATGCCGGTCCGGACGACCCCGGCCCGAATCAGGTTGTCCAGCAGGTAGACACCGGTCATGGTGCCGCCGCACGCGTTGGCGACGTCATAGCCGGTGGCGTTGACCGCGCCGATGCGGCGGGCGATCTCCCCCGCGGCGGACGGCTCGAACACCATGCGGAACCCGTCGTGCACGGTGGTGCCGCCGCAGATGATCACATCCAGATCGGCGGGGTCGTACCCGGAGCCGGCCAGGCAGTCGAGTGCCGCGGCGACACCCAATGTCAGGGTGTCTTCCTCGGTGCGGTCGACCATATGCCGGTGTGCGATACCGGTAATGCGTTCGACGTCGAACTCGCCGCCGCTCGACATGCGGTCGAGCACTTCGTTCGTGGTGAATTCTCCGGAAGGGAGAGCGGCCCCGAGCGCGCGTATTCGAGAGCGATTCATACGAGATTTCCTCCGAGGGCCGCGACTACCACAGAAATGGAGCGACACGGCGCCGATACAGCAGGGGGGCAACGGAAAACCCGGACTCGACCGGATGATTGTGACACTACGACCAGACCGCGACAGCGGTCCACTTCGGCCGCCGATCGGTGAGGGGGATCACCAATCGATGTGTGCGCGTTGCTACTTCGCGACAAATATTCGGCACGAAGCTGGTTTCCCGCGATGAATTGCCGTCGCCGATTGCGCCGGGCCCTCGATTCGTGATTAGGCTCGGCCCGGTGTCCGCCCCGCTCCGCGCACCGATGTCGCTCCTCGATCTCCCCGGCCCGGACGGCTGGCCGGTGCTGGGCAACCTCCCGCAGCTCACCCCGACCCGGCTGCACCGGCAAGTGGACAGCTGGTGCGCGGAATACGGCCCCGTCTACCGGCTGAGCATGCCGGGCAGGCGACTGGTCGTGGTCGGCGATCCCGAACTGAGCAAGGAGATCCTGCGGCAGCGGCCGGGGACCTACCGGCGGCAGTCCTCGATCGAGTCGATCATGAGCGAGATGGGCTCCAACGGGCTGTTCTCCTCCGAGGGCGACGCGTGGCGGCGGCGCAGGCGGCTGGCCATGCCCGGTTTCAACGCCGCCCATCTCACGCGGTTCCACACCACGCTCGAGCAGATCACCGAGCGGCTCCGGCGGCGCTGGCTCGCGTCGGCACCCGAGGACGTGCGCGCCGACCTGACCCGCTACACCGTGGACGTGACCGCCAAGCTCACCTTCGATTACGACATCAACACCCTCGAGCAGTCCGGCGACGTCATCCAGCAGCACCTCGAGCACGTCTTCCCGATGCTCAACCGCCGCTTGAACATTCCGCTTCCCTACTGGCGCTGGGTCAAGCTGCCCGCCGATCACGCGCTGGACCGGGCGCTGGAAGCGTTGCGCACCGAGGTGAACGCGGTCATCGCCCGTGCGCGCACGACCGCGCCGGAACAGCCGACGAACTTCATCGAGGCATTCCTGCTCGCCCACGACGGCGGCGAATCGTTCACCGACGACGAACTCTTCGCCGAGGCGCTGACGATCCTGATCGCCGGGCAGGACACCACGAGCAATGCCGCGGCGTGGCTGCTCTACCACCTGGCCTCCGAACCCGAAGCGCAGGAACGCATCCGAGAGGAAGTCGCGCGGATCCCGTCGGCGCTGGAGCGTCAGCCCTATCTGGAAGCCGTTGTCGCCGAGTCGATGCGGCTGCAACCCACCACTCCCCTGCTGCTCATGGAGGCCGTGCACGACACCGTGCTGCGCGATGTCGCGCTGCCCGCGGGCACGTGGGTGCTGGTCAACGTGCGGTATCCGGGTCTCCAGGAGGAATATTTCGCCGATCCGCAGCGATTCGACCCCGAACGGTGGCTGCGCGACGCCGACAGCAGGGCGCACCGCCCCGACGTCGCGATCCCCTTCGGGTCGGGGCCGCGGTTCTGCCCGGGGCGCGGCCTGGCGATGCTGGAGGTCAAGAGCGTGGCCGCGATGGCCTGCCGCACTTTCGATTTCCGGCTCCCGGACGGTGTGCCGCCGCCCGACGACCGTTTCCATTTCGCCGTGATCCCGGTCGGCCTGCGGCTCGACCTCGCGCCACGACCGGCGGCCGACCGCGAATTCGAAGGATAGGAGCCGATATGGCGGTGAAGCGCTTGTCGGCGACCGACGCGACCTGGTTGTCGCTGGAGTCGCCGGAGATGCCGATGCATGTGGCGTTCCTGATGGAATTCCACTGTCCCGAAGGCGATGCCGAGAGTTTCGTCCGCCGCTGGCACGCGCGGCACGCCGCCCCTTTCACCGCTCCGGCGCCGTGGAATCTGCGGCCGGTGCGCGGCCGCCTCGGCCAATCCCTCGCCCTGGTGCGGGAAGTCGATGAGATAGACCCGGCCGACCACATCAGGACGTGGCGGCTGCCCGCGGGCACCGGCCGCGACGAACTGGTCGACCTTGTGACGCGCATCCACCGCGAGCAGTTGGACCTGGGCAAGCCGCCGTGGGAGCTGCATTTCGTGACGGGACAGTCCGAGGACCGGTTCGCCGTGGTGTTGAAGACGCATCACAGTCTGCTGGACGGCGTTTCGCTGGTGCGCGTCATCACCGGCGGTCTGTCCCCCGACGCGCGGGCGCGCGATCTGCCGCCCTTCTTCACGATCGGTCCCGAGACCGACCTCGCTCCGGCGCGAACGAGCCGGATCCGCGCGCTGCGCACGGCGGTGTACGGATTCTTCGCGATACTGTCCGGGATCGGCGGGGCGGCGCGAGATGCGCTGCGGCGCAAGAAGGGACAGTCGACCGCGCAGCAGACCTACCGGCAGCCGCCCTCCGTCCTCGACGGTCCGATCACCGGCGCGCGCGACCTCTCGCTGCGCCGCTATCGGCTCGACGAGATCAAACGACTGGCGCGCGCGGCGGACTGCACCGTCAACGATCTGGTGCTGTATCTGGTCGCCACGGCGTTGCGCGGCTACCTCGCCGATCACGCCGAACTGCCCGACCGTCCGCTCACCGCCGGTGTGCCGACCGATCTGCGCGACGGCGACCAGCGGGTGGGCACCCGCGCGGGGCTGATGTTCACGGCGCTGGCGACCGACGTCGAGGACCCGGTGCGGCGTCTCGCCGCCGTCAAGGACGCGATCGACGCCGCCAAGCGGCACATGGGCGCGATGTCGCCCGGCGCGGTCATCGGCTACGGCTTGGCGACCACCTTCCCGTGGGTCTTCGCGCTGCTGCTCGGCATCCGGTCGGCTCCGTCCTCGCACCCCATGGGGATCTCCAATATTCCGGGGCCACGGGAAACGCTGTTCTGGGAGGGCGCTCGCCTGGACGCGATGTATCCGATATCCCTTCTGATGCACGGCAATGCGCTGAACTTCACCTGCTTCGGCTACCGCGACGAGCTGTTCATCGGCGTGCTCGGCGCCGCCGGCAAACTGCCGCCGATCGAGCATCTGACGGCCGCGCTGGACGCCGCCGTCGCCGAACTGGACGGGTTGCTCGCGCCGCCTGCCGCGGTCGGCCAGGACTGACATGTGCGCCATCTGCGGCATCGTCGACGTTGAAGCGCCGGTCGACCCCGGCCCGCTCGCCGCGATGTGCGCCGTGCTGCGCCACCGCGGCCCCGACGACCACGCCACCTGGAACGACCGGCATGCCGCGCTGGGGTTCCAGCGCCTGTCCATCGTGGACGTGCGGCACGGCGCGCAGCCGACCGCCGACGAGAGCGGTTCGGTCCGTGCGCTGCTCAACGGCGAGATCTACAACCACAAGGCGTTGCGCCGCGACCTGGCGGCGCGTGGGCACCGGTTCCGCAGCGACAGCGACGCCGAAGTCGTCCCGCACCTGTACGAGGAGTACGGGGACGGGTTCGTCGAACACCTGGACGGCGATTTCGGCATCGCGATCTGGGATGCCACCCGGCGCCGTCTGACGCTGGCCCGCGACCGCGTCGGGGTCAAACCGCTCTTCTACCACGTGCGCGGCACTCGCCTGACGTTCGCGTCGGAGATCAAGGGCATCTTCGCCTCCCGCGCCTGCACACCCGAGATCGACCGGCAGGGGCTGAGCGACTGCCTGTTCTACGGGCACACGATCGCGCCGGGCACGTTCTGGCGGGACGTGCGCGACCTGGAACCCGGCACCGTCCTCACCGCGGACGCCGACGGCCTCCGGAGCCGACGGTATTTCCGCGTCTTCCAGCGCGCGGACCCGGACGCGCCGCTGCTCACCGGGCGCGCGGCGATCGAGGCGTTCGGCGAGCGGTTCACCGCCGCGGTCGCCAAGCGCGTCCCCGACGAGGTGGACGCGGGCGTCGCGCTCAGCGGCGGGCTCGACTCGTCCGCCATCGCCGCCATCGCCGCCCAGCGCTGCGACGCGCCGCTGACCACGCTCAGTGTGCGGCTGTCCGGCGCGATCCACGACGAGACCGAGATGTCGCGGCTGGTCGCCCGGTCGTTGCGGGTGCCGAACGTGGAAGCCGAGATCACCGGAGCCCGTGTCTGCGAGCTGCTGCCGAAGAGCATGTGGCACTTCGAGTCTCCGTTCTGGTACGGCGGCGTCGCCTCCCCCTTCCTCGACCTGACCGCGCTCGCCCGAGACCGAGGACTCAAGGTGGCGATGAGCGGCGACGGCTCGGACGAACTGCTCGCCGGTTACGACTTCTATCGGTTGATGCGGCTGAGTTCGCGGTTGGAGGCCCTGCGGCTGGACGCGCTGCGACCGCTGGTGTGGCGGCAGGCGACGAAGTGGATCGGCGCACCGAGCGGCATCGACCGCCACATCGTCGAGATCTCCACGCAGCGTGGGCAATACACCGAACGGTACGGGCAGATGCCGCCGTGGATGTATCTGTGGAGCGCGCTGTCCGGTACGGCGCGGCCCGCCGTGCTCGCCGAGCTGCCCGAGCCATCGGCGCTGCCCCGCCCGCCGGAACACAGCGCGCTGCACCGGCAGATGCATTTCGAATTCCACACCCGCCTGCCGCACTGGGTGCTACCGATCTCCGACCGGCTCGGCATGGCGCACGGCATCGAGGTGCGGGTGCCGTTCCTCGACCGCGATGTCCTGGACGTCTGCGCCGAGCTCGACCCGCGCATGCTCATGCGCCTCGGCACCGAGAAGTATGTGCTCAAGCGGGCGGTGGCCGACGTGCTGCCCAAGCGGATCGTGCGGCGGCGCAAGAAACCCTTCATGACACCGGTCGGCCCGTGGTACCTCAGCGGGCCGGGCGCGGAGCTGGCCGCCGACCATCTCTCCCGTGCCGCCGCGCGACGCTACGGGCTGTTCGATCCCGAAGCGACGGAACGGATCTGGCGCACGGCCGTGGACCGGCCAGGCACCTGGGACGGCGTCACCGCCGAATGGGCGGCGATGGCGATCCTGTGCACCCACCTCGTGGTCGACCAGTTCAGCGCCGATCGCTTCACCGCCGACGCGATCGCGGGAGCCCGGACATGACCGTGACACGGCCGCGTGCCGCCGAATGGCACGAACTCGCACTGCACGCCGCCGCCCAGCCGGGCCTGGCGCTGCTCGCGCCGCTCGGGGCCGTCACCCGCCCCCTCCGCAGGGTGCCGAAATTCGGCTGGGTGGTGTCGGATCCGGAACTCGCGCGCCGCGTTCACCGCGACAGCGAGCATTTCAGCATCGCGACGGACGGCGCGTCGGGGCACTGGTGGTCACAGATGCTGGGCGACTTCGGCGCCGAACGATTCGAGGGTCCCGAGCATCAGCGGTTGCGCGTGGGGCTCGGGGATCTGTTCAGCAGGCCCGCGTCCGAACACCTGGTCGAGGAGTCGACGGGCGCGCAGCTCGAGCGGCTGCGCACCGATCTGGCCGCGGGGCGGACGGTCGACATCGCCGAGTTCGGCCGGGTGTTCACGGCGCGCACGATGGTCGACGTGGCCGGTCTGCCGCGCGAAACCGGTACCGACACACCGTATCTGGACCTCTTCGCGGCCATGGAACGGCTGGCCGATCTGGGCAAGGGCAACTGGGCGACGACCGTCGTCCCCTCGCGCAATCGACGCAAGGGCAACGAGCTGGCCGCACTGATCGGCGAGAACGTCGAGCACGTCTACGACACGGCCGACGCAGGCACCGTCATCGGACGCTGCCGCGCCACAGGGTTGACGCTCGAGCAGACCCGGGGATTCACCGTGCTGCTCGTGGTGGCCGGGACCGTCACCCTCGCGAGCACCATCGGGCGGCTGGTCGCGTTGCTGCACGACACCGGCGACCAGCATCGGCTGCTGGCCGACGCGGGCCGGATCCCCGACGCGATCCGGGAGGGGCTGCGGGTGACGAGCTCGATGCCGGTCGTCGGGCGGGGCGTCGTCGGCGACGTCGAACTCGGCGGCAGGCAGTTGCGCGCAGGCGACCGCGTCAAGGTGATGACCTGGTACATCGACAATTCCGTCGGCCGGTTCGACCTCGATCTGGGTTATGTGCCGCAGACGCGGCAGCTGTGGTTCGGCGGCGGCAAGCACTTCTGCCTCGGCGCGGCGCTCACTCACGTGCAGCTGACGCGCTTCCTGGAGACGCTGCTCGCGGCGGGCCGCCCGTGGGAGATCACCCGCCGCCGCTACCGGTTCAATGCGTTCGTCCCGCTCTACCGCAGGCTCGACATCCGCTTGCGCTGACGCGGGGCGGGCAACCACCAGTTCCAGCGGCCGAGCAGCCGCAGGGTCGCCGGTACCAGCACCAGTCGCACGACGACCACATCGAGCAGGACCGCGACGGCCAGCGCGAAGCCGAGCTGCTTCAGCTCCAGGGTGCTCGCGGTGAGGAAGCAGGCGAACACCACCACCATGATCGCGGCGGCGACCGCGACGGGTTTGGCGGTGGCGCCGATCCCGTCGACGACCGCGTCCTGGTTGGCGGCGGCCGGGTCGGTCGCGGCGCGCGGCGCAGTCGAGTCCCAGTTCTCCCTGATCCGGCGGATGACGAACACCTCGTAGTCCATCGAGAGGCCGAACAGGATCACGAACACGATCAGCGGCATCACGACCTGGAGGAATCCCGGACTCTCGAAGCCGAAAAGCGCTTCGCCCCAGCCCCATTGGAACACCGCGACCGTGATGCCGAGCGCGGCCGCCGTAGCGAGCAGGTTGACCGCGACCGCCTTGACCGGCACGGCGACGCTGCGGAAGACCGCCACCAGCAGAGCGAGCGCGCACAGCACCGTGATCGCCACGACGAGCAGGTAGGCGCCGCGAACCGCGTCGCTGATCTCGAGCAGACCGGCGGGCGCGCCACCCGCGGTGATCCGCAGGTTCGGGGCCGACGCGGCCAGCGTGCGCGCCCGCGCGTCGAGTTCGGCGACCAGATCCGAGCCCGCGGCCGAGTCGATCTGCGTGCGGGTCACGACGGTCAGGTGGACGCGGCCGTCCGACTGCCGCGCCAGCACGGCGGCGACGCGGGGATCGGCGCGCAGCTCGTCGGCGAAGCCTTGCACGGTGCTCGCCGCCTCGGGGTCCAGCGGACCGCGGTCGGGCCCCGTGGCGACGAACTCCATCGGCGAGAGCATGCCGGGCGGGAACTTCTCCGCGACGGTGTGCGCCGCGACACCGGAGGGGTACTCGGTCAGCGATGAGATGCCGAGGTCGAATCCGGTGCGCAGGCCGGTCAGCGGCAGCGAAGCCACGACCAGCAAGCCCGCGGCGGCCAGGCCGAATACGACGGGCCTGCGCATCACCCGGCGCGCCCACCGGCGGGCGGCGTCGCTGTCGTCGGAGTCGACGCTCCGGCCGCGCACGCGCCAGCGATTCACGGCCGGGCCGAGCTCGGTGAGGACGGCGGGCAGCAGGGTCACGGCGGCCAGCATCGCCGCCGCCACGGATACGCCGACGCCGAGCACGATGCCGCGAAAAACCCCGGCGGGCACCACGAGCAGCGACGCCAGCGACACGATCACGACCGAGCCGGAGGCCAGGACCATGCCGCCCGTGGTGGCCATGGTCGCGGTGACGGTGGCGCGGATCGCGTCGGTGTCGGCGCGCGAGGTCACTGCGCGCGCCGAGAGCTGCTCGCGGAACCTGCTCACCACGAACAGGGCGTAGTCGATGCCCACGCCGAGACCGATCATGCTTGCGATGGACAGCATCAGGGGGTCGACGGAGGTCACGGTGCTGGCGAGCAGCAGCACGCCGGTGCACGTCAGCAGCCCGGCTACGGCCATGAGGATCGGTAGCAACGCCGCGGACACCGCGCCGAGCGCCAGGGTCAGCAGCACGAAAGCCACCGGAACGCCGAGGGATTCGGCGCGGCGCGCATCGGCCTGTTCGGCGATGATCACATCGTTCTGGATCGCGGTGTAGCCGGTGAGGTCGACGCGGACCACGTCGCGGCCGGGCAGCGCGGACAGCGCGTCCTGCACGTCGCCGGAGACGTCGACACGGTGCGACTGGTCGCCCTCGATGGCGACGACGGCAAGGGCGGTGCGGTGGTCGTCCGAGACCAGTTGTCGCGCACCGAGATCGCCGGGTGCCGCGAGCACCGTCACGCCCCCGACCGATTCGACGGCGTGCCGGGCCCGCTCGATCTGGACGCGGTATTCGGGGGCGTCCACGACCGCGGTGCCGGAATCGAACACCAGCAGCGCCTGTTCGGCCCGCAGGCCGGGAAAATGCGCGGCGATCAGACGTTGCACCGCCACCGATTCGGCGCGGTCCACGGTGAGATCCGGTGCCTGCAGGCGTAATTCGAGCAGTGGGTAGCCCGCGGCACACAAAATGAGCACGATCGACCAGACCGCGATCACCACGCGCGGACGGGTCGTCACGCGACGTGTCCAGTGCGACAGTGGATCGCGTCGCACGGGCTCCGAATCGGAAGCGGCGGGCAACTCTTCGGCAGCGCCGAGGCTCATCGGCGGGCACACCCCTCGAGCCTGATCGTGCCCGCCGCGAGACACCCCAGGTCCGAAACGCCTACCACCGCACCGCGTCCTTCCCCGGCCCACGAGATCACCCCCGGAGCGGGGGCCGGTGAATCACCGTACGCAGCGCGGCGGCGGGGTGTCACTGCATAGTCGGGAGAACATTCGCGCCAGATCTTGTTCGGGAAGACGAAGTCGCAGCAAACCGACGGCGATCGCGCACCAGCATCGATGATGTTGCCGCGCTGCATGTTTCACCCAGCGATTCCAGAACCGGGGCGGCCCTGCGTCCCGGAATGCGCGGCGCGATGTGAGCCCGGTCATGGTGGCGCGGAATCGTGGCGTGCGTTACCTTTACCTCACTTATGGGAACGAAGTAGTTCCTCTTTGCGGGAGGGTTTGGCAAGGCATGATCAGACGTCGGGGTCCGATCGCTGTGGCAGCCGCAGCGCTGTCCGCGTTTCTCGTGATAACAGGTGGAGTGGTGTCCGCGCCCTCGGCCGAGTCGACGCCGGCGAGCGCCGGGCTCGACGCCGAGTTCATCGCCACACACAATGCGCCGCCGCAATATCCGCACGTCTTCATCGAATGGGATGTGCCGATCACCATGAGCGACGGCACGGTGTTGAAGGCGAACGTCTACCGTCCCGCCGATGCGACGGGTCAGCCGATCCAGGAGCCGACACCGACCGTCGTCAACCTGACGCCCTACACGAAACTCGTTGCGAACCTGGCGGATTCCGCGCTGGCGATTCCCGGGCTCGCGGACCCGTTGATGCATGTGCTGCGCAATCTGGATTTCTCGGCGTTCGGGATGAGCGGGCTCAGCGATCTGATGCGGGCGCTGCCCGGCGGCGCGGCGCGGACCTTCGGCGTGGATCGCAAGCTGATCCAGAGCGGATACACGCAGGTCGTCGTCGACGTGCGCGGAACCGGTTTCTCCCAAGGCCTTTGGCAGGTCTTCGGCGATCGCGAACAGCAGGACGGCGCCGAGGTCGTGGACTGGGCGGCGAACCAGCCGTGGTCCAACGGACGGATCGGCATGAGCGGAATCTCCTATTCCGCCGTCAACCAACTGCAGACCGCCGAGCGCAGACCCGCCGCACTGCAGGCGATCTTCCCGATCGTCCCCGGCAGCGACCTCATTCGCGACGTCGCGGCGCCCGGCGGCGCGCTCGGCATCGGTTTCATCCCCGAGTGGCTGCTTGCGGTCAATGCCACGAAGTTGCTTCCCGACGTGGTCTCGGTGCTGACCGGCAGATTCGACTGGACCTGGCTGGCCGACCGCATCCGCGACCCGTTCACCTTCTTCAACACCGTCATCGCGGCGCTGGTCACGCCGAACATCGACCAGATCCCACCGGACATGATGGCGGTGCTCGACGACGAGAGCCCGCTGCGGACCGCGTGGGTCGGGCATCCGGAGCGGATCCAGACGCCGACCTTCATCTACGGCGGCTGGCACGACATCTTCACCTATTCCTCGCCCCGGGTGTACAACGCCATCGATGTCGCGGACAGCCAGAAGAAGCTGGTGATGGGCGACACCTACCACGTCACCACCGGCGCGGGCATGGGCGACCCCGGCGCGCCGCCGTCCCTGGACGTCCTGCAGCGCGCGTGGTTCGACAAGTGGCTCAAGGGAATCGACAACGGCATCGACGGCTACGACCAGGTGACGTCGTGGCAGCAGGGCGGCGGATGGAGCGACAGCCCGTCCTTCCCGCGCCCCGGGATGGAGTACCGGCGGCTGTACCTGAACGCGGTCCCGTCGGGCACCGCGCCGACCGCCGCGGGCGACGGCTCGCTGAGCATGGCGCCGGGCGGACCCGCACGGCTGACGATCGCACCCGGCCTGTCCAGCTTGTGCTCGCGCGATGCCGCGCAGGGGACGGCGGGCATCGTCTCGGCACTGGACATCTGCGCCGAAGACGCGCGGATCAGCGAGATGAACGCGCTGACCTTCACGACGGCGCCGGTGAACCAGCCGACCCAGATCTCCGGCCCGCTCGCCGTCCACCTGAACACCGTCCTCGACGCCACGGACGGCTACTGGACGGTGACCGTGAATGACGTAGCGCCGGACGGGCGTTCCACCGTGTGGACGACCGGCCAGCGCACCGCCTCGCTGCGCGCGGTGAACGAGGCCGCCTCCACCCGCTCCCCCAACGGCGACTACACCGATCCCTACCCGATCTTGACCCTGGCGAGCCGCGAACCCGTCGTCCCCGGCCAGCCGACCGTGCTCGATATCGGGCTCTTCGCCACCGACGGCGTGCTACAGCCAGGGCATCGGCTCCGCATCGACGTCTTCGCGAGCAACTTCCCCAGCAGCATCCCGCTGCGCCCGCTGCTGAACGAAAGCGGACTCATGCCACAGCATCTCGTACTGGACCCAGACCAGCCCAGCTGGGTGAACATCCCGGTCGAGGGCGATCCCGGCTGGTGAGCGGAGTGTGACCGCCCTCCGGCGAGCACTCCGATCGGCGTGGTTTGTCTCGCACGGAAGGCGATGCCACCATGGTGGCGTGACCGTTTCCGGCCTCGGCGCCCCGGGCCGCAAATACCGGGGCGCCGGGCCCGAACAGCGTCAGCAGCAGCGTCGTGCCAGGCTCGTCGACGCGGCGATCGAGGAATTCGGCACGCGGGGCTATCGCAACACCACCATCGACGCCGTCTGTGCGCGCGCCGGCGTCGGCAAACGCTACTTCTATGAATCATTCGACGGCAGCGAGAGTTTGCTGCTCGCCGCGTACTCCGTCGCCACCGACCGGCTGCGCCGGTCCATCGTCGACGGAGCCGCCGCGTGCCCCGGCACCGTCGACACCGCCGTGCGCGGCGCGATGACCGGCTTCTTCCGCGGCATCGCCGAAGACCCGAGGATCGCGCGGATCGAGTTCTTCGAAATACTCGGCGTCAGCTCGGCCGTCGACGCGGACTACCGCGAGGTGACCGGATCTTTCGTCGACACCTTGCTGGAGCTGGTCACCCCGCTGACCGACATCGAATCCGTGCCGCGCCCGCGCCTGCGTACCATCGCCACCGGCCTGGTCGGCGCCGTGCTCATGATCGCCCAGCAATGGGTCCTCGGCGACTGTCGCCAACCCCTCGACGATGTCGTCGACAGCGCCCACACGGTGGTGACCTCGGTGCTGGAGGGATTGGGCCGGTAGTCGGACCGGCTGTGCGAGCATGGCCGCCGCTGCCCTCGGTTTCGAACTCCACGCCCCAGCCCGCCACCCCGGCCCGGCTGCGAACACGTCCGATGAACCGTCCCGCGACGGGACTTCTGGAATGATCTGTCCATGGCCGAAGCACGCGGTGAGGTCGAGTCCATCCCACTGCGGACGCCGCGCTCCGCGGCGGTCGCCGGCATCGCCTTTGCCGCACTTTTCGCGACTGTCATCGTGCTGGTGGGGACCGCCCTGCCGCCTACACCGTCCACCGCATCTCCCCGGGTCGTAGACGACGGGAGGATCGGTGCGGCATTCTTCCTCGCACCTTTCGCGAGCATCGCGTTCCTGTGGTTCATCGGCGTTGTTCGAGACCGTCTCGGCAGGTTCGAGGACCGGTTCTTCTCGACGGTGCTGCTGGGCAGCGGGATCCTGTTTCTCGCCTTCACGTCCGTTTCGACGGCGATCGCCGGAGGCCTTCTGGCGGTCTCGCAACGCTCGGATCTCGACGTGAACGGAATCCTCTTCTTCGGACGTGAGGTGGTCCTGGGCATCAACCACGTCTACGCGGTGCGGATGGCGGCGGTCTTCATGATCACCCTCGCCACCATTTTCCTGCGTACCCGGATCATGCCGCGCTGGCTGCCCCTCCTCACCTATCCGCTGGCGCTGCTCTTGCTGATCGTCTTCAGTCTCAATCTCTGGGTGGCGCTGGTCTTTCCCTCGTGGGTGCTGGTGGTCAGCGTGACGATCCTGATCGGCAATCGACCGAAATCACGCCCCGCACTCGACGAGCTGCCGTGACACCGTGGATATTCTTCGGATGGATTGTCGCGGCTTGACCTAGCGGCGTGGGCGCGGTGGCAGGACGCCGACGACGCGCATCGTGGGCACTGGACCGGCTGCGCGTTGCCGGGCTGCCGCTGCGCACACCATTGCCGCGCACTGTCACGGACCGACGCACACCTCTCCGCCGGTCCGGAACACACGGCGGACAGGCGGTCACGGCAAGCGCGGGGTGCGCGAAGAACACCGTCGCACCGAACGATCGCCGGTAACGCGGTATCAGTCGTCGTCGCGGAGGTGGTCAAGCGCTCGGCTGATCCAGGTGGCGAACTGGGTGGTCAGTTCGGCGGGGACGGTGGGGCGGACGGTGATGTGGGCGCCGCGGAGCTCGGTGTAGCGGCCGTCGCCGGAGATGTCGTGCCATTGCAGGACATTGCGGGGTTTGGCGGGGGTGTGCAGGGAGCCGGTGAGCAGGACGGCGGAGCCGCCGCCGTCGGCGGGGCGGCCCAGGAGGCGCTGGTAGCGCTCGCGCGGGGTGTTGCGGGCGTTGTCCTGGAGGTAGCCGTCGCGGCGGGGACTGAGTTCATCCGGGTGGAAGGTAGCGGGTTTCTCGGCGCCGGGTGCGCAGCCGGGAATCGACTTCGCCAAACGGGCGGGCAGCTGGTCGGCGTCGAAGGCGCGCAGGCGGATCGGGCCGTGCTCGCTGTCGGTGCCGTACTGGGTCAACGTGACGGCGCGATGACCGGCGCGTGCGCCGAGGATCCGGTACTCGCGCAGGTCATCGCGGCCGGTGCTGGCGCGATGTTTGCAACTGCCGCCGAGGATTTCGATGCGGAACTCGGAATCACCCAGCGTGTGCAGGGCGGCGCGGATCTCGTCGAGTTCGTCGGCGGAGTAGCGCCGCCGGACCGCGTCGCGGTGCGCGGCGAACTCGTCGCGGAAGGCGAACTGGCTAAGGTGGCGCAGCGGGCTTGGGATCCGATCATGCGCGTCACCCAGCCAGAGCGCCGCGAAATCGTCTGTTTCCCAGGTCCATTCAGCCATTTACTATCCTCATCTCCCGATCCGGCACCCAAAGCCCCGCACGCCTGCTGGTCACGCGAAGCTCAGCACCGAGCCCAGCAAGCGGAGCTTGCCACGGCGCGCCTGGCACGTGCCGCCCAGCGAACGGGGGCTCGGCACGTAGCGTGCTGACACGTGCGGCTCAGCATTGAACATCGTGCAATACCGTTCCACCCGATGCACCGCCCGTCTCGGCCCGCACGCCCCCTATGGCGAAGCATGCGGACCGCCGGTCGGTATCAGTCGTTTTCACCACCGATGACGCCGCCCGGGATCGTCCTCGGGACCTCGCCGAGCAATTCGTCGGTGTTCTCCTGCGTGACAAGATATTCCGGCAGCTTGTGCTCCTCGTCGTCCTTGCTGCCGCCGCGCGCGCCCGGCGCGGCCATGCCCGGCATACCGGCCATGCCGCGCGTGGACGGGTTGCCCGCCGCCGCCAAACCGCCCACCGGGCTTTGCGTGCCGGGCGCCGTCGGCACGCCCTGGACACTGCGGCCCATGCCCGGTGGTGTCGGGACGCCCGGGGTGCCGGGTCCCGGGCCGCCGGGCGAGCCTGGGCCGGAGGGGACGCCGCTCGGTACCGTGCGGTTCGGGTCGGTCGGGTTGACTCCGGCCGGGGTTGTCGACGTCGGAGTCTGGGTGGCGGGTGTGGTCGTCGTGCTGGTCGGGTTCGTCGAGGTGTCGTCGGTGGTCGTGTCCTCGGGGGTCTCCCCTTCCGCCGGCTCCGCGCCCGGAGTGTCGGGTATACCGTCGCCGTCGGTGTCGCCCGGCACGCCGGAACCAGGGCCGGGGCCGGGGCCGCCAGGGCCTGGTCCGGGGCCGTTCGGGTAGCCACCAGGTGGTGGGGCCGAAATGTCCAGCGAGGAGGTGGGACTCACGGGCGTGGGCAGCACCGGAATCTTGCCGTCGATGTCGGCGAACGGTTTGACGTAGTGCGTCTCCATCGCCACTTGCGCAGCCTGTTCCTCCTGCGACTGTTCTCGCTGGAGCTCCCACCGATTCGGAGGCCACAGCCAAGATGTCCAGGTGACCACGACGGGGTCGGGAAGGGCCTTCTTGGTGTTGACGATCGCATCGGCGGCATCACGCACCCGGGTGTACATCTCCGCGAGTACGGGCGTCAGCTCGTCCGCTTTCTTCGTGTATTCCTGGATCCGCGTCTTCGCCATCTCGGCTGTCGGGCCGGACCAAGCCTGCGACATCGAAGTTCGAATCGAGCGTTCGAAAGTCCGTAGACCCTGATCCCACAGATTGCGCACTTGCCAGTACTGCTGGGCCTGGTTCACCGCATTGGTCACGTCCAGCGGGCTGAAGGCGTCGTTGATCTCGGGATGCTTCCAGCCCTGCGGATGTTCACCACCGATGGGGATGCGTGTGCCCTCGTAGCCGCTCATTTGGCCGTCCCATCCGGCAGAATGAACGGACCGAGCACTTGCCCCTCCGGAGGACGCTCCGGCAAGGTCTCGTTCAATCGATTGAACTCTGCGGCAAAGTCACTGTCCGCCTGCATCATCCGCTCGCGGGCGATCCGGTGCACTTCCTGGATGTCCTCCACGACGCGGTAATGCTGTTCCATGATTTCCCAAACCGCGTTGCCGTCGTCAGCCGCTTTGGCCTTCGTCCTGAAGCGGTTGACAACCGTCTGTGCCGACACCAATTTGTTGTTGCCTTCACCCAGGCCCCATGGCTCTTGGTTCGACACGCCATCCATGACGGTCTGAATGCGCCGGATTACGCGTTTGAAATACTCGCAGTCGCGATCGATATAGATGAAGTCCTCCGGCTTCATCTCGACAGTCGCATACCCCTCGCGCGCCGCGCTGAGCAGGTTCGCCATAGGCCGCGGCCCTTGATCGTCGCTCATGAATCGAACTCCACCCCCGTGTTTCGAGTACCCATGACCGTCTTCATGCGCCCGCAGGTATGGTCGGCACGACCTTCTCCGCGAGCGAACGAGTCAGCTCGCAAGTGTCGAGGTGACCCGTCTTTTTTGCCGAAGGCGGATTGGTCAGATAGATCTCGAGACTGCCACCTTGCATCTCGATGTTCAGGTTGCATGCCGTTTCTGGCCGGGTCTCGTTCTGCCGGGTCGAGATCGCACGTCGTCCGTCAATGGTGAACTCGCGGGTGTCTGGAAAGTTCTTTGCCCGAACCATTTCCACGGTGAGGTTCGTGGTTCGGATGCTTGCACCGTAACCATCGTTCTGGACCCAGATACATCCGCGCCACTTGATACCGCCTGAGACGTTCGAATCGTTCGCAGTCCTGTCCAGCAACTTCTCCGAATCCAGCACGCTCTGGGGAATATCCTTACAGGCGTTGTAACCCGTCGGTACATCCGCCGCAACTCCCGTCCCGGCGTTGGTGGCAGTGGAACTCCCAGACGGCGTCGCATCCCCGCCCACCGACGACCCACACCCCACCAGCACGAACGCGGCTCCGAGAGCGAGAACGCCCACCCGCCACGCATTCGACTTGCTCGTCATCGGCACCTTCACCGCCGGACCCTCGGCATCACGGGGTAGACCGGCTTCTCCGCCCCCAGCCAACTGCGGGTGAGACTACCATCGGCGCGCGAACACTCGCGAGATGCGGAAGCGCCTTTCCTGCCCAGCCCGCATGGCTCGCGCCCGATCGCAACGCGGCGAAAACTGTTCCGCCGAGCTGGCCGAATGCGGACGAAAGAGCGGTCTCGCACGACTCGACCTCGCTCGTGCGCCATTCGGCTAGGTTCGCCGTCAGGTCCCGAACACGGAACCGGTCCGATCAGGAGATCGGTTGCTGGAACCCGCCACCCGCGATGGCTCTGGCGAACGCCGCCCACTCGCTCCGCGAGCAGGCCAGCAATCCGCCGACTGGATCCTTCGAATCACGCAGACCACCAGTCCATCTGGGAGGAGTGCGACCTCGATGCAGTCCCATTCTGACTTGCTGCGGCTGCCGTTGCAGCAGCCGTCAGCTGAGATGTCAGCCGTCATATCGCGTACTTCTTCGCGATCTCGCAGATGAGGTACCGGCTGTCGGCCTCATCCAACGCGGAACGCTGCAGATCGACATGGATCTGCCGGTACTGCTGTACCTCTTCGACCTTCTCGAGGAACAACGCTCCGGTGAACCCCTGCAGGTAGACCACCGGAGGCTCGGTGAGATGCACCGTTGGATGCCTGGGGAATTCGAGTATCACGAATGGCCCGACACTCAATCCGACGTATGCCTGCGCGGAACGCGGTACGACACGCAGGGAAACGTTCGGCAAGTCACTCAGACTGGCGAGATGTTCGAGCTGGTCGGCCATGACGGCCGGGCCGCCGATCGCCCGATGCAACAGACATTCGTCCAGGATCGCGTCCACTGCGATCGGATTGTAGATGTCGGTCAAGCGCATCTTCCGCCGAGCGAACACCCCGATCCGCCGCTCGACCTCCGCTGTGGGCATCTGCGGAGCATCGATCCATGTGATAGCTCGCCGATAGTCCACAGTCTGGAAGATCCCGGGCAGCAGCGCGATCTGATACGACACAATCCTTTTCGCGGCCGCCTCCAGCCCCACGAACAGATCCATGTGCTTGGGGATCGCATCCCCGTACGCATGCCACCATCCCGCGCGTCCCGCCTCCTCGGTCAGCGCGAGCAGCATACTGGTGACGTTGTCACCCGCGCCGTACACCTGGCACAGCCTTTCGATGAACAGCGGATTCAGACGGACAGGCTGCCCCGTCTCCATACGCCAGAGGGTTTGTTTGCCGACGCCGATCGCCAGGCGGGCAGTCTCGGCGCTGACGCCCGATGTTTCGCGAAGCGTTCGCAGCTGTCGGGCCAGCACGCGCTGCGGCAAGGTCGATCCGGTTGGGGTCACTACAGATTCCCTTTCGTAGCCTCACTAGTAGCCAGGTATCCAACTGGAACCAATCGACGGGAATCCTTGGAACCTCGGCGAATTCCGCCGGTTCCACCACCTCGAACATTCCCGCCGCGCAATACCCGGTGCTTCACTGAACGCGCCCCGGTCCGAATCAGAAAGTCCTGAAACTCTATCCACCGCAAGGGTTCCAGGTCCAGGACGGCGCGCATGTCAAGACTTCCGGCGAATCGAGGACCCATGAACGACACGGCGTTCGCGGACACCCCGGTGTCCAGATGCACCTACTATCGGCGCACCTGCGGCCTACCGGCGGGCATCGAACCGAAGGCCGGTCGCATCGTCATGACGGCGGGCTTCGTCGGCGGTGTCACCATGCCCGCGACGCTCGGAAGGCAGGTCCGCGACGAAATATTGTTCCAGGGCGGCGCGATCGGCCCGATCATCGACCATGTTCGTTCGCGCAGATGGACTTTTCTGTGCCGCCCGGATTGCACCGAGGACGCAGACCTGCGCCTGCGTTTGCTCCGACTGGACGTTTCGGTCGTCGCGCAGGGCGGCGAGATCGCGCTACCCGCTCCAGCGGACACCGCATTCCGCCGCTGGGTGAACCCGCCCCGCGATACTTTCCGCCCCTCGGGAGCGACGATCGTCGCGCTCGCGCTCGCCTGCGCGGGGGCGAGCCGAGTGCCACGGCGGGTCGCCCGATGACCGAGCCATTGCCGACGAGAAGCCAACTCCTGCAAGCGTGTCGGGGCCGCCCGCCGGTCGACCACTTTCTCGCGCCGCACGCGCGGGAACTCACGGTCCTGCACCACCGCAGGCTGGGCGAGGAGCGCGACGCCGTCCCCACCCTCGATGAGCGCCGCGCCCAACTGGTGCGCGGCATCGACCGCTGGGCGCGTGCGAACCTCCCCGTCGCGCCCGGCGGGGCTTACCTGCACACCGAGGGACTCGGCGCGATCACTGATCGCCTCGCCCAGCTCACCGCCCATGCCCACAGCGCTCTCGCCGAGAGCTCCGACTGGGACCTGTGGTTCGCCTGGGAGCGCCTCGCGGAACTCGCCGTCGCCTACGAGGATCTCGCCACGGAACTTGTCGCGGGCCGCCGCAGGCTTCCCGACATCACCTGACGGCGCACACATCCCGGAGCTCGGATAATCGCGTGCCGGAGGCGCCGGGCTGGGGGCAGACCGATCCACGGGGCTGTGGCAACCGATGGCGGGCCGGTTCACGGAAGCACCGCGCCGACCGCCGCGGGCGCGTTACTGCTGCCGCACGACCACCGAAGTCCGGATCGATCACCCCCACGGCACCCCGCTTCGGTGTCGACGACGACTTCTTCGACCTCGGCGGCAACTCGCTCGTCGCCACCGGCACGAACACGAACAACGGCGCCCTCCTCCGAACTCGAAGAAGGGCGCCGTGAAACCCCTTGCGAATCCCTAGAACTGATCCTGCTCGTAATCCGAGCTGAGCAGTTCGTCGGTGTGCGTCGCACCGATGACATCCGGCGTCGACTCACCGAGCGGTCCGGTCAGATCGTCGTTGCCCGTGCGGCTCTGGTACGGCTGCACATTGCGCGAGTGCTCGTCGTCGTCGGACTGCCGGGCACCCGCCGCACCCGGCGCGCCGCCCATGAACGAACTGCCGGTGCCCGCGGGCGTGGTCGCCGCGCCGAGACCGGTCGGCAGCGTCGCGCCGGGCATGCCGATGGGGCGGACAGCGGGCACCGCCGAGCCGGGCAGGCCCGGGATGCTCGGTAGTCCGGAAGAACCGGGCCCGGGGCCGCCGGGGCCGGGGCCGCCAGGTCGACCCAGCGGACCCAGCAGACTGCTCGGCGAGCCGGGCGTGCCCGCGGGCGAGGTGCTGTTGAGCGAGGACGGGACCGTCGAGGTCGACGTGTTGAGACCACTGCTCGGGCTGCTGCTCGCCGCCTGCGTCGCGGCCTCCTGCGCCTGCGTCAACAACGGCTCGCCGATGTTCTGCGCGGCCGCCTGCGCCACCTCTTGCGCCGAGGGCAACCCGCTCTGGCCGAGCAGCTGACCGACGACGCCGTTCAGCTCGGCGGTCTTTCCCGCCAGATCGCCGCGGGTCAAGTTGACCACCGAGACGGCCTGCCCCAGATGCTCGGTCGCGCTGGCGATCAGCGCGGCCTGCCCCGGCGGGGTGAGAATTACCGGCGCCATCGCGGTCGCCTGAGTCGCGAACGAGCCCGCGATGCCGAGCAATTGGGCGTTGCCCTGCTGCACGACGGCCGCCGCCCGCTGGGTGAGCTCGGAGATGTCGAAGCCGCGCTGGCTGGTCTCCTGCCCCTGCTGGTTGGCTTCCTGCCCGGCGGCCTGCGCCTGGCGCGACGCCTGTCCCTCCCAGAGCTGCTCGACGGTGGCCAGGCTGCCCTTGCCGATCTGCATCGCCGTCTCGATGATCTGGGACGACTGGCTCAGGATCGCGGTCGGGTCGAGTGCGCCGAGCACCCCGGTGCCGAAGCTGCCGAGCAGATCCAGGATCGGCTTGAACAACAGATCGACGCCGGGCAGCGCCGGGATCTGCAGTCCGTTCATCAGCGCGCCGATCGGATCGGCGGGCAGTTCCGGCAGCGTGGGCAGCTGCGGGGTCGCCGCCGCGGCGGGCGTCGCGGCGCCGGACGGGCCTCCGCCCAGCGCGCCACCGAGCAGTCCGCCCGCCTGACCGATGAGGTTGGTCGCCGCGTCGTGCACCTGTTCGGCGGCGTGGCTGATCGCGGTGTTCGCGCCGCCGAGCAGGCTTTCCACATCGGTGGGCATCCCGCCGAGGATGTCCTGCGCCTCCGGCGCGGGCGTGCCGCCGAGGCCGGGCATTCCGGCGGGCACGGTACCGAGCGCGGGCGCGTCCTCACTCACCTTGTGCGACAACACGAATTCGGGCGGTTCGATGGCCGGGATGTCCTCGGGCAGCTGCGGCAGCGCCAGATCGATGATGGCTTGATCGGTCGGGATCGCCGCGGGGACTGCCTGATTCGCACCGGCCGCGGCGTGGTCGAGCGAGTCGGCGGCGGGCTCGGACGGGGCGATGAGGCCCGTGGACGAGGAGTCGAGCGGCTTCACGCCCCGCCTCCGATCTCGCCCGCCTGGACGTTCATCGCGGCCGCGTTGCCGGTGTCGGTGCCCTCGTAGAGCGAGGCGGCGTTGAACGCCTTGAACGACAGGTCGGCGTACTTGGCCGACAGATCGTTGATGTCTTTGGCCTGCAGAACTTGCGCGGCCGCGAAGCTCAGCAGATAGTCGGCGCCGATCAGTCCGAACACCGGCGTGAGCGCGGCCACCTGAGCCGGCCCGTCGAAACCGGCCGAGGAAATCTGTGCGGCGATCCCGGCGTTCTCCGTGGCGAAAGCCTGGACCGCTTCGGTCTCCACCGAGAGATTACTCATCGAGTTGCCCCCCAATTCGTCGTGAACATCTGTGTCGTGCACATAGCGTTGTCGAAACGTCTCCCTGCCCGAAACGACTGTGCCCCCGGACAGCTCGGGCCGTCCGAACCGCGAAGCCGCTGCGGTTGGGCTCAATATAGCCGACGCCACCGGCAACTTTCGAGACCGCGGCCGCCCGAAGCGGAACGGATCGCGCCACGACAAGAGGGAACTACAACGTGTTGCAAATTAGAACAAGTTCTATATTCTAACGGCCATGAAGGTCGCAGTGACCGGCGCAGCCGGCTACCTTGGCACGAATCTGCTCCGCCTGCTCGTCGATCAGGGACACGAGGTCACCGCCATCGACAGGGCGGTCCCCGGGCAGTCCGCGCACACGAACGTCACCTGGGTCGCGGGGAACGTCCTCGACCCGGCGTCGATGCGCGAAACACTGGCGGGCGCGGAGGTCGTGTACCACTTGGTCGCCGTGATCACCCTGGCCGAGAAGAACGATCTGGCCTGGAAGGTCAACACCGAGGGTGTGCGCGTGGTCGCCGAGGCCGCGCT
This sequence comes from Nocardia sp. bgisy118, assembly GCF_057708605.1. Taxonomy (NCBI): domain Bacteria; kingdom Bacillati; phylum Actinomycetota; class Actinomycetes; order Mycobacteriales; family Nocardiaceae; genus Nocardia; species Nocardia sp. bgisy118. The sequence goes on along the minus strand of NZ_JBYISM010000001.1, from coordinate 139,563 downwards.
CGAGGTCGGCGCGCGCCGGATGGTGCACGCCAGCTCCATCCACGCGTTCAACCAGTACAGCTGCGGCGGCCGCATCGACGAGAGGTCGGGGCGTTCCACCGACCCGGCGCTGCCGGTGTACGACCGCTCCAAATGGGCGGGCGAGGTCGAACTGCGCAAGGTCGCCGACAAGGGACTCGACGCCGTGCTCTGCAACCCCACGGGCGTGTTCGGCCCCGTCGACCACAGCACCCCGCTGTCCCGGATCAACCGCACACTGCGCGACGCCGCCCAGGGCCGGGTGCCCGCGATGATCGGCGGCGGCTTCGACCTGGTCGACGTGCGCGACGTGGCACAGGGCCTGATCCTGGCGGGCGAGAAGGGCCGGACCGGCGAGAACTACCTGCTCGGCGGGTCGATGATCTCGATGCTCGACCTGTGCCGGATGGCGGCGGCGCACGGCGGCAAGAAGGGACCGAAGTTCACCATCCCGCCCAAGCTGGTCGGCGGCCTGATCCCCGTGCTCGAGCCGGTCGGCAAGATGCTCGGCACCGACATCCTGTCCAGGGCCGCGCTAGGCGCGCTGATCTCGGCGCCGGTGGTCGACCACGGCAAGGCGGAACATGAGCTCGGCTATCGGCCGCGCCCGATCGACGACACCGTGCGCGATCTGGTCGCGTTCTTCGCCGACGCGACCGCGTTCGACGCGACCGACGTGCGACGGATCGCTTGACACACCCTAGAACACATGTTCGACTGAGTGGGTGCGGTGGCAGAACCAGACCCTGGACGCCGACGACGGCGCACTGCCCGGCTTGAGCCGGGCGGGGTTCGTTCGCACCGTGCAGACCCCGGAATTCGAGGGCATCACATTCCACGAAGTGCTCTGCAAGAGCGCGTTGAACAAGATGCCCGAGAGTTCGACACTGCCGTTCCAGTGGACGATCAACCCGATGCGCGGGTGCTCGCACGCCTGCCGCTACTGCTTCGCCCGCCCCACCCACGAATATCTGGACCTGGACGCGGGCCGCGATTTCGACGCGCAGATCGTGGTGAAGACCAATATCGCCGCCGTGCTGCGCAAAGAGCTCGGCAGGCGGTCCTGGCAGCGGGACCCGGTCGCGCTCGGCACCAACACCGACCCGTATCAGCGCGCCGAGGGCCGATACCGGTTGATGCCGGGCATCATTCGCGCGCTGACCGATTCCGGCACCCCGTTCTCCATCCTCACCAAAGGCACGTTGCTGCGCCGGGATCTGCCGCTGCTGACGCTGGCCGCCCGCGAGGTGCCGGTGAGCCTGGCCGTCTCCATCGCCATCCTGGACCCGGAACTGCACCGCGGCCTGGAATCCGGAACGCCGTCGCCGCGCGCCCGGCTCGACATGGTCCGCGCGCTGACCGACGCGGGCTTCCCGGTGCACGTCCTGGTGGCGCCGGTGATCCCCTACCTGACCGACGGCCGCGCGCACCTCGACGAGTTGTTCGGCGCGATCGCGGCGGCGGGCGCGACCTCGGCCGTCGCCTTCCCGATGCATCTGCGCGGCAGCACCCGCGGCTGGTTCCTCGAGTGGCTGGCCGAAACGCACCCAGCCCTGCTGCGCCGCTACCGCCAGCTGTACGGCCGCGGCGCCTACGTCGCGCCGGAGTACGCGGCGTGGCTGCGCGAGCGGATCACGCCGCTGCTGGAGCGGCACGGCCTGACCAGGGACGGAGAGACCACCGCCGCACCCGCGCGGGAGCCGGAGCCGGAGGGCGCCGTGGACACCCAACTCGCGCTGTTCGCCTGACCGGGCGCCACCCGACCTCCGGAAACCAATCGGGAGCGGACTGCGCGCTTCGGCGGCGATACCCGGTCCAGGCGGAGTAGGTTGGCCACTGGCACCTCTCACCTCGACGAGGAAGTGAAGCAGGCACATGGTTTCGCACCAAAACGATGTCGGCACAGCCAAATTGGAAAAGGTCGTCATTCGGTTCGCCGGGGACTCCGGCGACGGAATGCAGCTGACCGGCGACCGCTTCACCCACGAAGCGGCCGCGTTCGGCAACGACCTGGCGACCCAGCCCAATTTTCCCGCCGAGATCCGCGCGCCGCAGGGCACGCTCCCTGGCGTCTCGTCCTTCCAGATCCAGATCGCCGACTACGACATCCTCACCGCGGGCGACCAGCCCGACGTGCTGGTGGCGATGAATCCGGCGGCGCTCAAGGCGAACCTCGAGGATCTCCCGCGCGGGGCAACCCTCATCGTGAACACCGACGAGTTCACCAAGCGCGCCATGGCCAAGGTCGGCTACGCCACCGATCCGCTGCAGGACGGCTCGCTCACCGACTTCGTGGTGCACGAGGTGCCGATGACCTCGCTGACGCTCGCCGCCACCGAACCCGCCGAGGTCGGCAAGAAGGACGGCCAGCGCGCGAAGAACATGTTCGCGCTCGGCCTGCTGTCCTGGATGTACGGCAGGCCGATCGGCGGCACCGAACGCTTCCTCCGCGAGAAGTTCGCCGGTAAACCGGACATCGCCGAGGCCAACGTGCTCGCCTTCCGCGCGGGCTGGAACTACGGCGAGACCACCGAGGCCTTCGCCACCACCTACGAGATCGCGCCCGCCACGCTGGCGCCGGGCACCTACCGCCAGATCACCGGCAACACCGCGCTGGCCTACGGGCTCGTCACGGCGGGACATCTGGCCGGGCTGCCGGTCTTCCTCGGCACCTACCCGATCACGCCGGCCTCCGACATCCTGCACGAGCTGAGCAAGCACAAGCACTTCGGCGTCACCACCTTCCAGGCCGAGGACGAGATCGCGGGCATCGGCGCGGCGCTCGGCGCCTCGCTGGGCGGCGCGCTCGGCGTCACCAGCACCTCGGGCCCGGGCCTCGCGCTGAAGAGCGAGACGATCGGGTTGGCGGTGATGACCGAACTGCCGCTGGTGATCGTCGACGTGCAGCGCGGCGGTCCCTCCACCGGCCTGCCCACCAAGACCGAGCAGGCGGATCTGTTGCAGGCGCTGCACGGCCGCAACGGCGAGTCCCCGGTGGCGGTGCTCGCGCCCCGCTCCCCCGCCGACTGCTTCGCCACCGCCGTGGAGGCGGCCAGGATCGCGCTCACCTATCGCACGCCCGTGCTGTTGCTGTCCGACGGCGCCATCGCGAACGGCTCGGAGCCGTGGTCGATTCCGAACGTCGCCGACCTGGCGCCCATCGACCCCGCGTTCGAGCCGGACGCCGACGACGAGGCCGGATTCCAGCCCTACGCCCGCGATCCGGAAACCCTGGCCCGCCCGTTGGCGGTGCCGGGCACCAAGGGCCGCGCGCACCGGATCGGCGGCCTGGAGAAGGCCGACGGCAGCGGCAACATCTCCTACGACCCCGCCAATCACGAGCTGATGGTCCGGCTGCGGCAGGCCAAGATCGACGGCATCGCCGTCCCCCGGCTCGAGGTCGACGACCCCGACGAGCGCGCCGAGCTGCTGCTGATCGGCTGGGGCAGTTCCTTCGGGCCGATCGGCGAGGCCTGCCGCCGCGCCCGCCGCCGCGGCGTCCCCGTCGCCCAGGCGCACCTGCGGCACCTGAATCCGTTGCCGCCCAACCTCGGTGCGGTGCTGCGCCGCTATCGGACGGTGGTCGCGCCGGAGATGAACGGCGGTCAGCTGGCCATGCTGCTGCGCGCGAAGTACCTGGTGGACGTGCAGCCGTGGACGAAGATCGCGGGCACCGCCTTCTCGGCGCAGGAACTCGTCGGCGTCATCGACGCCGCGCTGGACGGCTCCCTGGAGGACATGGAGCAGGACAAGTCGTTCGCCGCCCGCGCGCGGGCCACCTATCGAACGCAGGACACACGGCGCCCGGCCGCGGCCGAGCGGATCGGGGGCAACCGATGACCATCGTCGAAACCTCACTCGTCGGAACCGATCTCGGGCTCACCGGCGTATCCGGGGTGCCCGCCGCGGACGGACCGCAGAAGGTCAAGGACTTCACCTCCGATCAGGAGGTGCGCTGGTGCCCCGGCTGCGGCGACTACGTCATCCTGGCCACCGTGCGCGGGTTCCTGGCCGAACTCGGATTGCGCAGGGAGAACCTGATGTTCGTGTCCGGGATCGGCTGCTCCAGCCGGTTCCCGTACTACCTGGAGGCCTACGGCATCCACTCCATCCACGGCCGCGCGCCCGCCATCGCCACCGGCTTGGCGGTGACGCGTCCCGATCTGTCGGTCTGGGTGGTCACCGGCGACGGTGACGCGCTGTCCATCGGCGGCAACCATCTGATCCACGCGTTGCGCCGCAACGTGAACATGACCATCCTGCTGTTCAACAACCGCATCTACGGGCTGACCAAGGGCCAGTACTCACCGACCTCGGAGCAGGGCAAGATCACCAAGTCCACCCCCATGGGCTCGGTCGACCACCCGTTCAACACGCTCTCGCTGGCGCTGGGCGCCGAGGCCAGCTTCGCCGCCCGCGCCATCGACTCCGACCGAGCCGGGCTCACCGAGGTGCTGCGCGCCGCCGCCGAACACCGCGGCACGTCCTTCGTCGAGATCCTGCAGGACTGCCCGATCTTCAACGACGGCTCCTTCGACGTGCTGCGCCGCGGCGACGCCGAATCGCGGCTCATCCCGCTGCACCACGGACAGCCGCTGCGCTTCGGCGCCGACGGTGAATACGCCGTCGTGCAAAGCGGTTTCGGCCTGCGCGTGGCCCGCACCGCCGAGGTCGCGGAGGCCGACATCGTCGTCCACGACGCCTACTCCGACGACCCTGAATACGCCTACGCCCTCTCGCGTCTGTCCGACCAGGACTTGGGCCACGTGGTGACCGGCATCTTCCGCAGCGTCACCCGTCCCACCTACGACGACGCCGTCCGCGCCCAGCACAGCGCCGCCGCGGACCGCAACCCCCTCGCCCCCGACTCCCTCCAAACTCTCCTCACCGGCCCCGAGACCTGGACCGTCGGCTGACCGCGCAGCGTCTCCGTACGCGTCGCAGCGCCGGTATCCTCTGCGAGGCGTGCGGCAGCCGTGTGACGTGTCGCGCCCTACGATGGATGTGTGCGGATCGCGGTCGGACTCTCCACCGCGCCTGACGCGCGGGACGCCGGCGCGGAAGCGGCCCTGCATGCGCGCGATCAGCTCGCGGGTGCGTCACCCTCGATCGCGGTGCTCCTCGCATCGCGAGCACACTCGGATGCGGCTCCGGCCGTGCTGGAGGGTGTCCATCGGTCGGTCCGGGTGCCCGCGCTCGTCGGATGCGTGGCGAACGCGGTCGTGGCCGGACGGCGCGAACTCGAGGACGAACCCGCGACGGCGGTGTGGCTGGCCACCGGTGCACCCGCCGAGACGTTCCACTTGGACTTCGTCCGCACGGCCTCCGGCGGGCTGCTCGCCGGTCACCGCTTCGACCGGGCCGAGCACGACTTCCATCTGTTGCTGACCGACCCGTACACGTTCCCGACCGAAGCGCTGCTCGAGCACCTGAACACCGACCTGCCAGGCATCATCGTGATGGGCGGGCTGGCGAGCGGCGCCGCGGGGCCCGGCGAGAGCCGGCTGTTCCGCGACCACGAGGTACTGGCCTCGGGCGCGGTCGGCGTGCGGCTCCCCGGACTGCGCAGTGTGCCGGTCGTGTCGCAAGGCTGCCGCCCGATCGGACAGCCGTACATCGTCACCGCCGCGCGTGGCGCGTTGATCACCGAGCTCGGCGGGCGGTCGCCGATCGATCGGTTGCGCGAGATCGTCGAAGCGCTGCCACCCGATCAGCAGGAGTTGGTGGCGCACGGCGTGCAGATCGGCATCGTCGTCGACGAGCACCTGGCCACCCCTGGACAGGGTGATTTCCTGATCCGCGGGCTGCTCGGCGCCGATCCGGCGAGCGGCGCGATCGAAATCGGCGAAGAAGTCGAGATCGGCACGACCGTGCAGTTCCAGGTCCGCGATGCGATCGAGGCCGACAAAGATCTGCGCGCCGCACTCGCACAGGCGCGCGCGGAGCTCCCCGGCCGCCCCGCGGGGGCGCTGCTGTTCACCTGCAACGGACGCGGTAGGCGGATGTTCAAGATCGCGGATCACGACACCGCCGCCATCAGCGACGTGCTCGGCGACATCCCGCTCGCGGGCTTCTTCGCCGCGGGCGAGATCGGCCCCATCGCGGGCCGCAACGCGCTGCACGGATTCACCGCATCGCTGGCGCTGTTCGGCGAATGAGCGTCGGCGTCCGCACCCGGAGCCGTCAGACGATTCTGCTCAGACTCGCTTGGCGAAGCCCAGGTCGACGACGGCGTCACGTTCCTGTTCGAGTTCGCCGACGCTCGCGGTGACGCGGGTGCGGGAGAAGTCGTCCAGGGCGAGGTCGGGGACGATCGTGTAGGCGCCGTCGGCGCAGGTGACCGGGAACGAGCTGATGAGCCCCTCCGGGACGCCGTAGGAGCCGTCGGACGGGACCGCCATGGAGGTCCAGTCGCCCGCGGGGGTGCCGAGCACCCAGTCGTGGATGTGATCGATGGCGGCGCTGGCCGCGCTGGCGGCCGAGGACGCGCCGCGGGCCTGGATGATCGCGGTGCCGCGCTGCTGCACGGTGGGGACGAAGTTCTCGCGCAGCCAGGCGTCGTCGACGAGGTCGAGGGCGGGGCGGCCCGCGACGGTGGCGTGCGTGATATCGGGGTACTGGGTGGCCGAGTGGTTGCCCCAGATCGTGACGCGGGCGATGTCGGCGGCGGGCGCGCCGGTCTTCTTGGCCAGCTGGGCGATGGCGCGGTTGTGGTCGAGGCGGGTCATCGCGGTGAAGCGCTCAGCGGGCACGTCGGGGGCGTTGCTCATGGCGATGAAGGCGTTGGTGTTGGCCGGGTTGCCCACCACGAGCACCTTCACGTCGTCGGCGGCGCTGGCGTTGATGGCCTGGCCCTGTTCGGTGAAGATCGGGCCGTTGGCGGCGAGCAGATCGGACCGCTCCATGCCCGCCGTGCGCGGGCGCGCGCCGACCAGCAGCGCGACGTTGGCGCCGTCGAAACCGACCCACGGATCGTCGCTGATGTCGATGGACTCCAGCAGCGGGAACGCGCCGTCCTCGAGCTCCATCGCCACGCCTTCCAGCGAGGCGACCGCGGCGGGAATCTCGAGCAGCCGCAGCCGCACCGGCGTCTCCGGTCCGAGCATCGCGCCGGACGCGATACGGAACAGCAGGCCGTAGGCGATCTGCCCGGCTCCACCGGTCACGGCAACGGTCACGGGCGCGTTCCGAGCGGCGGTGCTCACGGGAACTCCTTGCGTTGGACGGACACTCAGGCCCAACCCTACTCAGGCTCACCACGGCCCGAACCCACCCGTGAGCAACGCCTCACGTCCCCACACGCCGCATGTACGCCCCACACAGACGAGGCCTGTGTGGGGCGTGTGCGGGAGGTGTGGGAACGCGGGTCAGCCGAGTTCGGCGACTTCGCGGTCGGTGAGGACGACAGGGGACACGTAGTCCTTGGCGCGGGCCAGCTGGACGGCGCGATAGAGGGGGCGTTCCTCCAAGCCCGCGTCGCGGGCCTCCGCGCGGAGCTGGTGCACCAAGAGCGCCGAGACCGCGACCGCCGCGGCCAGGTGGCTCGCCGCGAGGGCGTCGGCGAGCTTGCGCAGCCCGAGCAGGTGCAGCTCACGCCCGCTGCCCACGTCGGTGTACATGGCGAGCGGGATGAGCTGGACGTCCGGGCCCGCGGTGACGCGCAGCACGATGCGGCTCAGCCGCGCCGGGAAGACCAGGAGCTCCACGCCGGTGGCCGCCGCGACCTCGAGCCTGCGTTCGCCGAATACCCGGCGGGCGTGGATCGTGGTACCCGTCACCCACATGCGGCGCCGCCGCAGCGCCACGGCGTAGCCGACGGTGGGCAGCCCGACGACGAGACCGATGGCGATCGCGATCGGCCAATCGACGACGGTCGCCGAGAGCAGCGCCGCGCCGATCCCGACGCCGGCCGCCGCCAGCGCCAGCCGCCGCAGCATCGGCGCGTACATCTCGGGGGCGACGAGATCGAGTCCGACCGGCGGAACCGATTCCGGCTGACCAGGATTCGCGTCCACTCTCCACCTCTCCGCAGGGTCACCGCAGCGGCGGTGCGCAGTCACGGTACCGCGCGCGACCCCGAGGGGCGCGGCGTCGGGTGGGCACGGAATGTCGCCCCGCACCCCACCCCGCCGGTGGGTCAGCGCCCGGCGATCAGCGCCTCACGCAGGACGCCGACGACCTCGCTGAGCGGCACGTGCCGCTGGTCGCCGGTCGCCATGTCCTTCACGGCGATGCTGTTCTCGGCCAGGTCGCGGTCGCCGAGCACCACGGTGAACTTCGCGCCCGAGCGGTCGGCCGCTTTCATCGCGCCCTTCACGCCGCGCCCGCCGTAGGCGAGGTCGACGCGGATGCCCGCGCCGCGCAGCTGCGCCGCCAGCACGACGAGGCGCTGCTTGGCCGCGTCGCCCAGCGGCACCCCGAACACGTCGCAGCGGGACGGCACGGCGGCCGTCTTGCCCTCGGCCTGCAGCGCGAGCACGGTGCGGTCGACACCGAGACCGAACCCGATACCGGACAGCGGCTGACCGCCCAGCTCGGCCATCAGGCCGTCGTAGCGGCCACCGCCGCCGATGCCGGACTGCGCGCCCAGCTGGTCGTGCACGAACTCGAAGGTGGTCTTGGTGTAGTAGTCCAGACCGCGCACCATCCGCGGGTTCAGCACGTACGGCACCCCGAGCGCGTCGAGGTGACCGAGCACCTGCTCGAAGTGCGTCTTCGCGGACTCGGAGAGGTGGTCGATCATCAGCGGGGCTTCGGCGGTCAGCTCACGCACCTCGGGACGCTTGTCGTCGAGCACGCGCAGCGGATTGATCTGCGCCCTGCGCTTGGTCTCCTCGTCCAGCGGCAGGCCGAACAGGAAGTCCTGCAACAGCTCCCGATACTGCGGACGGCAGGTCTCGTCGCCGAGCGAGGTGATCTCCAGCCGGAAACCGTCCAGCCCGAGGCTGCGGTAGCCCGCGTCGGCGATGGCGATGACCTCGGCGTCCAGCGCCGGATCGTCCACGCCGATGGCCTCGACGCCGACCTGCTGCAACTGCCGGTAGCGACCGGCCTGCGGGCGCTCGTAGCGGAAGAACGGCCCCGCGTAGCACAGCTTCAGCGGCAGCTGGCCGCTCTTGTCCAGGCCGTGCTGGATGACGGCGCGCATCACGCCCGCCGTGCCCTCGGGGCGCAGGGTGAAGCTCTCGCCGTTGCGGTCGGCGAAGGTCCACATCTCCTTGCTGACCACGTCGGTGGACTCGCCGACGCCGCGCGCGAACAGCAGGGTCTGCTCGAACACCGGCAGCTCGATGTGCCCGTACCCGGCCAGTCGGGCCGCATGGACGAGGCCGTCGCGCACGGCGACGAACTCGGCGGAGCCGGGTGGCACGTAGTCCGGTACCCCCCTCGGGGCGGAGAAGCTGCTGGTCTTGGTCACGATGGTCCAGTTTCCACCACTACCGGCCGTCAAGTCCAACCGGTTAGCCTTCGACCCGTCCGAGGAACTGCGGGGCGGTCTCAGGAAGAGATGGCACACTCTTACCTCGGAAGCAAGCCGACACGGGAGGAACGTGGTAGTGCCGAGCAACGAACAGCGACGAGCAGCGGCCAAACGCAAGCTCGAGCGCCAATTGGCCAACCGGGCCGAACGCGCGCGCCGACGCAAGCAACTGACCATCGCGGGATCCGTGCTCGGTGTGGTCGTCGCGATCGCGGCTGTGACCGGCGTCTACTTCCTGACCAAGGGCGAGGACAACCAGAACACAGCCTCGGAGACCAAGGACGCGTCGCTCTCCGCCGCGCCGCCCGCCGCGAAGGCGAAGCCCGAGCTGGTCAACTGCACCTACCGGGACGGGGCCAAGCCCGCGGACAAGCCGGTGCAGAAGCCGTCCAAGACCGACGGCATTCCGACCACCGGCGGCGACGCCCAGGTCAGCATGAGCGTGGACACCAACCAGGGTCCGATCGGCCTGACGCTGAACAACGCCGAATCGCCCTGCACCGTCAACAGCTTCGTGAGCCTGGCCAGCCAGGGCTACTTCGACGGCACCGACTGCCACCGCATGACCGCGGACGAGACGCTGAAGGTGCTCCAGTGCGGTGACCCGACCGCCACCGGAATGGGCGGTCCCGGTTACGAATTCGACAACGAGTACCCGACCGATCAGTACGCGCAGGGCGACCCCGCCTCGCAGATGCCGATCGACTACAAGCGCGGCACGCTCGCCATGGCCAACGCAGGCCCGGGCACCAACGGCAGCCAGTTCTTCGTCGTCTACGGCGACTCGCAACTGCCGCCGCAGTACACCATTTTCGGCACGGTGGACGAGAACAGCATGGCCACCCTGGACAAGATCGCGCAGGCCGGACAGGACAATTCCAACGGCCCCGGCGACGGCAAGCCGACCTCGCCGGTGACCATCCAGTCGGTTCGCCTGGACTGAATCCCCGGCAACTTCTTCGGGCCCGGCGCCGCGATCGGCGACCGGGCCCGAAGTCTATGGACTACGGCAACTCAGGGTAGGCGAGCCTAAATATCCGACGCCGCAGCGCATGTGCCGAAGATCGTCCGGCGCTTCTCGGTGCGTGTCGTAATTGTGCGATATATGCTGTTACCGGCACGTCCGTACGGTTGTGCCACGCGTTTCTCGGGTAATCTCGAAACATGGAGTTCGCGTAGCGTAGCCATCCCTAACGGGCGATCCCCAGCCACGAGGGAACGCGACGAAACGAGACCTCCTGGTGTGCACGTTTGCAGGCGGGGCGCCGGCCGACGAACTACAGTTCGCGTGGCGGTGTCCGTGACGAAGCACCACAATCATCCATAGTGATCACTGCAGCATCGGGGAGCAGCCATGTCCGAGGAACTGGACGACATCGGCCGGGAAACCGCGGCCATGATAAAGAGTATGTTGCAGCTGGCGACCCTGGTCGCACTGCGCACCCGTGAGCGTGGTCAGAAGGAAGCCGAGGCGCGCGCCAAGATCACCGAGGCCCGCATGAAAGAGGCTCGCGAGCTCCAGATTCGGGAGGCTCGCGACTCCAAGGCCAAGGATCCGCGCAACCTCGAGCTCGCGCGCATGGTGGAGAAAGCGGCTCCGGCCAAAGGCATTTCACTGGAGAAGGATCGTTTCTCCGCGCAAGCCGAAGCCACCCGCATGGCGGCCACCGCGTCCGCCGCGAAACAACCGGTCGTTCGGTACGATTCGGCCGAACGGCGGATGGCGATCGCGGCCCATCTCTCGCGGATCGGCGTCGCACCGGAATTGGCGGCGGTCCGCATGCTCATCGAAGTAGGCCAGGGGCAGCCGCCGGAAGAGGCCGTCCGAGCCCGCCTCGAAGAGAACCGCTCCGTCGCGTCCCGCGGCAGGGAGCCCGAGGCCCGCGGCCTCGAACGCGCCAGGCAGTGACCGCGCGGAAAACCTGAAACACCAAGAGCGCCCGCTGAATTCAGCGGGCGTTCTGATGTCCGCTACACCCGGAAATCGCCGACCGTCGGATCGCCGAACATCCCCTGCGCGGGAGACTTCAACGGCAGCGGGCTCAGCATGTCCTTGTGCCCGTTGCGCACACTGCAGTACTTGAACGGCCCGCGCGGGTCGAACAGCTTGGTCATGTGCGGATCGGCGTGGTCGAGGAACCAGATGCTCAGCCCGGTGCTCGGTTCCAGCCGGTAGTGCTCCCAGGCACGCCACAGCGCGTCGAGTCGCGCGACCGCCTCGGCGTGCTTCCACCACTCGGGGCACCACACCGTCTCACTGATGTCGGTCACCTGCCGCCGATACACCAGACTCAAGTAGTTCTCGACGAATTCGACGACATTGGTGTAGATCATCTGCTGCTGCTGTTCGGTCACGACTCCACCTCGCTGGCGCTCGGCTCCGTCGTGCCGAGCGGTGCTGTGCTCATGGTTCGCTCGCTCCGCTCACTCACGCCTCCACCTCGCTGGCGCTCGGCTCCGTCGTGCCGAGCGGTACTGTGCTCATGGTTCGCTCGCTCCGCTCACTCACGCCTCCACCTCGCTGGCGCTCGGCTCCGTCGCGCCGAGCGGTACTGTGCTCATGGTTCGCTCGCTCCGCTCACTCACGCCTCCACCTCGCTGGCGCTCGGCTCCGTCGCGCCGAGCGGTACTGTGCTCATGGTTCGCTCGCTCACAGAGGCCGAACCTCCTCGACTTGCCCGGACTCGGGTGGCGGAGTGACCTTGGTCAGCGAGGGCGAGCCGATCAGGTCGGTGATCTGGGTCTTGCGTTGCGGATCGTGCTGCGCGATCGACTTCTTCACGTCCGAAGCGTACTCGCCCTCCCACCAGGGGACCGTGCGGATCAGCACCGCGGGCTGACCCGAGGTGAACACGATCGCGCGGCCGCGCGGCAGCGTGGCGAGCGCGTTGACGTTGAACGTCCTCGACGAACCCAGCGATCGCGAATAACTCTTGCTGCCTTTGGATTCCGAGACCGAACCCGAGATCGAATCGTAATCGCCGATCGCCTCGGAGCGGTCGCGCAGGAAGTTCATGTCATCCACGCCGCTGCCGAGTACCTTGATGTTGGCCGCCGACCACAGCGCGAGCATGCCCGCGTCGCCCCAGCAGCGCGCGCCTTGGGCCCAGGACTGCAGCACCGTCATCACGACGATGCCGCGCGAACCGAAGTGGCTGTACTGCTTGGGCAGATCCTTCCAGCGCACCACGTTGGCTGCCTCGTCGAGGACGGCGAGCAGCGGGATGGGCAGGCGGCCGCCGCGCGAACGGGACGCCTTGCGCATGGCCACGTCGATGACGGCCTCGGTCAGCGCACTCACCAGCGGTGCGGCCGAGCCGCGGCCCTCGAGCGACAGGCAGTACAGCGTGCCGTTGCGCTCGATGAACTCGAGTTCGTCGAACTGCCTGCGTGGCTGGCCGCTGCCCGGGTCGGCGCCGGGCAGGATCCAGTCGTGCACGTTCGACAGCTGCAGGCAGCGCACCATCTTCTTGGCGGTGCCGAAGATGCCGCTTCGGGTGCGGGGGTCGGCGTTGTACTGCATCGCGAGGCCCGATGCCATGTAGTGGTGGCGAGCGTTGCGCAGCAGCTCGATCGGCTCGGTGTCGACCGGGTTGGTGACCCAGTCCCAGACCTGCACGATCGGCCGCTGGCCGACCGCCGCGGCGAGGAACAGCGCGGCGAGCAGATCCTCGGCCTCGGGGTCGAAGAACTCGTCGGACTTGGACTCGGTGCCGTTGTCGGCGTCGGCGAAGTGCCCGGCCAGCCGCTGCGCGCGCATCTCGCAGCCCTCGTGCCCGGCGTCGACCCAATCCAGCGGATTCCAGTACCAGCTCGGGCTCTCGTCGGCCACGCCCTGCGGATCGAACACGAACGTGGGGCTGCCCTTGGACTCTCGCACGTCGCGGGTCGCGTCGACGACGTCGCGCTTGTTCGAGGTGGAGAGCACCGGGCCGATCGCGGACAGGATCGCCGGGATCACCCGTGAGGTCGACTTGCCCTGGCGCGGACCCCAGATGTCCAGGTGCAGATCCTCGTAGGAGCCGTACAGCATGGCGCCGTCGGCGACGCCGACGCCGATCGGCACGCCCGGCGCGTCGTCGTAGCCGAGGTTCATCCCGAGCTGTTCGGCCTTCTCCCGCACGCCTGCCTCGGTGAGCGCGCGGATCGCGCCGCCCGATCCCATGTGCTGGGCCTTCTCGTCCACCGGCAGCGCGCCTTTGGACTTGCGCTTGGTCGTCTGCTGGCGCACCACCAGGTAGGCGACGGCGCACAGCACCACGAGCAGCAGGATCACCGTGGCGCCCGTCGGCCAGGTGTACTTGCCGCGCGCTATCCCGGCGACGATCTCGATCGGATTCACCGGCAGGTCCTGCGGCTCGGCCGCCATCTGATTACCGAGATGCAGAGCCACCAAGAGCGTTCCGATCACCACGGCACCGGCGTAGACCGATATCAGGCCGAGATCGGGTCCGGGTATCGCCGGATCCGTCACCTTCTTCTTTTTTGCCATGTCTGCCTCCTCGAATCGCCGTGCGGTGGAAAGCGTGCGGTCAGCGGAACGCGTCGAGCCGCCAGCCGTCGGGCGTGCGCACCACGGTGGCGATCACCGTCGCGGGCGGCAGCGGTTCCTTGCGCCCGTTCGGGTAGACGACGGTCTGTTCGATACCGATCTTGAATTGTGTGACGTCCGGATCCGGACCGGGTGGCGGCCGGTCGCCCGAGGCGAAGGTGAACGCCTCGACGGTGGCGTTCGCCTTGGCCCAGTCCGCCCACTGCAATGAGGGCTTGGGCGTCTCGGTGATCGACGGCGAGCCTTCCAGCATCCGGATCAGGCTGGGGCCGAGCCACTTCCGGGCCCGGACCAGGGAGTCGCCCGGTCCCTCGCCCGCGGGTCGCCAGGTGTAGATCTCCCGCAGCGCCGTCACCGCGACGCCGTCCGGCGTCACCGGATCGGGGGCGGGGACCTGTTCGAGCAGCCTGGTGGTCGACGTGGCGGGCTGCGGCGCACCGGAACCCGATTCGCCGGTATCGTCGCGCCCGCAGGCCGCGATCGTCATCGCCACGCTCATCACCAGCATCACCACCAGTTTCGCGCGTGCAGTTGCTCTGTCTTTCAAGGCTAACCGCCCGGACCGACACGGTCGTGGTCCGATCAGAACTCGCGCCTGCGCGTGTTCGCTCACAGTACCCTCCGCAGCCGTGCGTCGCCGGGCACCGCGACCTCGCTGACGCCGCCGCCCGACCGCGTGTCCGAACCGGGCACGGACTGGATCATGCGTCCATCACCGGCATAGATTCCCACCTCCGCGGGCCCGCGCGGGCCGAAGGAACTGAACACCAGGTCGCCCGGCTGCGCCTTGCTCATCGGCACCTCGAAGCCTGCCTCCCACTGCTGTTCGGCCGTGCGCGGCAACGTCACCGCTCCCGAGGAGGCCGCGAACACCGCGGCCGCGGTCAGGCCGGGGCCGTCCATGCCGCCGCCGCTGGGGCCCTGCGGCCCGCCGCCGCCCCAGATGTACGGGGTGCCGAGCCAGTCGTGCGCGGCCTCCAGGATCTGTGCGCCGCCGCTGCCCTCCTGCGGGCTGAAGCGACCCGTCGAGCCCGGGGCGCGATATTGCGGTTCCATCGCGAGGATGTTGGCCACGTACGGCCGGGTCTCGGAGTAGTGCGCCGCATACTGATTCGGCATGCCGCCGGAGGCGAGCACCGCGCCCTCGCCCGCGTTGTAGGCGGCCAGCGTCAGCGCGGTGACATCCCCTTGGACGCGCCCCTCGGACACCCACTGGGTGACCTTGCGGGCGATGGCGCACATGTAGCGGCCCTGCCCGATGATCGCGTCGCCGTCGTCCCACACGCTCGCCACACCGTTGCCGTCGGCGTCGATGACGTATGGCCTGCCGTCGTCGGGATTGGTGGCGGCCGCGGTGCCCGGAAGGAACTGCGCCAAGCCCTGCGCGCCCGCGGGCGACGTGGCGCCCCTGCGGAATCCGGACTCCTGCCTGCCCTGCGCGGCCAGCAGGGACGAGGTGATCTGCGGGCACAGCGAACCCGCGCGGCGGTACCAGATCTCGAGTTCCGGCGGCACCTTGCCCGCGGCCAGCGCGCCGCCCGCGCTGCCGAAACCGCGCTGACAACGCGGATCGGACGAGTACCACTGCGCCCCACCGAGATCCGGGGTCGGCGCGCCGTCCAGCCAGGGCAGCGGATCGATCTGACGGCCGCCGGTGAAGCGCCCGCCGGGGACGATCTCGAGATGCAGGTGCGGGCCGCTGGATTCGCCCGCCGAACCGACGGCGCCGATCTGCTGGCCCGCGCGCACCGTCTCCCCCACCCGCACCAGCACGCCGTGGTCCCACATGTGCCCGTAGACAGCCGAATACGACCGGCCGTTGACGTCGACCGAGTCGACGACGATCCAATTGCCGAAGCCCGAGGCCGGTCCGGCCGCCACCACCCGGCCGTCGGCCACCGAGAAGATCGGGGTGCCGTCGCTCGCCGCCATGTCGACGCCTCGGTGCCCGCCGTTGCGTGAGCCGAAGACGTCCGAGATCGTGAAGGTGCCGACCGCCATCGGCAGGGTGCGGCGGATGGGCCCGATGCCCGCGGCCAGCGAGGGGGTGCCCGTGACGCTCGGATTCGCTTGGGAGGCAGTGGGTTCGCCCGAGACCGCGGCAGCGGGCCGGTCGCCAGGGGCGTAGCCGCCGAGCGGCGGCAGCGCGGTCTGCGAAGGACCGAGCACCGTGGCGTCCTCGCACGGATCCTCGACGGCGGGCAGGACCACGACGAGTACCAGGGCGATCAGTCCGACCACCGCGCCGAGAGCGGTCCACAAGACGCCGCGGGCGCTCACCACGCCCTCACACGGGGCGGCGGCGGGGCGCCGATGGTCGAATGCGGCTCGGGGGAAATCGTCACGTGTGGCGTCTGGCTTCGTTGAGTGTGTCGGCTAGGGTGCGGTTCATTTCGGCGGCGGCCGCCAATTGTTGTTGCAGCAGCGCCACTTTGCGGCGCAGCGCGATCGCGTCCATGCGTTCCAGGCCGGAGCCTTCCGCGGCGCGCACCCAATTGCGCACCGAATTGGTATGCACGCCTATCTGTTCGGCGACCACCCGGCACGCCTCGGATTCACTGCGTAGTCTGCCGGTCAGCGCGACGACCTGCTCGACGGCGGCCTTGCGCACTTCCGGCGACACTCTGCGATACGCACGATGCGGCATCATGCGGCACTCCTTCCGCCGAACAACACCGCCCGTCCAGGCGCTCGGCCGATCCTTGTTGCTCCGCGTCCTGGACGGTATCTCATGCCGCGCTCCCGTTCGGGGATTCACCACCGCGCGCGGTGGATTCGTTGTCCGGGCCGCCGGTGAATTCACTGAACCGCTGGTTCGTGTCGTGGATCCCGCTTTCCTTCTCCGACAACGTGAATTCCATGTGGAATGGAATACCGGGACGCCGGTCCTCACCGATCTTCAGCAGGAATTTACCCGTGCCCGGCGGGGACGGACGCTGCTGCCCCGGTTTCAGCGCCTCGCCGGTGAGCGCTTGCGGCGCCGACCATCCGGTCACCATGTCCTCCTCGGCGGAGGTGAACGGAACCGTGCTGTCGAGCCGCTTGACCTCCTCGGCGGGCAGCGCACCGAAGATCTTGGCGCGCGCGCGTTCCAGGAAGCCGAGCGCCTTGGCGATCGCGGCTTCGGAGCCGAGCGCCTGCAGGTCCTTGATGGTGTGGCTGATCATGATCAGCGCGGTGGCCAGGCCGCGCTGCAGACGGGTCAGCTCGTCGACGCGGTCGACCATGAAGTCGCCGAGCCCGAGCACCTGCCACAGCTCGTCCATCACCACCTGGAAGTACCGCTGCGGGCCGAGGCCCGCGTCGGCCAGCACGTGCGCGGCCTCCACCGAGGCGAAGCCGTCGGCCCAGCAGGCAAGCATCACAGCGGCTTTCAACTTCTTGTCGCCGGTAGGGATGTGCGAGACATCGATGCAGACGGCGACCGCCTCGGTGTCGATCGGCACCGAGGTCTGGCCGTTGAAGACCGCGCCGAACGGGCCCTGCGTGAGCGCGCGCAGCGAACGGCGCAGGCCCTTGATCGCGACCTGGTATTCGGCGGGATCGTCGGCGCCCGCGTCGAGCTGGAGCTCCTCGCCGCCCGCCTGGATCACCTCCAGTAGGTTCTCCATGATCGGCGGCTGGTCCGGGGTGTAGCCGCTGCCCGGCTGGAAGAGGATGCGCAGCGCGGTCGAGATGAGCGTCTCCTCGTAGTCGCGCACCCGCGCGCCACGCACCAGCTCGACCAGACCCGCGATCAGCGTGACCTGCCTGGCCCGCATGTCCTGCAGCACTTGGACTTGCAGCGCGGGGAACTCCTCCAGCTGTGGAACCACCGAACCGAGCACGCCTGCCGCCAAGGGGTTCAGCTTGCCGTGGCCGTAGCCGAGGTCGATGACCTGGCCGCCGACCAGTTCCACCAGCTTGCGGTAGTCGGGCTTCACATCGGCCAGCACCAGCGGCGTGATGCCCTGCGCGATGCCGCCGAGCACGATCCGGCGCACCAGCGAGGACTTGCCGAAACCGTTGAGGCCGAGCACGAACAGGCTCGGCGCGGTGATGAAGCTGCCACGCATGAACCAGTTCATCGGGTCGAAGCAGACCGGTGCGCCGGTGTGCAGGTGCGAGCCGAGCGGCGTGCCGATCAGCGGCGCGCCCGCCCCGACCGACCACGGCCACAGGCCGGCCACCTGGGCCGTCGTCGCGCGGTATTCGACGGGACGACCCACCACGTTCATCCGGCCGCCGCCAGGTCCCGCGTAGCCGCGGTCGGTGAGTTGGGCTGTGCTGCGGTCGAATCCGTCCTCGATGGTCTGCTCGGCGCGCGCGGCGTAGTTACGGCGGCGGATGTCGTCGGTACGGATGCGGAAGGTCGCCCACGCCGCGCGCAGGCCGGAGCCCTCCCGGCTGATCGCCTCCAGCCGCGCCCGCGTCGAGTCGTCGAGCAGCGGCGGGCCGGACTGTTTGCGCCTGTCCGCCTTGGCCTTCGCGCGCTGGGCGGCCTTGTCCATGCGCGGGGCGCCCATGGCGCGGTCCGCGGTGTAGTCGATCTTCGCGGGGCGCGGCGGGACGCGCCCGCCGCGGCCGTTGTCGGAGCGGACCGGCCGGTCGCCGCGCATCGGACGTTCGGCGGGCCGCTGCGGCCGTGCGCCGTTGCCGCGGCCGCGTTCGGCGGCGGCTCGCTCGGCCCGTGCCTGTTCGGCGCGCGCCCGGTCGACCGGCGGCCGGTCGGCGTGTGCCCGATCGGCACGGACACCGTCGGCGCGACCGGGACGCCCGCGCCGCTCGGCCGCGTCCCGGGACGCCCTCCGCTCCCGATCGGACAACTCCCCGTGCATGGTCCGCTCGTCGCCGCTCGCCCGCCCCGAATCCCGGACCGGACGCCGCCCGCGCTCGGGCATCTCCTCGACGCCGCCGCGCTGCCCGCCACGGGGACGCGCGCCCTCGGCGGGCGGGCGATGCGTCCTGCCCTCGCCCGCCGGACGACCCCATTCCTCGCGTTCGACGTCCTCGCGCCTCACGCGCCGCGCCGCCTCGTCTCGCTCCCGTACGGGTGGCTCGTGGTCACCTGCCATGGATCGCTCACCCCGCCAATGCCTTCGGAATCGTCGCGTGCTCCGGCAGGATCACCCCGCACCCGAGCGACGCCGCGAAGGCCGCCGCCTGGTAGCGGTAGCACCGCCGGATCTTCAAGCGCGCCTGGGTGGACAGGTCGCGCGTAATGGCTTCGATGCGCGGCAGATCGCCGCGCAGTGGCTCGGTGATGGTCACCAGCGCCCCGAAGCGGGTCACACCGTGACCCCTTGCCTGTTCCTCACGGGCCTGCTGGGTGGCGCCCACCCGCAGGGTCGCGGCGGCCGAGACGACGCCGCGTTCGCTCTGCTGGGCCACCAGCGCGTTCTTGAAGTCGTCGTCGACGATCTCGGCGGCGTCGGCGGCCGAGTGCGGCCGGTACACGATGGCGATACGCTTGCGCGGCACTTCGGGATTGGGCGCGAGCAGGCGCTGCAGCACCCGCTCGTCCACCGCGCCCTCGGGGGCGGCGTCCATCTCCCAGGTCACCGAGCGGCCGCCGTCGTGCATGAAATGGTCCCACTTCTCGTCGTACGAGACCGGTCCCGCGTCGGCCCAATCCAGCCCGTGCCCTTCGGGTTCGGAGGCGGCGACCTCGAGATCGGCCTGCGAGGCCGGGTCGTAGCTGCGCCGGATGAAGGCGATCACCTCGTCGGCCGACATCGGCTGGGCGCGCACGCCCGCCTCGGCCAGCGCCGCGCAGATGCCGGGCAGCCGCCGACCGATCTCGACGGCCTCCTCGGCCGGGTTCTTGCGGCGCTCCGCGGTGGTGGCCTTGAACGTGATGGCGACGCGCGGCAGCAGCTGCACCCGCTCCTGCGGCAGCTCGGTGGCCAGCTCGTACATCACTTGCTGGGCCAGTTCCGGCGCTTCGGGGCGGGTGATGGTGGAAACCTCGGTGAGCAAACGGTTTCCGGTCTCCGGGACGGTGTCGATCACCGGAACCACGGCCACGATGTCGCTGGTCTGACCCACCGAGGCCAAGAAGGTGCCCCACGCCGAGACCCACCGATCGATGACCGGCTGGTCCACCGCCTCGTGGCCCTGCGGCCAGGCCCGCAGCACCACGGTGTACTGCGCGAACTGCGGGAGGTGGATCATGCCGAAGCTGTAGCCGCCCGCGTCGATGCCCTCGTACAGCTTCGAGGGCGCCAGCAGGCCCGGCAGCCGGGTGACGCCGCCGGGGATGCGGGAGAACCGTCCGCCCCGGTACACGTGTTCGCCGTTGTTCCGCGAGCGCATCCAGTTGAACATCATCAATCCCGTCTCATAGCCGGAGCGGCCCCCCGTCCGCCACACCAGTGGAACCATCACCGCCACGCCGGCGCCGCCGACGATGAGACCCCATTGGAAGCCGCCGACCATCGCGCAGATCAGCGCCGTGATCACGACCACGAAGCCGATCACGGTCTCTTCCCAGCGCAGGCCGAAAAGACCTGCGCTGCGCGGCTTCTGCCACAGGCCGTAGGAACGGCGCTCGTAGGGTTCGGTCATCGTCATCGCGGAATGGTGCTCCTCCCGAGGTCGGGCGAGCGGTTCGCCCAACGATCGCCTGCGACATCACCCATGGAATCGTCGGCGTTGCGCATACTGCCCGCCGCGGCTCTCGCCGCGCCGATACGGCCTGCCGCCCGCGCTGCCCCGGACGGTACTCCGGCCGAGCCCTGCGGTCCGGAGGCGCGCGGTGGTTGTCCCGCCGCTCCGCCGCCGCCTCCGCCGCCGCGCGGGGGCGTCGGACGTGGAGCGCCGCCGCCGCGTCCGCCGCCCGCGCCGCCCGGCGGGCGCGGTCCCGATCCGCTGCCGCTGACGTAGCCCGCCGAGCCGGGGGACGCCGCGGCCTTGACGCCGACCGCCTTGGTGCCCATCGCGCCCAGCGCCAGCGCGCCGACCACGGCGCCGCCGGTCCAGGCCAGACCCGAGCCGCCGGAGCCGACGATCGCGACGGCCGGGGTGACCAGGCGCATGAGCGCGGGCAGCACGAACGCCACGCTGCACAGCAGCACGATCGCGACCAGCATGCGCTGTGCCTCTTCACCTTCCGGCAGACCGCCGGTCGAGGTGAGCCCGTCGACGTGGCCCGCGGTGGTGAACGCGATCATGTAGACGATCGCCGCCACCGGTTTGAACAGCATGAAGGCGATGATCCAGCCGATCAGCTTCTGATACGACGACTTGCCGATGTTCATGCCCGACGCGGCGGCCGCCAGCGGCAGCACGCCTGCCGCGATGATCAGCAGACCTTGCCTGACGATGGCGAACACGATCTGCGCGAGCGCGCCGAGCAGGCCGACGATCGCGATGATCAGCACCAGACCCGGTGAGAAGGCTTGCAGCTTACTGGTTTTCACCATCAACTCGGCCAGGTCCTTGGCATTGCCGTTGGTCGAGTCGTTGATGATCCACTCGGCGAAGCGATCCGAGGCCTGGGTGCCCGCCACGATGATGGCGCCGAGCATCCAGGAGCTGAACACCACCCTGGCGAACATGCGGAACGATTCGGCCGCCTCGCTGACCGCCGCGCCGCGCCTGGCTTCGGCCAGTCTCGCGCCCGACAGGATGACCGAGGCGATGAGCAGCAATATCTGGATCTGATAGGTGTAGTCGTTGATTCTGGTGAACAGTGACCCGTTGTCGCTCGCGGCTTCGTTCGGCACCTTCATCCAGAACGTGAGCGCCAGGATGATGGCCTCACCGAGGCCGTTCATGAGCGAATCGACCACCTTGCCGAAGGTGGAGTCCCACGCCTTGTCCTTGACGGCCGTCGCGGCGTCGCCGGGATGCGAGGCGGCGTTGCCCGCCTTGCACACCGCGGACGCGGCGTCGCCGAGCGAGATGCCGGGCAGGCCGACACCGTCGAGGGTGTCGTGGATCTCGTTACAGGTCTCGTCGAAGCCGTAGGTCTGGCCGTAGGCCACCGTCGGCGTCGCGATCATCACGGTGAAGATGACCGCGAGGATCGTCACTAGTTTTTTCACCATCGTGTCCACCCCTCGATGTTCCGCAGGGACTCGATCTGGACTTGCTGCTCGCCGGTCACCGGTCTGAGCTTCCAATCGCCGTCGCGCCAGACGACCGCAAGGCGCATGCCCACCCATGTTGGTTGGCCATCAATTGTTTCCCGGGCCTTTCTCGCGAACTGGACGATCGCGGAATCGTCTGCGTAGCTTTCGATCCGGAACGCGTCCGACGCGAACAGCAGGGGTCTGAGCTTCTCCGGAATCCGCTCGGAGACCTTGCCGCTCGCGACCAGCCGGTCGTACTCCGCCAGGTAGTGCGGAGTCACTTCGACCAGCCGTAGCACCAGGTCCCGATCGCGCGGATTGGCGTTGGTGCGCCAGTAGATCTGTTCGGCCGCCAGTGCCGCGCCCCGCGGGGTGTGCGCGAAACCGACGGCGGCGTTGCCCTCGATGCGCGCCGGGCCGTCCGAGCCGGAGAAGCGCACGACCGGACCGCCGAACAGCTTCTGCCAGATGCCTTCGCCCTCGGCGGGCGCGGGAGCGGCGGTGAGCCAGTCCGGCTGGCCGGGCCGCGTCGGCAGGCTCGCAACCTGTTCCAGTGCAACGCCCGCCGGGTTCGCTGGGATGTCCACCGGCCTGCCGAAGAGGTCGGTCTCCCGTCCCGCGAAGCCGACGAGGCCTGCCGCACCGGCGCCGGGGGCGTGCTGAGAGGCGGAGCCCGTCACTGTCGAGTCGGCGGCCGTGCCGCCGTCCCTGGTCGCCGTCACCGTCACGCCGACGGCGATCGCCACCGCCAGCCCCGCGCCGACGCCGAGCAGCGCGAGCGGCGGGCGCTCACGGACGGATCCCGGGCCGCCGGTCACCATTTCGTCCACCCCTCGAGCGATTCGATGTACTCGGTCTGCGCGCCGTTGCTGGTCGCGGGCTTGAGCCGCCAGTCGCCCGCGTCCCACACCATGACCAGGCGCAGCGCCGCCCACAGCTGCTTGCCGTCGACGACGGGCCCGCGCGAGGCGAACCGGACGATAGCCAGGTCGTCGGCATAGTTCTCCACCTTGAACGCGTCGGGGGCGACGAAGTAGCGAGTCACCTTCTCCGGCTGCTGTTTCGGCAGCCGGTTCTCGTCGAGCGCTCGGTCGTAGGCGGCGATCTGCTGTGCCGAGACGCGCACCTGCCGCACGTAGAGGTCACGGTCGGCGGGGCGGGCGTTGATCCGGTAGGTGATCTGCGCGGCCGCCAGCGCCGCGCCCTGCGGGGTGTGCGCGTAGCCGACGGCGAGCCCGTCCTCGATGCGGGTCGGCCCGTCGGAGGTGGAGAACGGCACGGACGCGCCGTACACCCGCTGCCAGCCGCGCGGGGCGACGGTGCCCTCGGGCGATGCGGTCAGCCAGTCCGGGTCGGACGGCTTGCGCTGGTGCGTCGGATCCTGCGGAAGCGGTTGCCCCGCAGGGTTGTTCGGAATATCCACGCGCCTGCCGAACAGGTCGACCTCCGGGCTCGCGAAACCCTCTCCGGTCGTCGCGGCGAACTCGGCCTCGTTGCTGCCGGTGGCCTCGTCGTCGCGCGTGAGATACACCACGGTGCCGACGATCACGATGAGCGCAAGCAGCGCCGCGGACGCGATCGCGCCGAAGGAGACGCGATCGCGCGCGTAAGAATCCCGCTCGCTCACTTCTGCGCCTCCAATGTCACGATGTCGGTGGGTAATACGTCGATCGCCTCGACAGGGCGTGCGGTCGATTCGGGCTCGGGCAGTCGTAATCTCCAGTCTTCGGCGAACCACTCGACGACGGTGTGGTTCACGGCTTTCGAGCCGTCCGAGTACTCGGTGTACACATCGACGGCGCTGCGCTGCTCGGTGTAGTCGGTGATCTTGTACCCGAGCAGGCGCGGGGCGTACTCGGGATCGGCGGGACCGGTGATGGACAACTGCACCCGGCTCACCGCCCACTCGTCCCGAGCGACTCCCGGCACCACCTCGGCGGCGATCACCTTCGACCACTGGTTGTCGGCGGCCACCGAAAGGCGCACGGTGTGGGTGATGGCCGCGACCGCGGCGCCGGGCGGCGATTGCTCGAAACCCGTTGCGGCGCCGTCGGCGACGGACGCGGGTCCCTGGTCGGTGCGCGGCAGCGCCACGCCCTGATAGGGCTCCCATCGCAACCCACTCGGCCGCGCGGCGAGATCCGGGCCCGCGGCTTCGTCCGCGCCGCCGCAGCCGACGGCCGCCGCCAGCAACACCGCGCCGACCATTCCGGCCGCGCGACCCCGACGCCCCGCGCCGTGCTGCGAGTGCGCCACCGAATGCGACCGCGTCGCTGTGCAGTTCATGTCCGAACCGTCTCCATCAGGGTCCCGCGGCTCACGTCGGCAGGAACGCCAACGCGATCCCCGAGGCCGTACTGGCGACCGTCGCGCCGATCAGGCTCATCACCACGCCGTGGGTGGCGTCGTTGACGGCCAGATCGCTGCGGAAGGCGATCCACAGCCTCCCCGCGGACAGGATCATCCAGGCCAGGCACACCAGCAGCACGAACCAGAGCAGCCAGTTCAGCAGCTGCATCAGCGGTTCGAGCACCTCGGAGGGCATCTGCTTGTAGGCGAGCAGCTCCGCCGACATACGCGCGGTGGACATGCTCGTCCTAGGTCCCGATGACGGCGTTCATGATGGTGCCCGCACTGGTGGCGACCACGCCGCCGATCATCGCGCCCGCCACCATCTTCGGAGACTCGAGCCCACCGCCGGTCCACTTCTCCCAGGCGAATCTGCCACCGGCGTAGATGATTCCGCAGACACCGGACAGCAGCACGAACCAGGTCAGGTAGCGCACCATCTGCAAGATCTTCTCCGATCCCGGCGGCGCCTCCGGCGTCGGATTGCCCACCTGGGCCAGCACGGTGCCGTACGTGTCCTGCACGGCGAGGAGGAACATGCTCATCGGATGCCTTTCTCGAAATTGCTGCGCGCGCCGGTCTCCGTCACGATTCCTCCCCCTCGTCGAAACCCGCAGTGCTGTCAAGCTTCTCACGCACCACGGAGACGATGTCGACGCCCAGCTCGCGCACCTCGAGCGGGACCTCGGCCAGCGGATCGATCTTGCGTTTCTTCTCCGGCATCGGATCGCCCGGCGTCCACACCGGCAACTGCTCCGGCTCGACCAGGGTCCACTCCTCGTACCACGGCACCTGCCACAGCGGACCGGCCAGCGAGCCGACCACGTCGCGGTAGCGCCGGATCTCGGCGGGCATCCTGCCCGGGCGCGCGGCCACGGTGATCAGGCCGAGCACCTCGGAAGGGCCGCCGAAGCCGAAGTGGTGCTGGCGCAGCAGATCGTGCGCGCGGGTCAACCCGGCGATCGTCTCTCTGGCCACCAACACGACAAAGGGGGATTCACGCTCGAAGACGCCGGGCCAGCGGCGGCTCGAATCCGCCGTCGGCGCAAGCACATGCGCGAGGGTAGTGGCTCCGGCTCCGCCGTGCACACCCAGCAGCCAGACCAGCGGCGCGCGTCCGACACCGGGTACCGGACGGTCCCAGACCGGGGCGCGACGGGACTCGGGCGGCGCGACGACGCCAGCGGGCTGCGGATCGAGTTTCCGGCGAAGTTTCATGGCGGCGGTCATGATGCCACCCCCGACAACAGCACCCCGTACGCACGCCGCGTCTCGGCGGCCAGCGCGCTGTGCCGGACGAGTTCGCCGCGGGCGAGGTGCGGGTCGTAGGGAATCTCCCTGATGTCGCGAACCCAACCGGCCAGGTGTTCACGCAAATGGTCGGCAACCCGCGAATCGCCGCCGGGCTGCTGGTGCGAGACCACGATGGTGGTGTCGCCGACGATGCCGTCGCCCTGTCCCTCGGCCGAATCGCCGAACTGGTCGTCGAGCCATTCCAGGGCGACGCGCAGCCGGTTCGCGGCGTCCGGGCGCGCCGGAATGGCAAGCACCAGAGCGACATCCGCGTCGTCCAGCAGTGGACGCAGCTGGCGTCCTGCGATCGCGCTGCCCCCGTCGTAGACCGCGGTGAAGCCCGCGTCCTCCACCGCGCGGGCGACCGTCAGATAGGTCGCACGGCGGCGCAGCGGGGCGTCGTCGCGCCACAGCAGGCCGATGCCGGAGGTGGCACGGGACAGACATTCCTTCAACGGGGCCGGTTCGTCGTCACCGCGCCCGTACAGCCACGATTGCAGACTGATCGGGTGCAGGTGTTCGTCGGCGCCGCGCAGCGCGAGATCGCTGCCCGCTGCGGTGGCGTCCACCGCGACGATCGACGTTCCGGCCGAACCCAATTCGCCCGCGATGCCCAGTGCGGTCGTGGTGGTTCCCGCGCCACCGCACCCGCCGACCACCAGAATCGGCCGCTGTGTGGAGCCGGTGTCCTCCTCGCCGTCACCCCGCTTGCCGCGCCGCAACCGCACCACCGGAGCCTTCGCACGCGCCTGACGACCCTGCGTGGCGCCCTCCTCGGGCGCCTCGTCGAGCCAGCGGCTCCAGTCCTCTCCCATCGTTCTCAGCTCTCCTTCATCCGGCCGCGATACCCATGATCAGGGTGCGGCCGCCGATCACCGCGGTGGTGACCGTCTGCTTGTTGTACGTGGCCGGCGCTCCGCCCGGCCGATACTCGGTGACCTCTACCGAATACATGTTGTCGGCCACCGTGACGATGCGCACGCAATGCGTGGTGCCCTCGGGCACGCTGTCGATCCCGCGCTGGATCGTCGGGGCGGCGGAGATGTTCGCGTCCGGCGCGACGAATGCCCGCGCCCGCTCGCCGGATCGCTCCACGTAGTAGGCGTACTGGAAGGCCAGCACCACGTCCGGGCCGCTGGCCGTGCTGCCCGGCGCCGCGCTGCGGATCAGCCGGTCGGCGCGCTCGGTCGGGCAGCCCGAGGTGATGCCCGCCTGAGCGCTGCCCGCGGTGAACTGCATCGGCGGGGTCGTCGGCGCGATGGCGGCGCGGTTGCCCGAGGACCGCAACAGGTAGAGCGCGCCCGCGGCTACGAAAACCAGCAACAACACCGCAACGATCAACACCACGACCACGCGACCCCGGCGCGAGGCGGGGTGGTCGCGCAGCGCGCGCGGCAACTGACGGACCGGCGGCGAGGGCTCGTCGTCGTAGTCGTCGTCCTCGGGCCAGGGGAAGCGAACGAGATCGCCGTCGCGCGGGGCGTAGTCGTCGTCGGGCCCCGGTGCGCGGTCGGCGACCCAATCCGACCAGCCGCCGGTGAACTCGGCGCGCCGCGACGCCAGGTCCGCGGGAACCTCGTTTCGGGCGCGCGCCTCCTCCGGGTCCTCTTCCTCGCGAATGTAGTGCGGATACCGGGCCGGTCCGTCGTCCTCGGTCGCGTCGAGGCTCGCGTCGTCCTGCTGTGCCGGGGCGGGTGACCCATTGTCGGGCTCGAGCGCGTCGTACCATCGGGACAAGTTTTTGTACGACTTCAACATTCCCCCAATCCCGCAGAGCCAGGCACGTGGTATCGCATCGTCGGACCTCTCGGCGATCAGTTCGTGGAGAACGGGTAGCTGTTGGTGGCGGCACCGGGTCGCTCGGTGGGCGGAATCGAGGTCGCGCCGCCGGATGAGGCGCCATCGGCTCCTGTCCCGAACGGAAATTGTCCCGTACCGGACGAATTCGGCGTAGCCGACGCGCCGGTGCCGTGGCCGAAGAATCCGGCGGGCGGCTTGTCGGCCCCACCCAGCGGCTCGGCGCCCGCGCCGAAGCGATCGGCCAGGTCACGGGCCAGTGCGGCGAACCAGTCGGCCACGAAGCGCGTGGGCGCGTCGCCGTTGGCGGCCACCGCCGCGGTGCTGTACGCGCCGTGTCGCTGCACGGTGTCCCAATACCGTACCCAGGTGGTGACGTTCAGCAGTTCGCTGTTGTCGGTGATGTTCTGCACGACCGCGTCGAACGACTGGGTGACCAATCGCGAGACGGTCGTCGGCGGGATCAATTGTGGAATGGCGCCGAGCAACTTGGCGCCGAGCAGCAGCAGACCGGCCGCCGGATTGGACAGTCCCGCGGTCGCCAGCTCGGAGATCGCGGCCGGACCGATCACCGCTCTCGCGACGGTGGCGACCGCGTTGAGTCCGATCGAGCCGACCTTCAGCACGGCGCGCAGCGCGCCGTTCAGATCCAGCGGCGTGCGCGGATCGGAGGCGTCGGCGATCCGCTGCGAGATCGACTTCTTCGGGGAGAGTGACAGATTCGCCAGCGAGGTGCCCTGCACATCCTCGTCGACGACCTTGGTCGCGGTCTTGATGGAGGTGAAGGCGAGCGCTTGGGCGATGGAGACCAGCGAGGCGATGGGGTCGCCGCCGCTCAGCTTCGCCTGGCCCGCCACCGAGGCCACCGCCTTCAGGATCGGCGCCCCCTGCGGCGCGTCGCAGGCGAGATCGCCTGCGGCACAGAAGCTCGCCACCCGGCCGGTGAGCGCCGCGAAGTCGGCCGCCTGGTCCCGTTGCGGGCCGATACCGCCGCCGCCCGCGGGCGTCTGCGGCAGCGCGGCGATGGCCGCGATCTCGGCGCCCGCCGTGCCCGGTGCGGGATCCGGCGTCTGTTTGCCCGGCGAGCCGGGGAACAGCGGCGCGCCGGGATTGCGGGTCGGGTCGGCGAACAGCGCGACGGCGGCGATCCGGTCGGCGGCGACCACCCCGCGCCCCTGCCCGACCTCCTGCGCGAAAACCGAGGCGACGTGCGCACCCTGGGAGTAGCCGACGATCGCGAGCCGCGTGTCGGCGCACCGCTGGGCCACCTGCGCGGCCATGTCCCGTAGTCGCGTCAAGCCTCCTTGCACCGACTCGAGATAGGGGGCCGGGCCGCCGTTGACGAAGCCGCCGAAGCCGGATTCGTATGGCACGTAAGCACGATCGACCAGCCCGGGTTGCGGCGCATTGGCCAGCAACGGCAGGAAGACCGTCGAGAGCATGCCGGTGTCGGTGGTGGGCGCGGCGTCCGGAGAGGACTCCCCCGTGCCCTGAACGCCCAACGCGTACAGCGCAGGACAGTCGTCGAGGGCCAGATCGGTCGAGGGCGCTGCGGCATTCGGCGGATCGGCGAGCGCGGGGCTCGCCGTCGCGACGGCGACGGCAACGGTGGTCGCGACCACCAGCCCCGAGAGTCTTGCCGTGTAATCAGTCATAGCGATCCGCAATCAATCCCGTGTTGCCGCAGTTACCCTCAACGCCATGAAACGCAATAGACCGTAACAGATTCCGGCTATTACTGCCGCAACAGCGAAAATTTTTCGCAAAACGCCGAAGCATACATCATTCACACCGGCGCGGCGCGGAACTTCGCGTGGCAAGTTTCCGACGACCTCCGCGAGACCGCTACCGGCGGGCGACAATTGGGCTCGACACGGTCGGCCGAACCGCCCCGTGGCCGAGCAAACATTTCGAGACAGCCAGCAAACCTGCTGGGAGACAAGGTGATTCGCCCGGCGTCCCGGCGGCGGGCGAATCGATCAGGCGGCCGAGGTCACGCGGTAGACGTCGTAGACGCCCTCCACGTTGCGAACCACGTTCAGCAAGTGGCCCAGATGCTTCGGATCGCCCATCTCGAAGGTGAACTTGCTGATCGCCACCCGGTCGCCGTGCGTGGCCACCGAGGCGGACAGGATGTTGACCTTCTCGTCCGCGAGCACCTTGGTGACATCCGAGAGCAACCGGGTGCGATCCAGCGCCTCGATCTGGATGGCGACCAGGAACACCGAGGAGGGCGAGGGCGCCCACTGCACGTCGATGATCCGCTCGGCCTGATCGCGCAGCGAACCGGCGTTGGTGCAGTCCGTCCGGTGCACGCTCACCGCGCCGCCGCGGGTCACGAAGCCCATGATCTCGTCGCCCGGCACCGGGGTGCAGCACTTGGCCAGCTTGGCCACGGTGCCCGGCGCGCCGGGAATCAGCACGCCCGCATCGCCGGTGACGCGCTGGCGGCTCGGCGTGGTGGACGGCGTCGAGCGCTCGGCGAGTTCGTTCTCCACGTCGCCGATGCCGCCGAGCTGGGCCATGAGCCGCTGCACGACATGGTGCGCGGAGACCTGGTGCTCGCCGACCGCGGTGTAGAGGGTGGAGATGTCGGTGTAGTGCAGTTCGTGCGCGACGGCTGTCATCGCGTCCACGCTCATCAGCCGCTGCAGCGGCAGCCCGACGCGGCGGACCTCCTTGGAGATCTGCTCCTTGCCGCTCTCCAGGGCCTCCTCGCGGCGTTCCTTGGCGAACCACTGCCGGATCTTGGCCTTGGCGCGCGGGGAGACCACGAAGTTCTGCCAGTCCCTGCTGGGTCCGGCGTTCTGCGCCTTGGAGGTGAAAACCTCGACCACTTCACCGTTTTCGAGCTGACGCTCCAGTGCGACAAGGCGTCCGTTGACGCGCGCGCCGATGCAGCGGTGGCCGACCTCGGTGTGCACCGCGTACGCGAAGTCGACCGGAGTCGACTTCTGCGGCAACGTGATCACGTCGCCCTTCGGGGTGAACACGAAGATCTCCGGCGACTTCAGGTCGAAGCGCAGCGACTCCAGGAACTCCGCGGGGTCCGCGGCCTCGCGCTGCCAGTCGAGCAGCTGGCGCATCCAGGCCATGTCGTCGACCTCGGCGGCGTCACCGGAGTGCTTGCCCCTGGTCTCCTTGTAGCGCCAGTGCGCGGCGATGCCGAACTCGGCGGTGCGGTGCATGTCCTGGGTGCGGATCTGCACCTCCAGCGGCTTGCCGTCCGGGCCGACCACGGTGGTGTGCAGCGACTGGTAGACGCCGTAGCGCGGCTGGGCGATGTAGTCCTTGAACCGGCCCGCCATCGGCTGCCACAGCGAGTGCACCACGCCGACCGCCGCGTAGCAGTCACGGACCTCGTCGCACAGGATGCGGATGCCGACCAGGTCGTGGATGTCGTCGAAGTCCTTACCCTTGACGATCATCTTCTGGTAGATCGACCAGTAGTGCTTGGGTCTGCCCTCGACGATCGCGTTGATCCGCGAGGCGGCCAGGGTGTTGACGATCTCCGCGCGCACCTTCGCCAGGTAGGTGTCGCGCGAGGGCGCGCGATCGGCGACGAGGCGCACGATCTCGTCGTACTTCTTGGGGTGCAGGATCGCGAAGGCGAGGTCCTCCAGCTCCCATTTCACGGTGGCCATGCCGAGGCGGTGCGCCAGCGGGGCGATCACCTCGAGCGTTTCCTTGGCCTTCTTCGCCTGCTTCTCCGGCGGCAGGAAACGCATGGTGCGCATGTTGTGCAGGCGGTCGGCCACCTTGATCACCAGCACGCGCGGGTCGCGCGCCATGGCGATGATCATCTTGCGGATCGTCTCGGCCTCGGCGGCCGCGCCGAGGTTGACCTTGTCCAGTTTGGTGACGCCGTCCACCAGGTGCGCGACCTCGGAGCCGAAATCGGCGGTCAACTGCTCGAGCGAGTAGCCGGTGTCCTCGACGGTGTCGTGCAGCAGGGCCGCGACCAGCGTGGTGGTGTCCATGCCGAGTTCGGCCAGGATGTTGGCGACGGCAAGCGGGTGGGTGATGTACGGATCGCCCGACTTGCGGAACTGGTGCGCGTGGCGCTCGTCGGCGACGTCGAAGGCCCGCTGGAGCAGGGTGAGGTTCGCCTTCGGGTACAGCTCGCGGTGCACCGTGGCGAGTGGCTCGAGCACCGGCTTGACGGCGGCGATGCCACGCTGACCGGTCATCCGGCGGGCCAGCCGCGCCCGCACCCGCCGCGAGGCGGAGGTGGGAACGGCGGCGGTGGTGCCCGGTTGCCGCTGCGGCGCGCTGGGCTGCCGCTGGGGCACATCGTTGGGGGTCGGCCGGGCGGGCGACGGGCTTGCGGGGGCCGGCCCCGCACCATTCGACTGCGGGGCAGATGCCGCCGATTGCTCGACATTCGCCTCGCCCAGATGCTGAGTCATGCCACCACCTCTCCACGCCGCGGTCGGACCACCCTATCCGACCGCTGCAACCGCCCAGACCACAACTTTAGTCCCCGGCCCGGCGCATCGTCCGATCCGCAGACGCCGCGTCCGGAAGCTGCCCGGTTTCGAACGCTGTGATCGGACTTTCCGAACCGATCGCGGCCCCCTGGGCGGCCGAATCATCCGAACCCAACCTGCCCGGGGGAGAACGGATTTGCCCACCGTCCCCGGGGCGCGAAGCGGACCATCCCCGGGGCGCGGGAGCAGACCATCCCCGGGGCGCGGGAGCGGACCGCCACCGGGGCGCGGGAGCGGACCGCCACCACCACCGGGGCGCGGCAGCGGACCGTCACCACTCGCGGGCGGTGGCGGGACGGGCTCGCATCGAACCGCCGTCGAGACCGCGCGGTATCGGTACGCCGAGGAGATCGAGGGCGGTCGGGGTGATGTCGACGAGGGCGTAGTGGGCGTCGGTCACGCCGGGGTCGAAATCGGGGCCGCGGGCGATGACGAAGGTGGCGGGTCTCGTCACGGGTCTGGCCGCCGTGACCGCCCCTGGGGAGGTGGCCGTGGTCGGTGGTGACGAGCACGGTCCAGCCTTCGCCCGCGCGCGCGTCCACGGCCGCGACGATGCGACCGACCTCTCGGTCCACCCTGGTGGTGGCGTCCAGGTAGGCCCGCGAGGCCGCGCCGTGCCGGTGACCGGCGAAATCCACCTGGTCGAGGTGGACGAACAGGAAGTCGGGGGCGTCGCCGGTGAGGGCGGCGATCGCCGCGTCGGCAGTGGCGGCGTCGGTCTTCGCCTCGTCCGGATCGTCCGGCACGGGGGCGGTGACGGCGATCCGGCCGGCGTGCGGCGCGCCGCTGCCCGCGATGGTGGCGATCTTCGACCAGGTCGCGACCGCGGCGGTGCGGCGGCCCGCGCGCTCGAGCAGGGTGAACACCGTGGGGTAGCGGTCGAACGGTGCGGGATCGAAGTCGTTGTGGGTGACGCCGTGCTTGCGGTCCCAGACGCCGGTCAGCGCAGTCGCCCACGAGGGGCCGGACAGGCTGATGTGCGGCACGAGCGAGGTCTGCGACAGTGTGCCCGCCGCGGCCAAGCGCAGTAGGTTCGGCGCGCCGACCTGGTGGATCTTGGCGTACATCGCGCCGTCGATCCCTATCACCAGGACCTTGGCCGAAGCGGTGGCGGCGGTGGCGGTGACCGCGCCAGGGATCGAGGAGGCCGCCACGAGAGCCGTGGCACGCAACAGCGTCCGTCTCCGCATACCGTGACGATGACGGCCGCGGCACGGGACCTGCCAGCCCTTTCCCGGTCTGTTCATCGAGCTTTCATCGCTCGCCCCGGCGCAAGTCGTCTCGCTGAACTGCGGCCGAACGCCGCGCGACCGGTAGGTTCCCGGGCATGACGGTCGCTCGCTCCCTGCTGCTTTTCGCCCTGGCCGCGCTCGCCGAGATCGGCGGCGCCTGGCTGGTGTGGCAAGGCTGGCGCGAGCACCGCGGCGTGCTGTGGATCGCGGCGGGCGTGCTCGCCCTCGGCGCCTACGGATTCGTGGCCACCGTCCAGCCCGATCCGCATTTCGGCCGCATCCTGGCCGCCTACGGCGGAATCTTCGTCGCGGGCTCGCTGGCCTGGGGCATGGTCGTCGACAAGTTCCGCCCCGACCGCTGGGACTACCTCGGCGCGGCCATCTGCCTGGTCGGCGTCGCGGTGATCATGTACGCCCCGCGCACCTGACCACCGCTCACACGGCCGCGAAATGCGTGGCCGGCCGCGCGCAGAGCACGGCGACCCCGGCCTCGTCGAGCGTGGGAGCTCCCGCCCATTCCCGCGCGCCGAACCAGGGCACTTCGTCCGCAGGTAACCCGTTCGGACGCAGCGCTATTCGGCGGTGGCGTGGTCCGGTGCGGTGAACGCCCATACGGTGGCGGGGCGGCCGGTGGACTTGGTGCGGCGGCGTTCGGTGGTGCGTTCCAGGCCGGGGAGGGCGGCGAGAGTTCGGTTGAGGTTGGCCGGGTCGGGGCGGGCGCCGAGCAGGGAGGCGCTGAGCTCGACAGCTCGGGTGGCGGGAAATTCGGCGCCGAGCAGGGCGCGGGTGAAGATCCCGTCTTTCCAGAGCAGCCTGGCCAGGACCGCGCGGGACGCTTCGACGATGCGGTTGTGGTCGAACGCCAGGGCGGGTGCGCCGTCGAAGGGCACCCACCGAGCGTGGCCTTCGTGCGGGCCGACCACTGCCCACATGGCGATGGACAGAGTGGGTCCGCGCGGGTCGCGATGCGGTTCGTCGAAGGTGACGAGCTGTCCGACGGCCCCGATCGCGGCCTCGGGGACGCCGAGCTTGGTGTGCACCGCTCGGCGGGCGGCCGCGACGAGACGCTCGCCGCGGCCGAGCAGCACGCCGGGCAGCGCGAGTTCACCGGTGAACGGTTCGTGGCCGCGCGGCGCGATTCCGATCGTGACCCCGGCGTCCTCGGGCCAGAACCGGAGCGTCACCACATCGACCGACACAACGGATTGCTCCACGCCGAACCATCCTGCCCTCAGGCGGCGGCCGCCATCGAGCGCGGGGTTCGGTCGGCGCGGGCGGGTCCGTCCGCGCCGAGGACGACGGGTGCGCCGAGCGTCCGCTCGAGCCAGGACAGCCGGTCGTCGGGGAGTTCTTCGAGCAGCGGCTCGGCGGTGGCCAGCAACTCGGTGAGCCTGCTCTGATGGTCGAGATCGCGCCACGGCCCGAGCGGGAGCTCCCGGACGACACCGGCCCGCGTGCGGTAACCCGTTGCGGCCCGGCCGGTTCCCGCCGCGTCGAGGTGGTTCACCACCAGACCGTCGATCCCGCCGCACGCCGCGACGGCGTAACGCAGCAGCACCGCGTCGAGGTGGCCCAGGCGGAACGCGCCCTGGTACTCGCCGAAGGTGTTGTGCGGCTCGGGAATATCGAGTCCGTGGTCCTGGGTCGGCAGCGGGCCCGCGCCGTGCCTGGTCTGATAGGTCCGTGTGACGCCGAGGGTGTGACCGGAGTGACCGATGCCCGCCAGCATTTCCCGCGCGTTGCGCGGCTCGACGGTGGACCAGGTGGTGTGCGGGTGGAATCCGCGCCACTCGTCGAGCAGCACGCCCTGCGCGCCCTCGAAGACGAGTCGGCCGCGCCGGGCCGCCCGCGCCAGATAGGTCCCGTCCACGACGCGCACCGCGGCCGCGAACTCCCGGTACATGTCGACCATGTCGTCGATCGGCTCGTAACGGTGCGCGCTCGGCGCGATCAGCGGAGCGTAGTGGGCGGCCAGCGCGTGCAGCTTGGCGCGCAGGACCGCGGGGGCGCGGCAGTCGGCGACCGTCGGTGCGTCGTATTCGAGTGCGTACCTGGCGGTTTCGCCGATGCCACGGCCACACGACCCGTGCCGCGCCGCGCCGCGCGCGTCCTCGCGGGCGCGGTTGGCCGCGATGTGGATCGGCGTGGTCAGCAGCGCGCCACCCTCGATCCGCAACAGCGACAGTGGCTCCCGGACGCCGAGCGCGTCCAGCCGCCGTGCCTCCCCCGCCAGCGCGATCGGTTCCACCAGCATGTGCCGCGACAGCAAGGTCGGCACCCCGGAGAACGTGCCGGACCCGAACTGCGCGAATGTGTGGTGCCGCCCGTCGGCGATCACGTTGTGCGCGGCTTGCGCACCGCCGTTGAAGCGGACGACGGCCGACACGTCCAGGCCCGCCTCCGGTGCGCACAACCAGTCCACCGTCGCGCCCTTCCCCGCGTCGCCGAAGCCGAGGTCGACCACGATCAGATGCGAGCCGGTCATCCCGTCCTGCCTTTCCTTTCAGTGCCACCACCGGGAAGCGCACCGCACCGACCCCGCGACGGTGCGACGCGCCCCACTCGGCGCGGCCGACTCAGCGCGACCCGCCCGGCAGCGCACGCATGGCGGAACGGGCGTGCGCGCCCAGCGCCTTGCCGACCGAATCCACTTCCGCGCCCGACCCGACGTCGCGCAGGTCCGCCAGACCCGTGTCGATGTCGACCCGCCCCTCCGCGAGCCCGATGGTGAGCGCGATGAGTTCACACACCGCGGCGGGATCGTCGAGCTTCAGGAAGTTCTGCCCGAGCAGCCCGCGCCAGTGCTCGGCGATCTCAGGATCGTCGTAGTAGCTGGACTGGTTCGGCAGGATGTAGTGCACGTGCCACTTCTCGGCCAGCTCGCGGTAGATCGAGTCGACCGCGATATCGCTGCGCACGTGGTCGCCGATGACCGCGCGGATGTGCCGCGAGGCCAGTCGCGGCTTGTTCAGCTCGTCGCCGATGAAGAACAGGTACCCGCGCTTGCGCCGCTTCTCCCACGCGTCGGTGACGACGTGGGTGGCCAGGAAATAGGCCGCCAGCTCGTAGCTTTCGGACTTCTGACCGCCACCGCCGCCCTCGAGCAGGATGTTGCGCAACTGCTCGTCCATCCGGTTGTCGGATTCGAACTGCCCGACCTGCAGCGGCACCCGATCGGTGTCGGCGTCGCCGACCGCGCCGAACAGAATCTGCGGGTCGTCCGCGTACTTCTTGCGCTGCAGCAGTCCGTGCAGCTTGCCGAGCTTGTCCTGCATGATGATCGGCACCTGCCCCATCGAGCCGGTCACATCGAACAACACCGCGATGGGCAGCGAGTTCCCGTGCTCGTCGGAGTCCCGGCATTCCCGCGTGTCGACCCCCAGCGGGTCGAGCGCGGGGTGCGCGCGCCAGCTCGTGTAAGGCTGCGCGCGCATCTCGGCGGTGTAGCCGAAGTCGTCGATCCCCCGGCTGGCGCGATAGGTCTTGGCCGCCCGGTAGGCGGTGTCGTCCCAGTGTCCGTATCCCATGTCGCCGCTCCTCTCGTGAAGTAGTTTTAGTGTATTCGACTAAAACTTGAGCGGTCAAGGGCACTGATCCAATCGATGCCGGTCCACGTGTTAATACCCAAGGCACACAGCACGATTCAGGCTTAGGCGGCACGTCGCCTATTGCATGCCATAGAGACGCTGGCCGTTCACACTTCGGATGGACCATCGCGGAACGGGAAATTCGGACTCGCCGGACGCGCGGTGCGGAGCTCCCCGGAAGTGCGGTCGTAATCAGGGGTAAAACCGCCGAGGCCGGTGCTCGCTAGGCGGTGCGCGTCATGGGGGGAGCCGACGAAGTTGTCGGCTGCTAAGGCTGCGGTACAGGGGCAAGTGTGCCGCAACGCATTTCAGGGAGTGGAGCACCGATGGGGAGACGAGAGAAACCGATCGATGTCCGGTCGGGGCCGGTCGCCGCGTTCGCCGGAGATCTGCGCAAACTGCGGGCCGCGGCGGGCAATCCGTCCTATCGGCAGCTGGCGAGCGCGGCCCTCTACTCCCCCTCGGTGCTGTCGGACGCCGCGGGCGGCCATCGGCTGCCGACGCTGCCGGTGGCGCTGGCGTTCGTGCGCGCCTGCGGTGGCGACCCCGCGGAGTGGGAGCGCCGCTGGCGCGAGGCGCGCGGGGACGGCGCGCCCACCGAGCCGCTGCCGATCGTGGTGGACGAGGCGGCCGACTCCGGACCGCCCCGCCCGGTCCAGCTCCCCATCGGCCCGCACGATTTCGTGGGCAGAGTAGCCGAATTCGACGACACACGGGCGGCCACAGCCGGCATCGCGGACTCGCGGGTCCCGGTGGTCGTGCGCGGGCCGGTCGGCGTCGGCAAGACCGCGTTCGCGCTCCGGTTCGCGCACCGGCTCGCCGAACAGTTCCCCGACGGGCAGCTGTTCGCCGACATGGCCGCCCGCCGCGGCGACGAAGCCGCTCCGCTGGAGGTCATGGCCGGTTTCCTGCGCGCGCTCGGCGTACCGCCCGAGCAGGTGCCCGCCGACGACATGCACCGCATCGGGCTGTATCGCTCGATGCTCGCCGAACGGCGGGTCATCGTGCTGCTCGACAACGTTCGCGACGAACCGCAGGTCCGTCCGCTGCTC
Organism: Nocardia sp. bgisy118; assembly: GCF_057708605.1. Classification (NCBI taxonomy): domain Bacteria; kingdom Bacillati; phylum Actinomycetota; class Actinomycetes; order Mycobacteriales; family Nocardiaceae; genus Nocardia; species Nocardia sp. bgisy118. The sequence continues at coordinate 101,658 of NZ_JBYISM010000001.1, read as the reverse complement.
GCGCGCTCGCTGAACAGCCAGATCGTGGTGACCAGCCGCTCGCGGCTGCTCGGTCTGGACGGGGTGCGCCGCGTCGCGCTCGGCCCGCTCGCGCAGGCCGAGTCGGTCGATCTGCTGCGCCTGCTCATCGGCGGCGAGCGGGTCGGCGCGGAGCCCGCGTCGGCGCTGCGCATCGCCGAGTTCTGCGGGCGACTGCCGCTGGCGCTCACCATCGCGGGCCGCAAGATCGCCGCGCAGCCGGGGCGGCGGCTGACCGAGATCGCGGCGCGTCTCGCCGAAGGGGTGACCGTGTCGAACTGGCTGCGGATCGGCGACGTGAGCCTGGCCGACGCGGTGCTGCCCGCCTATCTGTCGCGTCCGCCGCTGGCCAAGCACGTGCTGCACATGCTGGCAGGCGGCGCCGACGAGGTGGCGCCCGCGACCTTGGCTCGCTCGCTGCACATCTCGATCGAGTCGGCCGAGTACGCGATGGACAGCCTCATCGACGGCGGTCTGCTGCACCGGGTTCCGGATCCGGAGCGGTACGTGATGTCGCCGTTGTTCGGCCAGCTCGTCGCCCAGGAGGCCGACCGGTTCGCGCTGCGACGCCAAGCCGACGAGCTGGACACCGACCCACTACGCGCGGCCATCGGTTTCGAGGGAGGTCTCGCGCGCTGAACCGATCACGTTGTCCGGCTTTGGCGTTCGTTTGTCCGCGGTAGCCGTGAGCAGGGCGAATACGGCCGGTTCCGGGGTTAGGTTCGTCGAGTTCGAACAGATCAGGATCAACGACTCAGGAGGAGCCGACGTGGCCGACGACAACCAGCAGAGCCGGGCCGACGCGTTTCGAAACCTGCACGCGACGGGCACTTTCGTGCTGCCCAACGCCTGGGACCCGATCAGCGCGGCGGTGATCGCGCAGGCAGGCGCCGAGGCGATCGCCACCACCAGTGCGGCCGTGTCCTGGGCGCTCGGCCGCACCGACGGCCAGCGGCTGACCAGGGAAGAGGCCGTCGCCCAGGTGGCGCGCATCGTCGCGGCCGTCGACGTGCCGGTCACCGCCGACGTGGAGGGCGGCTACGGCCCCGCGCCGGAGGACGTCGCGGCCACCGTCGCCGCCGTGATCGGCGCAGGCGCGGTCGGCGTCAATCTGGAGGATTCCACCGCGCCCGGCGGACCGCTGTTCGACCGCGCGGCGCAGCGCGGTCGGCTGCGCGCCGCCCGCGCCGCGGCCGCCGAGGCGGACCTGCCGGAACTGGTGATCAACGCGCGCACCGACGTCTACCTGTTCGGTGTCGGCGCACCCGAGGACCGTTTCGACGACGTGCTGGCCAGGGCCGTCGACTACGCCGAGGCGGGCGCGGACAGCCTGTTCGTCCCTGGCCTGCTCGACCTGCCGACGCTCACCGATCTGGCGGGCAAGTCGCCGCTTCCGGTGAACGTGATGACCGGTCCCGGCGCGCCCAGCGTGCCGGAACTGGCCGCCGCCGGTGTGCGCCGGGTCAGCCTCGGCCCCGCGCTGGCCCAGGCCGCCTACGGCCGGGCCGCGGCCGCCGCCCGCGAGCTGCTCGACACCGGCACCTACGACGCGCTCGCGGGCGCGCTGGACTTCGGCGCCGCCGAAGCGCTGCTGCGCTGAGCTTTCCGGCGCTGCTGCGCTGAGCTTTCCGCAATCCCCTGCCGCCCCGGCGACCAAGGACTCACGATGAACGCAATCAGAACCGACTCCCGCACCGGCGTTTTCGCCGCGCTGCGCCAGACCCCGCGCCCGGTCGTCTATCTGCTCATCGGCGTGCTGGTGAACCAGCTCGGCGCCTTCGTGCAGACCTTCCTGGTGCTCTACCTGACACATCGCGAATTCAGCATCGGCCAAGCCGGTCTCGCGCTCACCGCCTACAGCGCGGGGGCGGTCTTCGGGACCATGCTCGGCGGCGAGCTCACCCACCGGCTCGGCCCGCGCTCGACCATCATCGCCGCGATGACCGGATCGGCCGCGCTGCTCACGGTGATCCCGCTGCTCGCCACGCCGGGCCTGTTCGCGGCGCTGCTCGTCGCGGTGGCCGCGGCGGGCCTCGTCACCCAGTCCTATCGGCCTGCCGCTGCGCTGCTGCTCGGCGACCTGATGCCGGAAGAGCATCGGGTGATGGGCTTTTCGATGATGCGCATCGCACTCAACGCGGGCGCGGCGTTGGCGCCGCTCATCGCGGCGGCGGTGATCCTGATCGACTGGAATCTGCTGCTCTGGCTGGACGCCGCGTCCGCCCTCACCTACGCGGTGCTGGCGCTGCTGCTCCTGCCGAACGTGGCCACGGTGCAGGACGCGCCGGAGCCGACGCCGGGCGAGCGCACCGGCTACGGCGTGATCCTGCGTGACCGGCGCTACCACCTGTTCCTGGCGTCGGTGCTGGTCGGCTCGATCATCTACGTGCAGTACACCGTCGCGCTGCCGCTGAACATCACCGCGGACGGCCGGTCCACCGGCCTGTACAGCGCGGTGCTGGTCACGGCGTCGGTGGTGCTGATCCTGTGCGAGCTGAAGATCACCTCGTACGTCAAGCACCTGCGGGCGCCGCTGGTCGGCGCGGTGGGTACCGCGATCATGGGCCTCGGCGTGGCCGGGTACTCCTTCGCCGGAGAGGGCGCGGCTCCGATCCTGCTGGCGACGGTGGTGTTCGTGCTCGGCGTGATGATCAACGGCCCCACCATGTTCGCGTATCCCTCCACCTTCCCGGCTCCGGTGAAAGCCCGCTACATCGGCACCCATCAGGCCACCTTCGGCTTGGGCATGGCGCTCGGCCCCACGCTGGGCGTCCTCGCGTGGGATCGCCTCGGCACCGGGATCTGGCCGCTGTGCGGCGCGCTCGGGCTCTTCGCGGCCTGGTGCGCGTACGCGGGGATTCGCGAGAACCACACGGCGGATACGAGCGGGCCTGAGGTGAGCGAAAAGCCGGATGTCACAACGGACAGGGAAATGTCCGATGCGGAACCCGGCACCGACGCGGCGACCGGCAGCGCGGTGTCCACCGTCGAGTCCGGCACGGCGGTGTCCACCGTCAAGTCCGGCACCGGAGCGTGAGCGCCGCACTTCGGCGCCACGAGGCGCGTACCGCGCACCGCTGAGGCGTCCGCCGATCGAGAACACGATCGGCGGATGCTTCGCGTTCACAGTGAATTCCCCTACGCCCGGCGGATCTCGTGCCACCGCGCCGTCGCGCCGCCGCTCGGTTAGCCTCGTACCCGCAGATCGCACGACATCCCCTGCCGAACAGGCACTTTCGTACGAGATGAAGGCACCCATGAACCTGACATCCCATCTTCCCGCCGGCCGCCGCACGTACGTCGAAGACAGGCTGCGCGGCAATCTCATCGCGTGGCTGACGACTGTCCGCCCCGACGGCAGGCCCGACAGCGTGCCGGTCTGGTTCCTGCTGCGCGAGGACGAGACGATCCTGATCTACAGCCAGCCGAGCAAGCAGAAGCTGCGCAACGTGGCGTCCAACCCGCACGTGAGCCTCGGCCTCGACGTCACCGACATCGGCCGCGACATCGTGCGCCTGGAAGGCACCGCCGAACTCGCCCCCGACCTGCCGCCCGCCGACCGGGAGCCGCGCTACGCGGCGAAATACGCCGAACGCATCGGCGCGATGTTCGGCACCCCGGCGGAGTTCGCCGCGATGTTCTCCGCGGCCCTGGTCATCACGCCGCGTCGCCTGTACAGCAGCGGCCCCGTCTCCGCGCTCGACTAGCGCGAACCCCGTTCCGGTACAGAAAAAGGCGGCGGCGTTGGAAACGCCGCCGCCTTTCGTTGTGTCCGGCGTGGTCAGTCGACCTCGACCGCGAACAAGTCCAGTTGCAGCAACTGCGAGACGGCCACGTCCCTGGTCCGGTTCGACCAGCCGGACTGCACCTTCTGGAACCACAGCGGAATCGCAGGCATGTCCTGCAGGATCCGGCGCTCGGCTTGCTGGTACAGCACCCATCCCTCGCGCTCGGTCGGCGCGGCGTCCGCGGCCGCCAGCAGCGCGTCGACCTCCGGGTTGGTGTACGTCGTGCCGTTCACCGCGGCGCCGGTGCGGAAGATCGGGTTGAGGAAGTTCTCGATGGACGGGTAGTCGGCGACCCAGCCGGAGCGGAAGATCGTCGACATGCGGCGGTCGTTGATCAGCGTCCGGAATTCGCCGAACGTCGGCACCGGCGCGTACCGGCATTCCCGGCCGAGCGCTTTGCTGATCGTCGCGCAGGCCGCGTCCATCCACACCTGATTGGCCGAATCGTCGTTGGAGGTCAATTCGATCTGGCCCGTGAAGCCGGTCGATTCGAACAACGCGCGCGCTCGCTCGGGGTGGTACTCGCACAGCTCTCCGCACTGTCCGCCCGCGTGGCCGGGCACGGTGGACGGCACCAGCCCGTCGGCCAGGATCTTGTCGCCGTCGAAGGCCGTGTCGACCACGTACTTCCGGTCGACGGCCATCGAAATGGCCTGCCGCAAGCGCGGATCGGCGTATCGCTTGTCGTAGAGCGGGAACGAGATCGACTGCACGCCCAAGTAGGTGTGCGACAGATTCCGTCCGGACAGTTCGGTTTTGTACCGGCCGCCCGCGAGCGCGTCGGCGGGCACGAAATCGAGGTAGTCCAATTCATTGGCGACCACGTCGGCGTAGGCGTCCTCGAGCGCCTTGTAGAACCGGAATTCGACGCCCTCGATGTGCGGCTTGCGCGCGCCGCCGTAGGCGTCGTACCGGTGCACGACGATGTTCTCGCCCGGGGTGTGCGAGACGAACCGGAAGGGCCCGTTGCCGACGGGATGCGCCTCGAACGCGGCACGGTCGGCGAAGAAGCTGCGCGGCAGCGGGAAGAATGCGGCGTAGCCGAGCTGGGTCGCGAAGGCGGAGAACGGGGCCGTCAGGGTGACCTCGAACCTGCGGTCGTCGATGATTCGCACACCCGACAACTGCTGCGCCGAGCCGTTCTGCAGCGCCTCGTAGCCCTGGATGTGCGACAGGTACGTGGCGCCCTGGAGTTTGTTCGGCCCGTAGGCGGTGTAGTTCCAGGCGTCCACGAAACTCTGTGCGGTGACGGGTGTTCCGTCGTGGAAGGTCCAGCCCGGCGCGAGGGTGACCAGATAGACGCGCGAGTCGGCGGTGGCGATCGATTCGGCCACCGCATTGCGGGGCACCGCGGTGGCCGTGTCGTACTCGACGAGCCCGGTGAACAGCGCGTTCACGATCTTGACGCTGTCGCGTTCGGTGGCGTCGCCGGGAATCAGCGGGTTCTCCGGTTCGGTTCCGTTGTAGCTGATGACGCCACGGCCGGGAGCGTCGGCGCTCGGCGAGCTGTCGCAGGAGACGGTGAGCAGCGCGGCGGACGCGACGGCGACGATCCCCGCGGCGACGCGGAGCGCTGGTGATCTGGTCGAGATGCTCATCTGGCCAGCTCAGCAGAGCTGGGAATTGATCGGCAGTGCTGCGCGACAGAAACATTCAATCGACTGTCAGGCGGCGCCAATCGGCGAAACAGCCGCCGTGTCGACAGGTTGTCGTGCGGATCGGCGCGCGGGTTTCGGTCAACTCGCGCAGCGCATTCACTGGATCGGAGCAAGTGGTAACCATCGAGACTCAGGTGGAAATGTGAGCGATCACGAAGTCGACGTCCTGGCCATCGGGGCCGGTCCCGCCAACCTCGCGCTGGCTGTCGCGCTCGAGGAATCCGACGCGCCGCGGCTGGCCCAGCGGACCCTGCTGCTCGAGCAGCATCCCGACGTGAAATGGCAGCGCAACCTGTTGCTTCCCTGGGCCCGCAGTCAGGTGTCGTTCCTCAAAGACCTGGTGACCCTGCGCAATCCGCGCAGCCGGTTCTCCTTCCTGAACTTCCTGTACGAGCGCAGGCGCCTGGACGAGTTCGTCAACCTGGCGACCTTCAACCCCTACCGGTGGGAGCTGTCCGACTATCAGCAGTGGGTGGCGCATTCGCTGGAGCAGGTCTCGGTGCGCTACGACGCCGAGGTCACCTCGGTCGAGCCGCGCCGCACCGCCGACGGCAGGCTCGTCGGCTGGACCGTCGCGCTCGCCGACGGCGACACCGTCGACTGCCGGGATCTGGTCATCGGCACCGGCCGTGACGCGCACATTCCCGAGGTCTTCCGGAACCTGCGCGCCGACAAGGTGATTCACAGCACCCAGTACTGCACCCGGGTCGCCGAGCTGCCTGCCGACCGCCCGCTGCGTCCGGTCGTGATCGGCGGCGCGCAGAGCGCCGCGGAGATGTTCATGGCGCTGCACACCGATCTGCCGCAGAGCGCGCCGACCATCGTCATGCGCTCCATCGGCCTGCAGAACTACCAGACCAGCAAGTTCGTCAACGAGCTGTTCTTCCCGTCCTTCGTCGACGAGTTCTACCACTCCGAGGCCGACGTGCGCGGCCGCATCCTCGACGAGGTGCACCTCACCAACTACGCGGGCCTGGCCCCGCCGTTCCTCGACGAGCTCTACGCCATGCTCTACCAGCAGCGCATGCTCGGCCAGGAGCGCTCCACCGTCCGCTCGATGACCGAGGTGGCCGGCGCGCGCATGGACGGCGACGAGGTGGTGCTCGAGCTGCGCGACCTCAAGAGCGGCAAGATCGAGCCGCTGCGCTGCGACGTGGTGCTGCTCGGCACCGGCTACGAGCAGCAGATGCCCGCGCTGGTACGCGATCTCACCGACCGCCTCGGCCTCGACGAGATCTCCGTGAGCCGCCGCTACCGCCTCGATCTCGGCGAATCCGCCTGGGGCGCGGTGTATCTGCAGGGCGTCAACGAACAGACGCACGGCATCTCCGACACCCTGATCAGCGTGCTCGCGCACCGCTCGCAGGACATCGTCGACGACATCCTCGACCGCCGCCACGTCACCGCGGGCGCCTTCCCGGAAAGCCGAACGGCATGATCGAGATCCGCAGCCTCGACCGAGACGGCCTGACCGAGGCCTACGGCGTCGCCTCCGAGCGTCTGCTGCCGTGGCCCGCGCTCAACGCGCCGTTCGAGGGCGCGTGGTGCGTGCTGCGCCCCGGCGACGTCTCCACCGCGCACGCCCATCACGAGTACGAGCTGTTCATCGCCATGACGGGCCGCGCGGTCCTCGACGTGGACGGCGAGCGGCGCGACTTCGTGGCGGGCGATCTGGTCCACCTCGTCCCCGGCACGACCCATCACGTGCGCAACGCCGGGACCACCGATTTCGAGTGGTACGCCATCTGGTGGGACACCGACATGTCGGCCGCGTTCGTGCGCAGACACGAGACCGGATCGTCGCAGGAGACGAATCCGGCCGGGCGGCAGGAAGATTCGGTGACATCGTGAACGGTCCCACCCTGGTCATCTCGCCCGCGCCGACCGCCAACGGCGACCTGCACCTCGGGCACGTCGCGGGCCCCTTCCTCGCCGCCGACGTCTACACCCGCTACGCCCGGGCCACCGGGCGGGAGGTGCTGTTCGGCACCGGCGTGCAGGACACCTCCACCTACGTCACCACCACCGCGCACCGGCTCGGCCTCGAACCGCAGGCGCTGGTCGAACGTTCCGCCAAGGAGGTCGAGGCGACGCTGACGGCGCTCGGCATCGCCGTCGACGCCTTCACCGGATGGGAGCGGCGCTTCACCTCGTACGTCGCGAGGGTCGTGACGGAACTGCGCGCCAAAGGCGCACTGCGCATGCGGCCGATGCCGTTCCCGTACGCGCCGAGCACCGGCGAGTACCTGGTGGACGGGCACGTCGCGGGCACCTGCCCGGTCTGCCTGGCCGACAGCTGCGCGGGACTGTGCGAGAGCTGCGGGCACGCGGTGACCGCGGGCGAGTTGCTCGACCCGCGTTCCACGCGGAACCCGGAGGAGCCGCTGGAGATCCGCGAGGTCGAGGTGCTCGTCCTCCCCCTGGAGGAGTACCGGGAGCGGCTGCGCGCCCACTTCGCCGCGTCCGCCGGGCTGCTGCGTCCGCACGCGGCGCAGGTGGTGGCCGAACTGCTGGACCGGCCGCTGCCGGACTTCCCGGTCACCTACCCGATCTCGTGGGGCATCCCGGCGCCGGATCTGCCGGGGCAGGTGGTGAATCCGAACGCCGAGCCGGTCGCGTGGACGATGTACTGCACCATGCTGGCCGCCGAGAACCGCGGCATGGAACCGGATTCGGAGGACGCGCTGTGGCGTCCCGAGGCCGCGGCCCGCATCGTCTACTTCCTCGGCATCGACAACATTCATCCGTTCGGGATCTCCGGGCTGGCCATGCTGCTGGCGCTGGGGGATTACCCGCTGCCGAAACTGTTCCTCACCAACGAGTTCTACGAGTTGCGTCACGAGAAATTCTCCACCAGCCGGGGACACCTGGTGTGGGGCCGCGATCTGGCGGCGCGGGTGCCGCGCGACCTGATCCGCTTCCACCTCGCGGGCAACAGCCCGGAGTTCCAGCGCACCAGCTTCAGTCACGACGAACTGGCGGCGCTCACCGAGACCCGGCTCGTCGCGCCGTGGAACCGGGTGGCTGCCAAGGCCGACGACTGGGTGTGGCGCGGCGCCTTGCCGATCTCGGAGCGAGGCAGGTCCGACGTGCTGCGCATGGTCGAACGGTTCCGCGCCGCCTACGAGCTGCCCGGATTCAGCCTGAACCGGGTCGCCGAAACGCTCACCCAGCAGCTGGCCCGGCTGGACCGCACGCCGGTCACCGACGGCGGGGACTTCTGCCACCAGGTGGACGTGCTGGTGCGCTGCGCCGCGCCGCTGCTCGTCGACCTGGCCGAGGCGGCGCTGGCGGGCTCGGACATGCTGCCGGAGACCGATCTGCGAGAAGCGGCCCTGCGCACCGTGATCGAACCGGTCCGGCTGCCGCGACTGTCCGCGGTCGGAGCGTGACATGACCGACGTCGTCATCGCGGGCGCCGGTGTCACCGGCCTGATCGCGGCCGTGCGCTGCGCGCGGGCCGGGCACCGGGTCACGGTGGTGGATCGGGGCCCGATCCCGAACCCGGCGTCGAGTTCGTTCGATCACCACCGGGCCGTGCGGGCGCTGAGTCCCGGCGACCCGGCCGCCACCGCCGCCGCCGCGGCGCTGCACCGGCGCTGGCTGCGGCTGCAAGCGCTGCTCGGCGGCCACTTCTACCGGCGCATCGGCGTGGTCACCGGCTGGCCCGCCGCATCGATCGACGCCGTAGTGGACGTGGCCGATCGCAGCGGATTGCCGGTGACGGTGGTGGAGCCGAAGGCGCTGCCGCACTTCGTGTTTCCCGAGGGGCACTGGGGTCTGCTGGAGGCCGACGCGGGCGTGCTGCTCGCCGAACGAGTGCTGCACGCCGCCGCCCGCTGGCTGCGGGCACAGCCGACCGTCACGCTGCTGCCCTGGCGGCAGGTGATCGAGGTGGACACCGACGCCGCCCGGCTGCGGTTGCGCGACGGTACCAGGCTCACCGGCGATCTGGTGCTGCTGGCGACCGGGGCGTGGACGGGCGAACTCGTCGACGCGCCGACCGTGCTGCACCGGCAGACCACCGTGTACCTGCGACCGCCCGCGGACCTGGCGGCGTGGTGGGAGCAGGCGCCGAGCGCCGGGCGGATCGGCGCGGACGGCACCGGCTGGCTCATGCCGCCCGGGGCGGGCACCCTGCTCAAGGTCAGCTCCTCGCGGCTGTGCCGGACGGTCGACGACCTCGGCGAGGACACCGAAAGCGTCGGCGCGGCAACACGATACATAGACCTAGTGCTCGCCGACGCGGACCGGTACCGGATCGCCGCGGTCAAGCAGTGCCACTACACCGTCGACGCCGCGACCGGCGGCGCCACCCTCGCCAGGCCGGGACCAGCGGTCGTGGCCCGCGCCGCCACCGGCGGCGACGGGTTCCGCACCGCCCCGCTGGTCGCCGACCACCTCGTCGAGCTCGCGGCCGCCCGACCGGCCGCCTGATGCGGAAGGACCAATCATGAACCCCACCAACGACGTGCTGCTGGTGATCGGCAGCGGACTGCGCCTGTACCGGGAATACCTGGTGCGCTCGGTCACGGCGCGCGCCCGGTCCCGCGACCTGGACCTGGTGCTGCTCAACAACATCGAACCCACCTGGCAACACACCTATTTCGACGAGATCGTGGTCGCCAACGTCTTCGATCACGCCGTCCTTGCCGCCGAGGCGCGCAAGATCGCCGCCCGCAGGCGGGTGGTCGGCGTCCTGTGCTGGGACGAGCCGCTCGTCCAGCCCGCCGCCGACATGGCCGACGAGTTCGGCGTGCCCGGGCTCACCACCACCGGCGTGCGCGGCTGCCGCGACAAGAACCGGACGCGCTCGGTGCTCACCAACGCCGGCCTCGTCCAGCCCCGGTTCGAGCTCACCGGCACGCTCGAGCAAGCGCGGGCGGCCGCGGACCGCATCGGCTACCCGGTGGTGGTGAAGCCGCAGGCGCTCGGCGCGAGCATGGGCGTGGTACTTGCCGCCGACCGCGTCGAACTCGACGCCGCCTTCGCCACCGCCACCGGCGCCAGCACCATCGGCGACGAGCCGTTCCGCGGCACCGCCATCGTGGAGGAGTTCGCGGTGGGACCGGAGATCAGCATCGACGCCGCCGTCTACAAGGGCGAGTACCTGCCGATGTTCCTGGCGCGCAAGCGAACCGGATTGGAACCGTACTTCGAGGAGCTCGGCCACCTGGTCGACGCGGCCGACCCGCTGCTGGAGGACGAGACCCTGATCGGCACCCTGGCCGCCGCACACCGCGAGCTCGGGGTGGAGAACGGCATCACGCACACCGAGGTGCGGCTGACCTCGCGCGGACCGCTCATCATCGAGGTCAACGGCCGCCTCGGCGGCGACCTCATCCCGTTCCTCGGCAAGATCGCCACCGGCATCGACCCCGGCGAGGTGCTGGTCGACGTCGCCACCGGCCACCGGCCTGCGACCAAGCCCACCCGCAAAGCCGCGGCGGGCATCCGATTCGGCTACCCCGAACGCGACACACTCGTGCGCTCGGTGACGGTGCCCGAGCACGCGCCCGGTCTCGTCACCGCGGCCGCGATGGTCGAGCCCGGCGCGGAGCTGCGGCTGCCGCCCGGCGGCTACATCGCCCGGCACTCGTTCGTCGTGTGCGAGGCGGCCGACGCGCCGCGCTGCTCCGAATTGCTCAAGGCGGCGACCGCTTCGGTCGAACTGGTCGGCGATCCGCTGGAACCGCTCGCGCCCGGCTCCGGATTCACCCTGCCCGCCGGACTGCTGGACGCCGACAAATGATCGACTACGACGGCCGCCGGTTCCGCAACCCGGACAGCGACGACGGTGTGGTGGCGCGGTACCACCAGCAAGGCGATCTGGTGTGGGCGTTCTTCGCGGGCGGCAAGGTGCGCCGCGGTGCGCTCAACGGACTGTGCGACGCCGACGGTGTGCTGCGCCTGGCCTACACGATGGTGCTGCACGGCGGCGAGATCGTCTCAGGCATCACGCGGTCGGAGCCGGAGGTGACCGACGGCGAACCGCTGCGGCTGCGCGAGGAGTGGGAACGCTACGGGCCCAATGGAAGCAGCGGAATCTCCTACTTGGAGGAGATCCGGTGAACCGGCTGTTGCGCCGGTTCGGCGTGCGATCGTGGGACGCGGCCGTGTTCGCCCGCTCCGACACGGATCTGGCATCGGCATTGTCCGGCGCTGAGACCGGCCCGGTCCCGATCGCCCGATTCACGCCCGATTCGGCAGAAGGCACACCGTCCGGTGGGGATCGACGAAGTGCGCTGTCCCGCAGCGGAACCGATAGCGCACGGCGTCAGCCTTCGGGCGCGGCCGATCGTCGCTGGGCGGCGATCGGCCGCGGTACGGCGGACTTCGTCTCCGGGGACGGCTACGGCCGCACAACCTCGTCGGAGGCGAGCCGATGACCGACTTCACGAGTCTCGACCGCTTGGACGCGGGAACGGTGCGCTACCCCGGCGACGACGGCTTCGCGGCGGCGAGCGTCCCGTTCAACAAGCGGTACGCCGACATTCGGCCGCGCGCGGTGCTGTCGGTGCGCGACGCCGCCGACGTCGCGCGGGCCATCCGGTGGGCGCGCGACGCCGAGGTGCCGCTGGTGGCCCGCGGCGGCGGGCACAGCTACGCCGGGCATTCGGTCGGCACCGGGCTGGTGCTCGACCTGCGCGGCCTCGGCGGTGTGCGGGTCGACGCGGCGAACGGGCTGGTGACCGTCGGCGGCGGCGCCACCAACGGCGCGGTGTACGCCGCGCTACAGGAGCACGATCTAGCTGTGCCGCTGGGCAATTCGAATCAGGTCGGGATCGGCGGGCTGGTGCTCGGCGGCGGCGTGGCCGCGGTGTCGCGCGCGTTCGGGCTCACCGCGGACGCGCTGGTGCAGACCGAGATCGTGCTGGCCGACGGCAGCACGCTGCGCTGCGACGCGCGCGAGAACGCCGACCTGTTCTGGGCCTGCCGCGGTGGCGGCGGCGGAAACCTCGGGGTGAACACGTCGTTCACATTCCAGGCTCGGCCCACCGTGTCCAGCTCGACCTGCCTGCTGCTGTGGGAATGGCGCGACGCGCGGCGCGTGCTGGCGGTCATGCAGGAGATCATGGCGGCCGCGCCCGACGAGTTCGCGGCGCGTATCGGCGCGAGCCGTTCGGGCGACAACCCGGGCGTGGTCTCGGTGATCGGCCAACACCTCGGTCCCGCGTCGGAATTGCGCGAACTGCTGGAACCGGCGCTCGCTGCCGCCACGCCGCGGCGAGTCGACATCGCCGATCGCGACTACTGGCAGGCCAAGGATTTCCTGCACCACGAGACCTCGGGCGACCCCTTCGCGGTGCGCACCCGGTGCACGCCGAAACCGCTGACCGAGGCGGGGATCGACGTCGTGATCGACGCCATCGATCGCTGGCCCGGCAGCGCCAACCCGGACGGCGCGGGCGTCGCGCTGTTCACCTGGGGCGGCGCGATCAACCGAATCCCCGTCGGCGACACCGCCTTCCCGCACCGCGACACGCTGTTCCTGGTCTCCATGGACACCTCGTGGAGCGAGACCGACTCGGCGCAGACGGTGTGGTGCAACCTCGAATGGCTCGACGGGCTCTACGAGGAGATGGGCGGCTACGCCACCGACGCCGCCTACGTGAACTTCACCGACCCCGCCCTCACCGACTTGTCCGCCTACTACGGACCCAACCACCACCGCCTGGCGCGGCTCGAGCACCGGTACGACCCGGACGGCTTCTTCCGTTTCCCCCAGGCGATCACCCCGCTCAGCAAGGAGATCCGCGGATGACACTCGTCGATGAACCCCGCACCACCCCGCTCGGCTCCGGCGCCGAGATCCTGGCCCGCGCCCAGGCGCTGGCGCCGCAGCTGCGCGAGCGCGCCGAGGAGATCGAGGCCGCGCGCAGGCTGCCCGCCGACATCGTCGAGCTGCTGCGCGACGCGGGCGTCTTCCGCATGGCGTTCGCGCGCGGCTGGGGCGGCCCCGAACTGACCTCGATCGAGCAGACCGAGGTGGTCGAGGCGCTGGCCTACGGCGACGCCTCGGTCGGCTGGTGCGCCATGATCGGCTCCGACACCGGCCTGTACGCCCGGTTCCTCGATGAGCCGGTCGCCAAAGAGATGTTCCCGAGCCTGGACATGGTGACCGCGGGCCTGCTGTTCCCGACCGGCCGCGCCGAGCGCGTCCCCGGCGGCTTCCGGCTCAGCGGCCGCTGGCAGTTCGGCAGCGGCATCACCCACGCCGACTGGGTGGTGTCGGGCGCGTTCGTCGTTCGCGACGGCGAGCCCGAACGCGACGCCTCGGGCGCACCGGATTCGCGACTGTTCATGGTGCCGCGCGCGCAGGTGGAGGTCATCGACACCTGGCACACCACGGGCCTGGCGGGCAGCGGCAGCTGCGATTACCGCATCGCCGAGGTGTTCGTCCCGGAGGAGCACACGCTCGAGTTCGCTTCCGTGCGACACGGTTTCGGCCCGCTCGGCCAGCCCGAGGTGCACATGCGCAACATGCCCGCGGTCCCGTTGGGCGTCGCGCGCGCCGCGCTGGACTACGCGCGCGCCGAATCCGCCGCCAAGGCAGACGATTACCGCGTCCAGGTGACCATCGCCGAATGCGAGGCCGACCTGCACGCCGCCCGCTCCGGCGTCTACACGGCGCTGCGGCGCCAGTGGGAAATCCTCGGCGCGGGAGGCACGCTCGACGAGCTGACTCCGACCGAGCGCGCCGCGCTGCCCCTCTCCCGACTGCACGCCTTCCGCACCGCCCGCACCATCGTCGGCCGCCTCTACGACCTGCGCCAGACGGCCGCCATTTACCGGCCCTCGCCGCTGGACCGCTGGCTGCGCGACACCAACACCATGTGCCAGCACATCGTCGCTCAGGACCGCATTCTCCAGTCCGCGGGCGCGTACCTGATGGGCGGCACGCCGTCGTTCAAGCTCTGCCTCGGGCTGGTCGGCTGAACGCCGTCCGCCCCGGGTGCGAGCGTCAGTCCGTCGGGCGTCGCACGAGGATGTCGAGACGAACGAAGGTCTGGTCGTAGGTGCCATCCGGGCGGAGGAGCTCGTCGGTGGCCCCGACAAGCTCCTCGACCAGCCGGTGGGCGTCGGACGGATCGGCCTGCCGGGTGAGCACGGCGGACGCCGTCGTGCGCAGCATGTCGGCGAGCTGGGCGCGGGTGAACGGGCGCAGCTGGGCGACCGTGCGCACGCCGTCGCCGGGGATGTCGAATCCGGTGGCTCGCAGCATGTCGAACACGGTGCCCGCGTCCGGGTACGGCTCGGGCGGGCGCAGTCCGTTGGCGGCGGCGATCCGCTCGAACACCGCCGCCAGACCCGCCAGGTTCCCGGCGCCGCCGGATTCCGAGTGATACCAGCCGCCGGGACGCAGCGTGCGATATACCGCGCCGAACACCGCCGGATAGTCGGCGACCGGGAGCCAGTGCAGCATCGATCGACTGACCACCAGATCGGCCACGCCCGCCTCCAGGCACCGATCGAACTCGGTGGCCGGGGCACGCACGAACTCCAGATTCGGCGCCGAGTACCGGTCCGCGGCCGAGAGCATGGACGGATCCTGATCGACCCCGATCACCCGGCCGCGCGGCGCCAGCTCCGCGAGCGCGGCCGTGAACTCACCGCTGCCGCAGCCGAGGTCGACCACGGTGTCCGCGTCCTCGGGCCGGACCCGCGCCAGGAACCAGTCGTCCACCGCGCGATGGTGCGCGGCGGCCTCCGCGTACTCCAGGCCGGGGAAGCGCGGCCGTCGATCGTCCGCCATCCACCGATCCTACGACCGGAGGCTCGGCGAGACCCCTCCCTCGCGGCCGTTCGCGCGGTCCGCGAGCCCGCGGTGACCTCGAGCTCCCGGCCCGCCGGGGCGCGGAGATCAACGCTGCGGTTCGCAGGCGATGCCGTCGCCGTCGCGGTCCAGGTGCTCGGCGTAACCCGGGTCGCCCTTGTGGAGAGGAGCCTTGCCCGCCGCGCGGACCTCGGTGCAGTTCTTGTAGTACGGCTCCGATTGGGCCGTTCCCGCGGCGGCGGAGCCCAGCGCGACCAGAGCGGCGGCGGCGAAGATCGTGGTGGCGAGGCGTCGGGCGAACTGCACCGGGTCGACCCCCTTCATCCCAGGGCGGACCGCGGAAGCGTCTGCCCGACAGTACTTTTCGTCTCCAATCGGACGACCCGCACATTTTGCCAGCCGAAAGCCGGCGCGCGCAAGACGCCCACGT
Organism: Nocardia sp. bgisy118; assembly: GCF_057708605.1. Lineage (NCBI taxonomy): Bacteria > Bacillati > Actinomycetota > Actinomycetes > Mycobacteriales > Nocardiaceae > Nocardia > Nocardia sp. bgisy118. The sequence continues at coordinate 85,986 of NZ_JBYISM010000001.1, read as the reverse complement.
CAGACCGCCGGGCCGACGTCCGGCGCGTCCTCGTCGGCGATCCGGTCGGCGTCGGCCAACCCGTCCTCGGTGAGTTCGAGCCGCCGGGTCACCCCGATGTCGTCGAGGAAACGCGGGTCGTGGCTCACCACGATCAGCGCGCCCTCGAATCCGGCCAGCGCCTGGGTCAGATGGTGCAGGCTGGGCAGATCGAGGTTGTTGGTCGGCTCGTCGAGGAGCAACAGTCTCGGCGCGGGATCGGCCAGCAGCAGCATGGCGAGCGCGGCGCGCAATCGCTCACCACCCGACAGCGCCCCCGCCGCGACGTCGGCGTCGCCGCCGCGAAACAGGAAGCGCGCCAAGCGGGAACGGACCTGCAACGGCGTCGCGTGCGGCGCGGCGGCGGACACGTTCTCGAACACCGAGCGACTCTCGTCGAACAGGTCGAGCCGTTGCGGCAGCATCCGCCACGTCACCGAAGGCGGTGCCGCCGCGATCCGGCGCAGCAGCGTCGATTTCCCGATCCCGTTGCGTCCGGTCAGCGCGATCCGCTCCGGCCCCGAGATTCGCAGCGTCACCGTCGGCCCGCAGGCCAGCGTCACCTCGTCCAGCGCGAGCACCTCCTGCCCCGGGTAGAGCCGGGTGCCGGGCAGGTCGATGCGGATCTCCTTGTCGTCGCGGACGAGTTCCGCCGCCTGCTGGAGCTGTTCCTTGGCGGTGTCCAACCGTTCGATGTGGGTGTTGCGCAGCTTGCCCGCCGACACCTGCGCCGCGCGCTTGCGCGCTCCGGCCAGGATCTTCGGCATGTTGTCGGCCTGTTTCTTGCCGTAGCGCTGCCTGCGGTCGAGTTTGATCCGCGTCTCGGCCAGTTCCTGTGTCTGCCTTCGCACGTCGTTGCGCGCCTCCCGCACCGCCGACCGCGCCGCCTGTTGTTCGGCCTCGACGATGCGCTCGTACTCGCCGAAGTTCCCGCCGAAAAGCCGCAGCTCGCCCGCGCGCAGCTCCGCGATCGCAGTCATCCGTTCGAGCAGTTCACGATCATGGCTGACCGTGATCACCGTCCCGGAGAACTGCCCGATCACCTCGTAGAGGCGTTCGCGCGCCACGTGATCCAGGTTGTTGGTCGGCTCGTCGAGCAACAGCACGTCGGGTTCGGCGAGCAACTCGGCCACCAGCCCGAGCAGCACGGTCTCGCCGCCGGACAGGGTGTCCAGACGACGGTCGAGCCCCTCGACCGAATCCGCGACGTAGTGCAGACCCAGCCGGCCGAGCAGTGCGACGGCTCGCTCCTCGACATCCCAAGCGGCGCCGACGGTCTCGAAGTCGCGCTCGTCGCCGTCACCGGATTCGATGCGGTGCAGGGCCTTTCGCACTCGGTCGATGCCGAGCACGGCGTCGACCCGCTGACCGTCCGCCAGCCCGAGATCCTGGCGGAGGTAGCCGAGATGTCCGGTCACCGCCACCGATCCGCGGGCGGGCGCGAGCTCCCCCGCGATCAGGCGCAGCAGGGTGGATTTCCCGGCGCCGTTGACGCCGACCACGCCGATGTGCGCGGCCGGGAACACCGCGCCGAGTCCTTCGAACACCGGAGTGCCGTCCGGCCAGGAGAACGTGAGATCGGAAAGAGAAAGAAAGGTCATGCGGAACCCCTGAGGTTGCGACGGAACGCGGCGCGCGTAAGCGGGCCGCCCGGAAGCGAAACCTCAAGAAATCAACACATGCTCCGATCGACGGGGACAAGACCGTTCCAGGTTAGACACAGACCGGGCGATCGTGCCAGTGCAATTTCGCTCACACCCGCGACGCCGGGCGCCCCGCGGGCCACCCGCCCGATCGGCGAATCACTCGGCGGCCCCGATGAAATCACCCACCAGCATCGTCCCCTGGCCCCGCCGCGCACCGGGGCCCGGCTGCCAGCTCACCGTCTCGGCCGTGAGCGGTTCGCCGCATTCCTCGCACACCACCACACCCGAGGCATGCTGCCCGCACGGGCGGTGAACGGAGATCACCGGCGGCCCTTCCGGTCCCGCGCTCCACTTGTCCCCCCAGGCGATCAGCGTGGCCAGCACGGGATAGAGATCGCGCCCCTTGTCGGTGAGCAGATACTCCCGCCGCACCGGATTCGTCTGGTAGACCCGCGATTCGACGATGCCGTGCGCCCGCAGCGTCTCCAGGCGGGCGGCGAGCACGTTCGAGGCGATGCCGAGATCGCGCCGGAGGTCCTCGAAGCGCGTCATCCCGACGAACAGGTCGCGCAGGATCAGCGGGGTCCACCGCTCCCCCACCGCGTCGAGCGTGCGGGCGATCGAGCAGACGATCTCGGATAGGTCAGCCTTGGCCACCCCGTCATTCTAGTCCGTTGCAAAAAACAAGTGACTTGATTACGTTGGCTATCGGACAACCGAACGGAAGGGTGCGTGGACATGCCGGATGTGGTGGATCAGTTCTGTGCGGCGACCGAGACCGCCGATATCGACGCGCTGATGGAGACGCTCGCCCCGGACGCCGAGCTGCACTCGCCGATCTCGGGCGCCCTAGTCTTCCGCGGACACGACGACCTGCGCGTCCTGCTCACGGTGGTCTACCGCGGCATATCCGGACTGCGCTGGACCGCGCGGCTCGGCGACGGCGCGCACCGGGTGCTGCTGGCCGAGGCGAAGGTCGGACCGTTCCGGATGACCGAGGCCATGGTCCTCGAACTCGCCGAGGACGGCCGCATCCGCAGGCTCGATCCGCACCTGCGCCCCTGGCTCGCACTGAGCTTCCTGGCAGCGAAGCTCGGCCCCGGCCTGCTTCGCCACCCCGGATTGATGCGCCGGGCGCGGACCGCCCAGCCGCCCGCCGCGGTCGGCGCGACAGCCTGAGGCGCGCCGCCGGAGCGCGGGCAGGAGGTTCGCCGAACAGGCGCGGCCGGACACAGTCCGTCCTCAGCCCGCGCATAGCCGGAGCGACGGCCGAAGGTACGCACGATCGACACCGCCGGACGGAATCCGTCGACAGACCGCGCATGGCCGGAGCGAAGGCGGAGGTACGCCTAGAGCGGCCGATCGGTGGGCAGGTTGACGAAGCTGGGCGCGTTCGGATCGATGCTCAGATACTGGGGCTTGAGCTCGGTGTTGTTGAGCATCGGCCGGAACGGGAGTCCTTTCGGCGAGTTGCCCGCGAAGACGGCGACCCGCAGCCGGTGGCCCGGCTGCAGGACCGCCTGGGTGGGAATGACGGCGATATCGAGCGCGACCGGTTCACCGGGCACCACCTGGAGCATGCTGTCCAGGGTGATCGGGTTGAACGGCGCGGTGTAGTCGCCGGAGGGCGAGCGGGTGCTCTTGGCCTCGTCGACGGCCCGCATCGAGGCGGTCAACTGGCCGGTGGACAGGACCACCGAGGTACCGTCGGGCGCGACGTCGTTGACGGTGACGCTCCAGTAGCCGTCGGTGGCGTCGTGCACCGTGTTGAGGTGCACGTTGATCGGCCCAGAGATCACGGTCGGCTCGGCGACGGCCGCGCTGGTGAAGGTGAGGGCGTTGCGTTCGGCGATCCTGGCGTCCTTGGTGCACATGTCCAGGAACGACGTGAGGCCCGCCGAGGCCTGGGCGGTGTCGCGAGAGCAGATCGTGGTGAGACCCGGCGCGACGGTGAGCACGTCCGCCCCGGCGGGGCTGGTCGACGTCAGTGAGCCGTCGTGCACCACGTCCTCGGCGGCGCCGCTGGCCTGCGCCGACAGGTAGACGCGGCGATGCACGATACCCGGCTGCGGAAAGCCTCCCAAGGTGATCCAGCCGCCGCCCTGCTCCCACATCACGATCGGGCCGTATCCGTCGATGCCGTTGTCGATGTCCTTGAGCCACTTGTCGAACCACGCGCGCTGCAAGACGTCCAGCCGGGCCGGGGCGCCGGGCACACCGGTTCCCGCGCCGGGATTGGCGTGATAAGTGTTGCCGACGACGAGCTTCTTCTGGTTGTCGGGCAGTGGCATCGCGTTGAACAGGTTGGTGGCGCTGTTGGCGAAGATGTCGTGCCAGCCGCCGTAGACGAAGGCCGGGACGTTCACCCGCTCCGGATGGCCGAGGATGCCCTGCCGGAACGGGCTGTCGGCGTCGAGCGCGTCGGCCAGCGCCGGTGGGACGCGATCCAGCGACGGCGTCAGCAGTGCCTGGGCGAGCAGATCGAAGTTGGTGGTCGGGTCCGACATTCGCTCGTGGAACCACGCCCAGTCGAACGTGCCCTCGAGCATCGAGGACACGTCGGGGATCAGCTTGAGCTGATTGACGTTGCTGAGCCACAGCGGCAGGAAGGTGGTGCCGATGCCGCCGCCCGGCGCGACCACGTCGCGCATCAGATCGCTGCCCGGTTCCACCGGGAAGATCGCCTTCAGCGGCGCGGGCGCGTCCTCGGCGGCCCGCAACTGGTTGATGCCCGCGTAGGACCCGCCGCTCATCGCGACCTTGCCGTCGGACCAGGGTTGGGTGGCGGCCCAGTCGATCACCTCGCGGGTGTCGAGCTGTTCGCGGGCGCCGAGGGTGTCCCAGGCGCCCTGCGAGAAACCGGTGCCGCGGACGTCGACCACGACGAGGTTGTAGCCGCTGCGGATGAGATTGCGATCGATGCCGAGCACGGTCTGCACCGTCCCGCCGTCGAACGCGTGCAGCAGATCGGCGAATCCGGTGATCGGTGTGCCCGAGACGTTGACCCGCCGCGCCAGGTCCACCGTGAGCTGCTGCATGCGAGGCACTGCCAGCGCCGAATCGATCAGGTTCGTCATGAGCTTGGTGTAGGGGGTCAGGTTCACGATCGTCGGCAGTGGCCGCGTCTCCACCGGGCCGCCGGTCTGCGCGGGACGGTAGACGTTGGCCTTGAGGACGACGCCGTCGCTCATCTGAATGGGAACGTCCCACTGGATGTTCACGTCGGAGTACGGCTGCGGGCCGTCGTGCAGTGCGGTCCACTGCTCGGTGAGAGCGGTCAGATCCGGCGGCTGCTCGCGGGACGGGTGGTACATCCCGATGACGGTCACCACTAGCACGACCGCGACCGCGCCCACCAAAGACCTGATCATCGAACCCGACAGCGCACTCGGCTGCAGTGTCCTGGCCACCCTGCCCTCTCCATCGTCACCGGTCACTCGACAACGACCGAGACGATAGCAATTCGCTACCGGAGAATGTGGGACCTACGGGCCGCTCGGCACGTCGAAACATGCCACGTCAACGACCGGAAGCGGCCGCCGGACAATCAGATACGGACGATGGAGGCCAGCGGGTACTCCCCCTGACGGCTCCGGCCTTCCAGGAAGCTCAGCTCGAGCACGACCGCGGCCGAGACGATCTCCGCGCCCGCCGACAGGAAGAGGTCCGCGGCAGCGGCCAGCGTGCCGCCGGTGGCGAGTACGTCGTCGAGCAGCAGCACCCGGCGACCCCTCAGGTCGACGCCGTCGGCCGGGATTTCCAAGGCGGCGGTGCCGTACTCGAGGCTGTACTCGCGCTTCAGCACGGGCGGCGGCAGCTTGCCCGCCTTGCGGACGGCGAGCACGCCGGTGCCGAGGGTGGCGGCGACGCCCGCGCCGAGCAGGAAGCCCCTGGCGTCCACCCCGGCGACCAGGTCGGCGTCCGGCGCGCAGGCGGCGAGGCAGTCGATCACCGCGCGGAAGCCCTCGGGATCGGCGAAGACAGGCGTGAGGTCGGCGAAGCGGACACCGGGGGTCGGGAAATCGTCGCGCCAGCGGGTCAGGCGTTCGACCAGCTCGGCCGCCATGGCGGTCCGCTCGGCGACAATCTCGTCGGACTCGATCGCCGCGTGCTTACTCATCGACACCTCTCCATGATCACTCACCCACATACACCTGTCACCGCCGCAACACCCAGCGGTCCATGTTCCAGCCGGTACCGCCCTGGGTGGGACCGGCCACACCGTTGTGCAGACCGTTGCCGAAGGCGATCGTGCGCGGAGTGGCGAACAATGGAATGCTCGGCATCTCCGACCACAACAGGTTCTCGGCCTCGGTCAGCAGACCCAGCTGCGCGGCCGAGTTGTCGTCGGCCGCAAGCTGATCGGTGATCGCATCGTAGCGGCCGTTTCCGAATCGCCCGAAATCGAGACCGTTGCCGGTGCGCAATGCGCTGGTCGCCGCCACTCCGGTCAGCGAACCGGACGGGCCGGGCGCCGCCGCCGTGCTCGCCAGGACGGCGTCGACGCGCCCCTCGCCGAGCTGGGTGGGGCGGAAGTCGGGCGCGCCCGCGTCCACCACGGTGATGCCGGCCGACCGGCACGCCTCGGCGATCATCTGCACGGTCTTCGCGCGCCGCTCGTCGGGCGCGAGGTAACCGATACGGATCGTCGGATTCGCCGCGCGCGCGCCGGCGAGCGTGGCGGTGGCCGCGGGAATGTCGGTGCCGCGATACCGTTCGGCAGCGCCGGTCGTCGCGGCGTAGTACAGCGAATCCTGCTGCGTGATACGGGAGTTCAGCGGCCCGGCGCCGAGGCCGGTGCCCGGCACGTCGGCGGCCTTGCCCAGCGTGTCGAACAGCGCCTGGCGCGGCACGCACAGCGCGAAGGCGCGGCGCGCGTCCACCGAACCGAACACGCCCCCGGTGGCGAGCACCAGTTGCTCGGCGCCGCGGCCTGGCACCGTCTTCGACGAGAAGCCGCCCAGATCGAGGTCTTTCACCGAGTTCGCGCCGACGTCGACCACGCTCACGGCGTTGTCGGAGACCTTGGCCTTCAGATCGGCGGTCTTGTCGAACACCACGATGCGTCCGGTCTCGGCCTTGTTGCCCCACCAGCGTTCGTTGGCGATCAACACCAGACCGTCCTTCTGGCTGAAGGATTCGATCCGGTACGGGCCCGAGGACGGGAACCGCGAGAGGTCGAGGCTGTCGGAACCGATGGTCCAGCCGGTGTTCCAGAAATCGGCCAGCCGCTGCACGGCGCCGGGATCACCGGATTGCAAGGCCGACACCACATTCGGCACGTTGGCCGCCCGCGCGGCGACGTGCGCGGGCATCACCTCGCCCGCGGTGAACAGGTCGCGCCACGAGAGGAACCGCCGGTCCGGACGGAACACCACGGTGGCGTCCTTGGATCCCGGCTGGCAGTCGACCCGCTCGATATCCGAATAGCCCGCGGTGTCGGCGGCGTCGAAGAGCGGAACGACGCCGCCCGGACCGGGTTTGGTGAATCGCCCGCTGTGCGCGGCCCAGGTCAGCACCAGATCGTCGCAGGAGGTGGGCACCCCGTCGGAGTACACGCCGTCGGGGTTCAGCCGGTACTGGATGGTCTGGGACTCGCCCGGCACCTCCTTGGCGGTGCCGAAATCGGTGTCGGCGACCTGCTGCCCGTCGGGTCCGGTGTAGAAGAACCCGGTGAGCACCCGCTGGAACACCGCCGCCGAGCCGCTGCTCGCGCCGAGCGTGCTGCCGCCGTTGTAGCTGGCGATCACGGCATCGACGGCGTAGCCGATGGAGGGCACCTGGTTCTGCCCGGAGCACCCGGCCACCGATCCGGCGGCCAGGGCGCCCACGGCGACCGCTCCCATCAGACGCACCGCAACGCTGCGTGGCTGTCGCATGGAACGAAACCCCCTACCGTCGGTTGTCAGTGCCTCTTCTTGTTCCGCTTTCCGGACGGCCGGGCTCCCGGCCGCGGGGACTGGTCGCTCTCCCGGTAGCGCCGCGCCGGGGCGTCGGCCAGTTCCTGCCGACCGCTCGCGGCGACCGCGCGCTGCTCGGCCGCCGCGCCTGCCCGCGCCGCGGCGATGCCGGAGCGCTTGGACTGCACCTTCTTGGTGTGCGCCGCCACCGGGCCCCAGCGCTCCTTGATCGAGACCAGCAGCGGGGTGGCGAAGAAGATCGACGAGTAGGTGCCGACCAGCAGGCCGACCAGCTGCACCAGCGCCAGGTCCTTCAGCGTGCCGACGCCGAGCATCCACACCGCGATCACCATCAGGCCCACGATGGGCAGGATGCCGATGAGCGCGGTGTTGATCGACCGCATCAGCGTCTGGTTGATCGCGAGGTTGGCCTGTTCGCCGTAGGTGCGGCGGCTCAGATGCAGGATGCCCCTGGTGTTCTCCTCGACCTTGTCGAACACCACGACCGAGTCGTAGAGCGAGAAGCCCAGAATCGTCAGGATGCCGATGACGGTCGCCGGGGTGACCTCGAAACCGATCAGCGAGTACACGCCCGCGGTGACCAGGACGTCGAAGACCAGCGCGGCCAGCGCGGCGATCGCCATGTCGCGTTCGAAGCGGACGGCGATGTAGATCGAGACGATCACCAGGAACACCGCGAGCGCCCGCAGAGCCTTCTCGGTGATCTGGCTGCCCCAGGTCTCGCTGACGTCCGAGGTGCTGATCGCGGCGCGGCTCGGGTTGCCGTCCTTGTCCTTGGGCTTGAACTCGGCGAACAAGGCGGAGTTGAGCGTGTCGATCTGCCGGGCGTCCAGCGCCTCGGAGCGGATCAGCATCGTCGCGCTCGCCCCGGTGCCGACGGTCTGCACGGAGACCGGGTCCGTGCCGATCGCGTCGCGGTACACCTGCTCCACCTGGGAGGTGCTGGCGTCGCCCGCCGGGAACTGGACGCGCGAGCCGCCCTCGAAGTCGATGCCGAAGTTGAACCCGCGGAACAGGATGCTGGCCAGCGCGATCAGCACGATGACGGCGGTGATGCCGTACCACATCCGCCTGCGGCCGATGACGTCGATCGCGCCGGTTCCGGTGTAGAGCCGGTTGAAGAAGCCGTGCTTGGGCACGTTCGGTCCGGGGACGAAAGAGTCGAACGGCCGCTCGGCGTCCTTGCGCAGCGAGGGGCTGGTCTGGCTGTTGGTCATCGCGTCCTCACGCCTTCTGCGACTGCGGCTTCAGCGGCCCGGCGCTCGCGCGCGACCTCTTGGATCGCGCCGAGCCCGTTGACCGACGGTTTCGACCAGAACGCGCTCCGCGAGGCCAGCAGCACCAGCGGCGCGGTGACCAGGAACACGACCACCACGTCGAGGACGGTGGTCAGGCCGAGCGTGAACGCGAAGCCCTTGACCTGTCCGGCCGCGAGCCAGTAGAGCACCGCGGCGGCGATGAAGCTCACCGCGTTACCGGACAGAATCGTGCGGCGGGCCCGCTGCCAGCCGCGCGGCACGGCCGAACGGAAGCTGCGGCCCTCGCGTATCTCGTCCTTGATGCGTTCGAAGAACACGACGAACGAGTCGGCGGTCATGCCGATACCGATGATCAGACCGGCGATGCCCGCCAAGTCGAGGGTGAAGCCGATCCACCGCCCGAGCAGCACCATGATCCCGTACACGGCGAAACCGGACGCGATCAGCGACAGACCCGTCAGGAAGCCGAGCATGCGGTAGTAGGCGAGGCAGTACAGCAGCACCACGACCAGGCCCACCGCGCCCGCGAGCAGGCCCGCGCGCAGCGAGGAGAGGCCGAGGGTCGCCGAGACGGTCTCGGCCTCGGAGGTCTGGAACGACAGCGGCAGCGAACCGTACTTCAGCGTGTTCGCCAGTTCCTTGGCGGACTTGGCGGTGAAGGAGCCGGAGATCTGGGTGGTGCCGCCGAGCTGCGGACCCGCCTGCACCTGCGGCGCGCTGAACACCTTGGAGTCGAGGGTGAACGCGACGCGCTTGTACAGGTACTCGCGGGTCAGGTCGGCCCACGCGTCGCTACCGGTCGACTTGAACTTCAGGTCGACCACCCAGCGCGACTGCTGCTGATCGAGATTGGCGATCGCGTTGTCGATCTCCTGGCCGTCGATGCGGCTCTTGTCCAGCAGGAAGACCTCGGTGCCGTCCTGCGAGCAGGCGACCAGCGGCAGGCTCGGGTCGTCGTTGCCCGCGAGCGGGTCCGGCTTGGTGCAGTCCAGCGCGAGCATCGCGGCCTGCTGAGTGGCCGGGTCGGTGCTCTGCCTGGTCGCCTTGGCCGCCGCGATCTCGCCCTGCGCCTCTTCCTGCGGAGTCTGATTCGGGTCCGCGGGCTGGGTCGGCGCCTGCGCGGGGAAGACCCGCTGCTGCGGCGCGGGCGCCTCTTCGACGGGCGCTTCCAGTGCGGGAGCTGCCGGTGCGGGCGCTTCCGGCACGGGAGCCTCGGCCGGAGCAGGCGCGGGGGCGGGCTGTCCGGCATCCGGCGCGGGCAGCTGCGCGGGCGGCGCCTGCGGCGTGGTCGCGCCCTTGGGCACGGCCTGCAGGACCGGACGGATGTAGAGCTTGGCGGTGGTGGCGAGCGCACGCGCCTGCTGGCCGTCGTCGCCCGGCACCGTGATCACGATGTTGTCGCCCTCGATGGCCACCTCGGAGCCGGAGACGCCGAGACCGTTGACGCGGTTCTCGATGATCTCCTGCGCCTTGTGCAGGCTGTCCTGGCTCGGCTTGCTGCCGTCCGGCGTGCGAGCGGTCAGCGTGACCCGTGTGCCGCCCTGCAGATCGATGCCGAGCTTGGGGGTCGGGGCCTTGTCACCGGTGAAGAACACCAACGCATAGATCACGGCAAGCAGCGCGGCGTATACGCCGAGCAACCTGAGCGGATGCGCCGATCCCTGGGAAGGTGGCACAGTTCGTATCTCCTAGGCGGGAAGTCGAGGGTGGATCAGGCGCGCACACGCGTGTGCTGCCGAACGCACGGGCGTCCGGCGCGCGGGCGTGGCGCAGCCGACGTCAGTCCTTGGTCAGCCGGGTCTCGGTCTGCTCGGGCGATTCCTCGGCGGGTACCGCCGGGGTCTCGTCGGTACCGGTCTCGTCGGCGGTCGCCTCGTCGACGGTACGGACCTCACGAATCGCCTGCCGCAACCAGGTGGTCACGACATCCTCCGCGATCTCGAGGTCGACGGTGTCGTCGTCGAGGTCGACAACGGTGCCCCACAGACCCGACGTGGTGACTACCGCGTCGCCGATCTTCAGGTCCTCCTGCATGGCCGTGACCTTCTCGGCCTCCCGCTTCTGGCGGCGGATACCGAGGAACATCGGCACGAGCAGGGCTACCAGTAGCAGCGGAAACAGAAAATCCATCGTCGAAGTCAGTCCCTGTCTTGTGGGTGGGATGGACAAGTACCACCACAGTCTGCCAGCTGTTGTCGGCACTGCCACACCCGCACACCCTTGACGTGCGCCACTCGCGCCGACTCGTGCGGCGTACGGCACGTCCGCGGGCGTCCCGAACCGCGGTTCGCGCGGCGGGCCGAGGGCGCCATCCGGCCGAAAAAAGGCCCCGCGACCAGGTTGTTCCCGGTCACGGGGCGGTGGGATCGGATCAGGCGGACGCGCCGTAGACGTAGTCGTCGAGCGGGAAGCTCACCGCCTTGCGATGCGTGCTGACGGTGCTGTTCGGACGCAGCAGCGCGGCCTCGCCGTGCTGATTGAAGTAGTAGCTGCGGGCCGTCGAGCAATCACCGCCGTAGAACACCGAGGCCCCGAGCTTGTCGGTGACGGTGTCGAGGAAGCGGGCGTTGGCCGCCTCGGTCACCTCGAAGGTGGTCTCACCACGGCGGAACAGCTCGCCGAACAGCCTGCCCATGTGCTTCATCTGCGCCTCGATGGTGGTGAAGTAGGACAGACCGCTGTAGGAGTACGGGCTGTTGAGGCTCACGAAGTTCGGGAACTTCGGCACCGTGATGCCCTCGTAGGCCTGGAAACGGTTGTCCCGCCAGAACTTTCCGAGGTTTACCCCGTCACGGCCGATGATCTCCACGGCCGGGAAGTTCACGTCCCACAGGTTGAAGCCGGTGGCGAGGATCAGCGTGTCGATCTCGGTCTTGTGCCCGTCGGCGGTGACGATGCCGTCGGCCTCGACGTGGTCGATCGAGTTCGTCTCGAGCCGCACGTGCGGCTGGTTGAAGGTCTTGAAGTAGTGGTTGGAGAAGGTGGGGCGCTTGCAGCCGAAGTCGTAGTGCGGGGTGAGCTGCTCGCGGGTCCGCTTGTCGCGCACCTGTGCGCGCAGGTGTGCCTTGGCGAGCAGTCCCGCGCCCTTGTTCATCGCCTTGGCCTGCTTGAAGTGCAGCACGCCGACCACCATCAGCGCCTCCAGCATCGAGGTGTTGACCAGGCGCGCGGCCTTCTGGGTAGCGGGCACCCTGGCGAACAGTTTCTGCACCGGCGCCGGGATCGGCGCGTCGATTTTGGGCACGACCCAGATCGGGGTGCGCTGGAAGACGGTGAGCGCGGCGGCCTTCTCGGCCACCTCGGGCACCAGCTGCACGGCGGTGGCGCCCGTTCCGATGATCGCGGCGCGGCGACCGGTCAGATCGAAGTCGTCGTCCCACGCGGTGGTGTGGATGATCTTGCCCGCGAAGGATTCGATGCCGGGGAACGGCGGGGTGTAGGGCTGGGAGAGGAATCCCGTGGCGGTGAGCAGGTAGCGGCTGGTGACGGTTTCGCCGCCCGCGATCGAGACCACCCAGTGCTGCCGCTCCTCGTCCCAGCGCGCGCCGTCCACCACGACGCCGAAGCGCATCCTGCGACGCAGGCCGTACTTGTCGGCGATGTGCTCGGCGTACTTCTTCAGCTCCTTGCCTGGGGCGAACAACCGCGACCAGTAGGGGTTGGGCTCGAAGGAATACGAGTAGGTCACCGAGGCGATGTCGACCGCGAGGCCGGGGTAGCGGTTGACGTGCCAGGTGCCGCCGAGATCGTTCTCGCGCTCCAGGATCACGTAATTGCTCAGGCCGAGCCGGTCGAGCTCGATACTCGCCCCCATGCCACCGAATCCCGCACCGACCACCACGGCGTCGTATTGAGGCGCCACGTCGAACCTCCAAGATGTGAATCAGTTGTCACGGAATGACACATCATTCCGTTTGTGACGACAGTATCATTGCCAGGGTGACGAAGCCATCCACCCGTGCGCCCCGGTCGGCGGCCGGAAACGCGCTGCAGCGACGCAAGGCCGAATTGCGGCAGGAGATCATCGACACGGCGTTCGTCTGCTTCGCCGAGAAGGGCTATCACGCCACCGGCATCGCCGACATCGCCAGCGAGCTCGGTATCGGCCACGGCACCTTCTACCGATACTTCGCCAACAAGCGCGACATCATCGATCACGTCATCGACGACCTGTCCGCCCGCATCATCGACGCGCTGGGCACCCAGAACGCACCGGACGCGGCGGGCTCACTGGACGAGTACCGCGCCCAGCTCGAGCGCATCGGCACGGCGCTGTCGCGCATCCTGCTCGAGGAGCGGCGCATCCCGCAGCTGCTGCTGTTCCACGCCACCGGGATCGACGACGAGCTCACCGCCCGGCTCTACGGCCTGCTCGACACGGCGGACGCGCTCACCGCGGGCTACCTGGAACACGGCGTCGAGCGGGGTTACCTGCGCGCCGACCTGGACACCGCCAACACCGCGCGCGCGGTGACGGGCATGCTGCTCGCCGGCGTCATCCACGGCATGCGCGACCCGGACGAAGCGGCCATCCGCGGCCTGAACCAGGCGGTCCGGCGGCTGCTCATCGACGGCGTGCGCAAGGACTGACGACCACCCGTGCGAAACGCTCCCGGCGACTACAGTGTGGGTGCACAAGCAGGCAGTGGTTCGCATGGGGGCGTTCGTGTTTGGAAGAGACGGGTTCGGACGAGACCGTACAGTTCGAAATACCGGCATTCGGCCGGATCCGGTCGGTGACCCTGACACAATGTCGCGGATGATGACCCCCGAGGACGTGAGCCGAATCCATTTCGCCATGCCGTCGGTCGGCCATCGCGGCTATCACGCCGACGAGGTCGACGCGTTCATGGAATTGGTCGCCGCCACCCTCGACGGTCAGGGCGCACTCACCGCCGACGACATCCGCCACGTCGTCTTCGGCACGCCCCGTTTCGGCGGGCGCGGCTACCAGGCCGATCAGGTGGACGAATTCCTGGACCGGGTGCGCGCCGAGCTCGAACACCGCCAGAACGGCACGCGGCCGGTGCCCGCGGGCGGCACCGGACCCGGTCCCGCTCCCCTGCTCACTCCCGACGACGTGCACCGCATGCGGTTCACTCAGTCTCCCGTCGGCCGCCGCGGCTACCACGAGGAGGAGGTGGACGCCTTCCTCGACCTGGTGGCGGCCTCCCTCGCGCACGGCGGGCCCGGCTGTCTCACGGTCGGCGACGTGCGCGCGGTCCGCTTCACCGAGGCGCGCCTCGGCAGCCGCGGATACCAGCGCGACGAGGTCGACGCGTTCCTCGATCTGGTGGTCACCGCGCTCGAGAAAGCGCGCCACTGACGGACGCCGACGGTCGAATCAGCCCTGGATGCTGTGCAATTCGGCCTCGCGCAGGTCGTCGGGGAAGACGAAGCGGCGCAGCGCCCAGAAGCGGAAGGCCATGGCGAGCAGCACGCCGAGGATCTGACCGGTGATGAAGTTGGCCACCGCCTGGGTCACCGGTCCCACGTGCGGCACCCGCAGATCCAGCACGTACAGCGAGATCGCCTGCGGGATCATCGTGACGCCGATGCCGAGCGCGCTCACCGCGAAGAACAGCGCGGCCTCGTGGTGGCGCTGACGCCCGCCCCTGGTGCGAAACGACCACTCGCGGTTGAGGATGTAGGACGCGATGGTGGCGATCAGCACGCCGAGCAGGCGGGCGGTGAGCGGCTTCTCGCCGAGCACCGTCAGTTTGGTGGCGTAGACGACGCCCGTGTCGATGAACCACGTGATGGCGCCGACCGTCGCGAACTTGAGCAGTTCCCGGTGCTCGATCGCCTTGCTGCGATACGGCTCGGGGATGTGGTCGAGCACGGATTGAACCACCGTCATGTCCCGACTCTATCGGTGCGGGTCCGAGCCCGCCGATCGCGCGGATCCCGGCATCGGCGAGACAAGGCGTTCACCTGATGTTCGCCCCCGCCGATCAGTCGAAAAGGTCCAGGGTCGGATGCGGTTCTCTGCCACGGACTTCGATCGAGCCGAACACCAGGTCGGGCGGCGGCACCAGGCCCAGGTGCTCCCAGGCCGCGGCCGTCGCCACGCGCCCGCGCGGCGTCCGCGCCACCATGCCCGCGCGCACCAGGAACGGTTCGCAGACCTCCTCGACGGTGGCGGCCTCCTCCCCCACCGCGACCGCGAGGGTCGAGACGCCCACCGGGCCGCCGTTGAAGCTGCGGACCAGTGCGCCGAGGACCGCGCGGTCCAGGCGGTCGAGACCGAGGGAGTCCACGTCGTAGACCTCGAGCGCGGCCTGCGCGATGGGACGGGTGATCAGTCCGTCGGCGCGCACTTCGGCGTAGTCGCGGACCCGGCGCAGCAACCGGTTCGCGATGCGCGGCGTGCCGCGCGACCGGCCCGCGATCTCGGCGGCCGCGTCGGTCTCGATGCCGACGCCGAGGATGTGCGCCGAGCGCTGAAGGATCAGCAGCAGCTCGTCGGGCTCGTAGAAGTCCATGTGACCGGTGAAGCCGAAGCGGTCGCGCAGCGGGCCGGTCAGCGCGCCGGAGCGGGTGGTGGCCCCGACCAGGGTGAAGGGGGCGATGTCGAGCGGGATGGAGGTCGCGCCCGGCCCCTTGCCGACCACCACGTCGACGCGGTAGTCCTCCATGGCCAGATAGAGCATCTCCTCCGCGGGGCGGGCGATGCGGTGGATCTCGTCGATGAACAGCACGTCGCCCTCGACCAGGTTGCTGAGCATGGCGGCCAGATCGCCCGCCCGCTCCAGCGCCGGACCGGAGGTGATGCGCAGCGCGGTGCCGAGTTCACCGGCGATGATCATCGCCATGCTGGTCTTGCCGAGCCCCGGTGGGCCCGAAAGCAGCACATGATCGGGGGTACCGCCGCGCTGCTTGGCGCCGCGCAGCACCAGGGCGAGCTGTTCGCGGACCCGGGGCTGGCCGATGAAGTCGTCGAGCGACTTCGGGCGCAGGCTCGCCTCGATCTCACCGTCGGACTTCAGATAGCTTGCGCTGACCGGGGATTCGGCCGCGCCGGTGTCGTCGTGGTCCATCGTGGCCTATCGGTTCTTGCCGAGCAGCGAGAGCGCGGCGCGCAGTGCGGTGGAGGTGCCCGCGGCGGGCTGGTCGGCCAGCACGGTGTCGACCGCCTGTTCGGCCTGTTTGGCCGGGAAACCCAGCCCGGTCAGCGCCTCGACGACCTGCTCGCGCACGGGGGTGAGCACCGGAGCGGGAGCGCTGCCCGGCGGGCCCGCCTGCACCGGGACGAGGTTCACCTTGTCGCGCAGTTCCACCACCATGCGCTCGGCGCCGCGCTTGCCGATGCCGGGTACCCTGGTCAGCGCCGCGACATTGCTCTCGGCCAGCGCCTTGCGCAGCGCCTCCGGCTCGAGCACTGCGAGCACGGCCATGGCCAGGCGCGGCCCGACGCCGGAGACCGTCTGCAGCAGGCCGAACAGGTCGCGCGCCTCGGTGTCGGCGAAGCCGTACAGCGTCATCGAGTCCTCGCGCACGATCATCGCCGTGTAGAGGCGCGTTTCCTCGCCGCGGGTCAGCGCGGCCAGCGTCGAGGGGGTCGCGTTGAGCCGGTAGCCGACGCCCGCCGCCTCGACCACCGTGTGATCGAGTGCGATCTCCAGCACCTCGCCGCGTACCGACGCGATCACCCGCGCACCGCCTTCCGTTGTTCCGCCAGCCGTTCGGTGTAGCGCCGCCGTGCCTCGGCCGCCTTGGCCTCGGCCTCGGCCATCCGCTCCAGCAGCGGCGCCCGCCAACAATGACAGATCGCCAATGCCAGCGCATCAGCCGCGTCCGCCGGTTTGGGCGCCACCCGCAGCCCGAGGATGCGGGTGACCATCGCGGTCACCTGCGCCTTGTCGGCGGTGCCGTTGCCGGTGACCGCGGCCTTCACCTCGCTCGGCGTGTGGAAGGCCACCGGGATTCCGCGCCGCGCCGCGGCCAGCGCGATCACGCCGCCCGCCTGGGCGGTGCCCATGGCGGTGCGCACGTTGTGCTGGGCGAACACCCGCTCGATCGCGACTGCGGCGGGCCGGTGGGTGTCCATCCAGTGCTCGGCAGCGTCGGCGACGCGCATCAGCCGCTGCGCCAGATCCATGTCCGCGGGGGTGCGCACCACATCGACGTCGAGCGCGGTGACTTTGCGGCCGAGCCCACCCTCCACGATGCTGAGGCCGCACCGGGTGAGCCCGGGGTCGACGCCCATCACCCGCACGAATTCCCCTCTCCCAGACACGAACAACTGTTCGAGAGTCTAACGGAGCGCGGCGCTCCCGGTCACCAGCGACACGATTCGTGACCCCGTGGACGACGCTGCGGGCGCCGTCTGCCCAGCAGCCCGGGCACAGCGGGAGCCAGTGCCAGGGACACACCGCGGGCGCTGCCGACCCGTCCGCCGAGAGCCCCGACAGCCGGAGCGAGGCGGCTGACAAGCGCTGCTGGGCGCAGCCCGTCTCCAGCCCGCGCACGGCCGGAGCGAAGGTGGAGAACCGCCTAGGCCTGCGCGGCGAACGCCGTGTAGGCGCGTTCGTCGAAGAGCACGAAGCGCACGGTCCACACCGCGGTCTCGGCCGCGCGCACGGTCTCGACCGCGATGCGGGCGCCGTCCTCGATCGGCCAGCCGTAGATGCCCGTGGAGATGGCGGGGAAGGCGACGGTGCGGGCCCCGAGTTCATCGGCGACGCGCAGGGATTCGCGGTAGCAGGAGGCCAGCAGCTCGGAACGATCCTCACCCGCCGACCAGACCGGGCCGACCGTGTGCACGACCCACCGGGCGGGCAACCGGCCCGCGGTCGTGGCCACCGCCTTGCCGGTGGGCAGGCCCCTGCCGTAGCGCGACGCGCGCAGGTCGCGACACGCGGCCAGGATCTCGGGACCGCCCTTGCGATGAATGGCGCCGTCGACGCCGCCACCGCCGAGCAACGAGGAGTTGGCCGCGTTCACCACCGCGTCGACCGTCTGCTCGGTGATGTCGCCGCGCACGAACTCGAGGGAGACCATGCGATGATTCTCCCGCGCCGTGCGGTCCCGCGAAAATACCGAGGCCGCGGCGTTCCCGGAACTACCATCGGTTGATGAGCAACGGTGCGAAAGCCATCCTCGAAGGCGGGCCCGCGGACTTGCCGGAGCGGATCGTTCCCATCACCCCGCCGGGGATCGAGCTCAAAATCCCCTTCAAGGGCGGTTACGAACACTTCAAGGTCACCCAGCGGCAGGCCGACACCGAGTCGGGTCCCCTGACCGTCTACGAATGGTGTGACCGCACGAAAGTGGCCGAATAGCCCCGGGGTGCCCCGCGTGGCGATCCCGATCGGTCGCCCGTGGGTACCGCGCGGTCGCATCCGGCGCGCCGGTGTGGACGACCCGACGCGCCCGATCGAGTGATGCGCCGATACCGTCTGCCGAATTCCGTCGATGGCCGAGTACAACCGCGAGCAGGTCGGCCGACCCCGGAAACGGGCGAGCCCCGGCCGCGTTCCCGGCCGGGGCTCGTCGTCGTGACGGATCAGTCGTCCAGCTGCGCGAGGACCTCGTCGGAGATGTCCACGTTGGTGTAGACGTTCTGCACGTCGTCGCTGTCTTCGAGCGCGTCGACCAGCTTGAACACCTTGCGCGCCCCGTCGGCGTCGACCGCGACCGACACCGAGGGCTGGAAGCCGGACTCGGCGGAGTCGTAGTCGATCCCGGCCGCCTGCAGCGCCTTGCGCACGTCGATCAGATCGCTCGGATCGCTGATGACCTCGAACGACTCGCCGAGGTCGTTGACCTCCTCGGCGCCCGCGTCCAGCACGGCCATCAGCACGTCGTCCTCGGACAGACCGTTCTTCTCCAGGGTGATGACGCCCTTGCGATGGAACAGGTAGGCCACCGAGCCCGGATCGGCCATGTTGCCGCCGTTGCGGGTCATCGCGACGCGCACCTCGCCCGCGGCGCGGTTGCGGTTGTCGGTGAGGCACTCGACGAGCACCGCGACGCCGTTGGGACCGTAGCCCTCGTACATGATGGTCTGCCAGTCGGCGCCGCCGGCCTCTTCGCCGCCGCCGCGCTTGCGGGCACGCTCGATGTTGTCGTTGGGGACCGACGACTTCTTGGCCTTCTGAATGGCGTCGTACAGCGTCGGGTTGCCGTCCGGATCACCGCCACCCGTGCGGGCCGCCACCTCGATGTTCTTGATCAGCTTCGCGAAGAGCTTGCCCCGCTTCGCGTCGATCGCGGCCTTCTTGTGCTTGGTGGTGGCCCATTTGGAGTGGCCGCTCATTCCCTACTTCCTTCGGGTCGGTTTACGGACAACTCCACCAGCCTAGTAGACGCCGTCGGCACGGCTTCGGCCCCCATTCCCTCGTGCGACCGGGGCAGGACTCGCCCGTCCCGCCCGGCGCGCCCAGAACTCAGAGCGAGACCACGTACGCCTCGGGGAAGAAGGCGCCCTCGATGTATTTCGGCGACGCGTAGGCGAAGCCCTTGTCGCCCCAGGCGGTGCCCCAGCTGTTGCGGACGATGAAGTGCCCGCTGGGCAGGTAGCCCACAATGGCCACGGCGTGCCCGCCGCGTTCGGTGCCCGGCGCGAATTCCTCCAGGAAGCCGCCGTTGTCGGTGGCGCTGTCCCAGGTGTCGTCGACCATGAACCCGGCGAGGATCGGGCGACCGTCGGCCAGCACAGTCCGCCATTGCTTGAGGTTCTTGCCGACGTTGAAATACGAGGCGATGCGCAGCGTGGCCGCATGCGCCCAGAAGGTGTTCTCCTGGCCGCGGTACATCTTGGTCTGGATGTGGAACGGCAGCCACGACTCCTCGACCGCGCCGTACTTCTTGCAGACCTCGACGGCCGCCTTCAGCTCGGTGCCCGCGCCCTCGATGAAGGTCTCCGGCCGCTGGAAGAAGGCGTCGGTCTCCTTGGAGGCCATCCACACGAACCGCGGCGAGACGCGGCGGTCGCTGCTCAGTTTGGTCGCGGTCACCATGTGGTAGCGCATCAGTCCGTCGCCGGTTGCCCAGCCGACGCAGGACCCGGTGTCCTCCTGATCGCCGATGGTCCACCAGTCGCGGCGCAGGTCCACCGAGGACGGCAGCGCGCCGACGGCGCCCAGCGCGCCGACGGCCACGGCGTCGGCGAACGTCCAATCCCGCTCGGTGTCGCGGGACGGGACCAGATTGCAGATCCGGGCCTCTGCGGGCACCGGTTGTTGCTTGCCCGCACTGGGTGCGGGGATGACTTCGGTCATGTTCGCGCTTCGTTCGTCGGGTGGTGTCGCCACCACGTCCGGGTCGGTCGGGATCGCCCGGATGGAAGCGATGATTCACCGCCCGTCGCGCCGAAACGCGAGTACTCGGTTACCCGTTTCGCCCGCGCTGCCCGCGCGAACTACGCAGCGCGGACCAACTCGACGAACATGCGGTGCACCCGCAGGTCACCGGTCACCTCGGGGTGGAAGGAGGTGGCGAGCACCTTGCCCTGGCGCACCGCGACGATGCGACCGGCGAACGGACCGGAGGGCACCGTCGCCAGCACCTCGACGCCCTCACCCGCCCGCTCGACCCACGGCGCGCGAATGAACACCGCGCGCACCGGGCCGTCGTCCAGGCCCGCGAAGTCCAGGTCGGTCTCGAAGGAGTCGACCTGGCGTCCGAAGGCGTTGCGGCGCACCGTCATATCGATGCCGGACAGATGCTGCGCGTCCGGACGGGTGTCGAGCACCTCCGAGGCGAGCAGGATCATGCCCGCGCAGGAACCGAAGGCGGGCATGCCTTCGCGCAGCCGCGCGCGCAGCGGTTCGAGCAGCTCGAAGGCCTCCAGCAGCTTGCTGATCGCGGTCGACTCGCCGCCGGGCAGCACCAGCCCGTCCACGGCGGCCAGCTCGGAGGCCCGCCGCACCAGCACCGGTTGCGCGCCGCAGTGCTCGAGCGCCGAGACGTGTTCGCGCACATCGCCTTGCAGAGCAAGAACGCCGATGGTGGGCCGAGACGACGTCTGCCGCGCCTCCGTTGCGGGTGCGGCGACCGATGATGCGTTCACGTCGCCGAGCTTACGAGCCCGGCCGCTGTGGGCGCGCTCACGGTCGCCGTCGCCTGCCCTCACGTCCGCGGGGTACGGATCAGTCCCTCCTGGACGACCGCGGCGACCAGTGTGCCCTCGCGGTTGAAGATCCTGCCTCCGGTGAGCGCGCGACCGAAACCGGCCGAGGGCGAGGCCTGGTCGTAGAGCAGCCAGTCGTCGGCGCGGAACGGGCGCAGGAACCACATCGCGTGATCCAGCGACGCGTCCTGGGTCGGCTCGTCGGGGTGGGTGACCTTGGAGGAGCCGAGCAGCGTCATATCGCTCATGTAGGCGAGCGTGCACACGTGGAACAGCGGGTCGTCGGGCAGCGGGTGCCGGTAGCGGAACCACACCTGCTGCTGGGAGACCACGCCGTCGCGGCGCGACACCGACTCCGGCGGCACGGTGCGGATGTCCCAGTGCTCCCATTCGCGCATCGCCCACAGCCGTTCCGGGCTCATCGAGGTCTGCGCGTCGGGCAGGTTCTCCGGCCCCGCCACCTCGGGCATCACGTCCTGGTGCTCCGGGCCCTCGTCGCCGACGTGGAACGAAGCCGACATGGTGAAGATCGCCGCGCCGTCCTGCACGCCGGTGACCCGGCGGGTGCAGAAGGACCGGCCGTCGCGGATCCGCTCCACCAGGTACACGGTGGGTTCCTGCGGATTGCCCGGACGCAGGAAGTACCCGTGCAGCGAATGCACCTGGAACCGCGGCTCCACCGTGCGCACGGCCGATACCAGGGCCTGCCCGGCGACCTGACCGCCGAAGGTGCGTGCCAGCTGGGTCTTCGTGGACGCGCCACGGAAGATGTCCCGCTCCAGGCGTTCGATCTCCAATGCCTCTTCGATTGTCGCCATGCGCTGAGGTTAACCCGGGGCGTCCGATTCCCCCCGTTCGGCCACCGGTCCAGTCGCGCGAGCGGACGCCCGGAATTCGCGAGCGGACGCCCGGAATTCGCGGGCGGCGCCGGGGATGTCGCGCCGGTCACACCACCGAGCGCCTTCGCCGCGGCGACCTCCGCGCGGGCGATCGTGGCCGCGCGGAGGGCGCGGAGCATCCCCGCGGCGGGTCTGCTGTGATGGAGCGGTGCCGCAGTTCGTGCCGATCACCCAGGACGGCCTCGCCGACCTGCTCGTCGACCGGGTCGGGGCGCTGCCCGGCCGCCGTCTGATCGCCGTCGACGCGGCCGACGCCGCACAGCCCGTCGCGTTCGCGCGGCGCGCCGCCGAACGACTGCGCGGAACGGGCCGGTCCGCCGAGGTGGTCTCCCTGCACGACTACGTGCGTCCCGCCTCGCTGCGCATGGAGTTCGGACGCGAGGACGAATACTCCTACCGCACAGCGTGGTTCGACTACGACGCGGTCCGCCGCGAGGTCGTCGGCGCGTTGCGCGAGCACGGCCGCTGGCTGCCCGCGCTGTGGGACGAGGCCGCCGACCGGTCGGCCCGCACCGCCGTCCGCGCCGCCCCCGCCGATCTGGTGCTGTTCCTCGCCGGACCCATGCTCCTCGGCCGCGATCTCGCCTTCGACCTGACGGTGCGCCTCGACCTCAGCGAAGCGGCGCTGCGCCGCCGGACGCCGCCGGACGAGCACTGGACCATCCCGGCCCTGCTGCGCTACGACCGCGAGAATCCCGAGATCCCCACGTTTTCGGCGCGCTGGGACCATCCCGACCGCCCCGCACTGAGCCGCACCTGACCTGGGTGGTCCGCAGAACTCGTTGCGCCGCATGGCGAGACGGCTGGATTCCCGCGCCGCGCCGGGACGGAAAGCGAACACCCGGCCGCGAGACGCGACCGGGTGTCGTTGGCGGACTGGGGATTCGGCGATGTTCGACGAGTGGCACACACAGCGGTAGCGGAGCTTCCGCCACCCCCGACCTTGTGTGCCACTCGTCCGCCGAGACGTGTGCGGCACGATCCGCGCTCGGGCGGATCAGCGCTGTCAGGCGCAGGCGGCCGACTGCTGACCGAGGTTGGTCAGCATTCCGCAAGCCCACGCCTTCTGGACCTTCCAGGTGCCGTTCTCGGCGACGAACGGCACGTCCGCGATGTTCTCCTGACCGTTGAGCACGATCTTGGCCTTGGCGTTGATGGTGTCGCCGAAGGCGGTCACCTCGGTCACCACGACACTCGCACCGGTCTGCCCGTAGGCCTCCGCGAGCCGGCCCGGCAGCTCGGGATCGGCCTCGGCGCCCTGAATCATCGCCAGCTTCTCTTGGTTCGGCACCGCCGGATCGAGCGCCCGCTGCAGTTGCGTGTTCAACTGCTCCACGCTCGGCACCGGCGGCACGTTCGCCGCGGCACTGGCCTTGGCGCTGGTGGTGGTGCGGACCGGCTTGGCATCCTCGCTCTTGTCGTCGCTGCCGCACGCCGTCATGCTCAGCGCGGCCGCGACGGCCAGGCCTGCGATCGCGACTCTTCCGGTCTTGCGAAGCTTCAACTCAGGTCCTTTGCGTTCGAATCGGACGACGTCACCGGCGACCCGTGCAGTTCGCCGTGCATCGAAACCTACTCAGCGGCTCTGTGGGAACTCTGAGATCGCGTTGTGGCGGGCCGAAGAGTCCAAAGACGCGCGAACCAAAACGCCCGGTCCCAGGCTGCAGCCTGGGACCGGGCGTGACGAAAAGGCAAGTGCGGCAGGTGCCGCGGCCCCGATCAGCGCTACCGGACGGAGTCCGTCGAATGTCCGCGCACGACCGGAGCGGAGGCGGAGGTACGCCTCACCAGCCGCGTTCGGCGAGCCGGTGCGGCTGCGCGATCTCCTCGACGTTGATGCCGACCATGGCCTCGCCGAGACCACGCGAGACCTTCGCCAGCACGTCGGGGTCGTCGTAGAAGGTGGTGGCCTTGACGATGGCGGCGGCGCGCTGCGCCGGGTTGCCGGACTTGAAGATGCCCGAGCCGACGAACACGCCCTCGGCGCCGAGTTGCATCATCATGGCGGCGTCGGCCGGGGTGGCGATGCCGCCCGCGGTGAACAGCACGACGGGCAGCTTGCCGGTCTCGGCGACCTCGCGGACCAGCTCGTAGGGGGCCTGCAGCTCCTTGGCCGCGACGTAGAGCTCGTCGGCGGGCAGCGCGGCGAGCTTGCGGAGCTCCTGGCGGATCTGGCGCATGTGGGTGGTCGCGTTCGACACGTCGCCGGTGCCCGCCTCGCCCTTCGAGCGGATCATGGCCGCGCCCTCGGTGATGCGGCGCAGCGCCTCGCCCAGGTTGGTGGCGCCACAGACGAACGGAACGGTGAAGTTCCACTTGTCGATGTGGTTGGTGTAGTCGGCGGGGGTGAGCACCTCGGACTCGTCGATGTAGTCGACGCCGAGGCTCTGCAGGATCTGCGCCTCCACGAAGTGGCCGATGCGGGCCTTCGCCATGACCGGGATGGAGACGGCGCTGATGATGCCCTCGATCATGTCGGGGTCGCTCATCCGGGACACGCCGCCCTGGGCGCGGATGTCGGCGGGCACCCGCTCCAGCGCCATGACCGCCACCGCGCCCGCGTCCTCGGCGATCTTGGCCTGCTCGGGGGTGACGACGTCCATGATCACCCCGCCCTTGAGCATCTCGGCCATGCCGCGCTTGACGCGGGCGGTGCCGACGGTGTTGGTGGTCTCGGGCGTGGTCACGGCAAACTCCTGAGTCATGTGCGCCTATCAAGTCGCGCGGAACGAAACGACCTCATTCTAAGTGGGTCGAGAAAGCCACTTGATAGCCAGTCGAGGGCCACTGGACTGGTGCCGAGATCGGCTCGGGGTCCAGCTGGGCGCGACGTGACGCACGCCATGTTCCGCCGGGGATCACCCGCCGGATCCCGGCGAACCCTCCGCTGCCGAGCGAGCCGGCGTCCTCACGGAATCGCCGGGTCCACCGGACTCAGATCGGGTTCACCACCAGCAGCTGTGCCCAGTACTCGGCGGCCGCCGGACCGACGATCGGCAAAAGGAAATCGAACAGCAGATATGACATGAACTAGCTACCTCCAACACCAGACAGGAAACGCTCCGCACCGTCGAGGAGCACCGAATCCGGATACCCGCCGGGGCGCGATCCAGTCACGAAGCTATCACGATCGTGAAGCAGATCACAGGCGCGTCAAGTGGGCTCAGCGGATGGAACGGACCTCGGGATCGTCGGATCCGGCCGCGATCGTGGCGGCCTCCGGGAGCAGTTCGTCGAGGTGGTAGGGGTAGACGGTCTCGCCGGACCGGTCGATGGCGGCGATGTCGGCGGGTGCGCACCACCGGTGCCCGGTGATGGATCGACGCTCGATCACGGTGGGGCTGCCCGGGTCGGGCGTGAAACCGCGCACCCGCAGCGCGAAGAACAGCTCCTCGGCGCGGATCAGCTGCCCGTCGAACGGGAACACCGCGACGCGCCGCCAGATCGGACCGCGCAGGCTCTCCGTATCGGCGCGGTGCCCGGTCTCCTCCCACAGTTCGCGCACGGCGGCGGCGCGCAGCGTCTCCCCCGGCTCCACCCCGCCGCCGATGGTGAACCAGAACGAGACCTGCGGGGTCTTCGGATCGTTACCGCGCATCAGCAGCACCCGGTTCTGCTCGTCGAGCAGCACGATCCGCGCCGACGTCCGGATGGTGTCCACCGAGAGACCGGTCGACGCGGCGGGAGTCGCGCGCTCGGTGATCTCGAAATACGTGGGCAGCGGCGCGGTGCCGCCCAGGTGCAGCAGGCGCACCGGACGGCGGGTGCGCAGCGCGAGCGTGTCGCGGACCGCGTCGTTGTGGAAGCGCCGGGCGATCAGCACCCTGGCCTCCGCGTCGGCGAGCTCGGCGACCAGCTGCGGGCGCAGTTGCGCGATATCGACGGCCGACAGCGCCGAGGAAAGCTGGTTCTCCACCGTCTCGCGCTCCGCGCGTCCGGCGCGTTCGGCCCGATCGGCCAGGCCGGACAGGCGTTTGGCCTGGTCGGCGAGCGCCGGATCGGAGACCGGGCCCGCGATCGCCATCGCCACCGCGCGGGCGACCACCGCCCGCCGCGCCAGCGCCGAGTCCAGCGCCTGCCAGGACTGGTCGGAGCGCACGTGCAGCCGGTCCAGCCGGTTCGCCGTGGAGTAGGCCCACAGGCCGATCGCGACGACGATGGCCGCGACGAGTGCGAGAACGAGGACCGTTGTGGCCGAGAAGGTGATCATCCGGCGGCACGCACCCGGATGTCGCCGATGGTGACGGTCTCGTACACGCGCAGGATCTGCTCGGCCACCACGGGCCAGTCGTATTCGCCGACCACCTGATTCGCGGTGTGCACCAGCGATTCCCTGCGCACCTCGTCGGTCAGCACGGAGTTCAGCGCGGCCGCGAGCCGAGCCGAATCGCCGACGGGGACGAGCACGCCCGCGGTTCCGTCGCGCAGTACCCGGCGGAACGCGTCGAGTTCGCTGGCCACCACGGCGGTGCCCGCGGCCATGGCTTCGATCAGGATGATGCCGAAGCTCTCGCCGCCGAGGTTCGGCGCCACGTAGACGTCGGCGCTGCGCATGGCCGAGGCCTTCTCCTCGTCGGAGACCTGGCCGAGGAAGCGCAGGTGCCCGGCGTTCGGCCCGGCCTCGCGGCGCAGTCGCTCCTCGTCACCGCGCCCGACGATCAGGATCTCCACGTCGGGGTGGCGGCGCACCAGCTCCGGCAGCGCGCCGAGCAGCACGTCCATGCCCTTGCGCGGTTCGTCGTACCGGCCGAGGAACAGCACCGTACCGCCCGCCCGCGGGTAACCGGGCAGCATCGGCGCACGCGCGAAGGCGGTGACGTCGACGCCGTTGGGAATCTCCACCGCGTCGGAGCCGAGCGCCTCCACCTGCCAGCGCCTGGCCAGCTCCGAGACCGCGATCCGGCCGCTGATCTTCTCGTGGTACGGCCGCAGCACGCCCTGAAAAGTGCTGAGCACCAAGGATTTCGTGGTCGAGGTGTGGAACGTCGCGACGATCGGGCCCTCGGCGATCTTGAGCGCGAGCATGGACAGGCTCGGCGCGTTGGGCTCGTGGATGTGCAGCACGTCGAAATCGTTGCCGTCGATCCAGCGGCGGATCCTGGTGTAGGCCATGGGCCCGAAAGAGAGCCGGGCCACCGAGCCGTTGTAGGGAATCGCCACCGCGCGTCCGGCCGAGACCACGAACTCCGGCAGCGCGGTGCCCTCCGAGGCGGGCGCGAGCACGCTCACCCGGTGCCCGCGCTCGATGAGCACCCTGGCCAGGTCCACCACATGCGCCTGCACACCGCCGGGCACGTCGAACGAGTACGGGCAGACCATGCCGATCTTCACGAGGCCTCGTCTCTGCCGTTCTGTGCCGCCAGCTCGGTCTGCGCTGCGGCGATCCTGGCCCGGCGTTCCTCGGACAGATCGCTCTCCCACAGCGGTTGCAGCATGTGCCAGTCGGCCGGGTGCGCGGCGATGTTGGCGGCGAAACGGTCCGCAAGCAGCTGCGTCGCCGCCGCCACGCCACCCGAGACATCCACCGGCTCTTCGCATTTCAGGCCCCAGGCCTCCACGCCGTCGTCGGCGACGGTGAACCAGGCGTGCACCGGCACGAGCGCGGCGCCGGTCTCGATGGCCAGCTTGGCCGCCCCCGCGGGCAGCCAGGTGCGCTCACCGAAGAAGGTGACCGGCACTCCGCGACCGGTGAGATCGCGCTCGCCCATCAGGCAGACGATCTTGTTCTCGCGCAGGCGATCCGCCAGCACGCCGAACGGCGGCTGCTCGCCCCCGGTCAGCGGGAACACCTCGAAACCGAGGCTCTCCCGGTAGGCGACGAAGCGCTCGAACAGCGACTCCGGCTTCAGGCGCTCGGCGATCGTGGTCAGACCGCCGTAGTTCTGGACACACCACATCCCGGCCATGTCCCAGTTCCCCGAATGCGGCAGCACCAAGATCACGCCGCGCCCCTCGGCCAGCGCCGCGTCCAGGTGCTCCAGTCCGTCCACCGGCAGCCGCGCCGACTTGCCCAGCGCCGCATGATCCATCGTCGGCAGCCGGAACGCCTCGCGCCAGTACCGCGCGTAGGAGCGCATGCTCGCCCGGATCAGGTCGTCGGGCACCTGCTCCGGCGGCACGCCGAGCACGCGGGCCAGATTGCGCCGCAACTGGATCGGGCCGCCGTCGCGCGCCGCGCGTTCGCCGCCCCAGTCGAACAGCCTGCGCGCCGCGCCCTCCGGAAGCGCACGGACCAGTCGCCAGCCCGTCGCGTATCCGGCGTCGCTCAACCGTTCCGCGATACTCACCGCTCCCCCGATCCCACATCACCGACGATACGACCGAAAACCTGGAACAGTGCGCGGACTTCCGGCGCGCTCACCGCGCCTCCTGCGGCGCGGCGGGCGGGATCACCTCGCGCGCGCCGGGCGAATTGCGCACCGCGAGCACCCGCTGGAACACCGTCACGATGCTGAGCACCGCGAGGATCCACATGGCCACGTGCACCGCCCAGGTGAGCCACTCGATTCCCCAGTGACCGCCGAGCCCGGTGAGGCCCGCGCCGACGAGCACGATGATCAGCCGGTCGGGGCGCTCGATGATGCCGCCGTCGGCGGACAGGCCGCTCGCCTCGGCGCGCGCCTTGGCGTAGGAGATCACCTGCGAGGTCACCAGTACAACCAGGGTGGCGAAGAACAGCCACTTGCTGTGCTCGTGGTACACCGCCCACCAGGCCAGGCCGCCGAAGATCGCGCCGTCGGCGACCCGGTCGCAGGTGGCGTCCAGCACCGCACCGTATTTCGTGCCGCCGCCGCGGGCGCGCGCCATGGCGCCGTCGAGCATGTCGAACATGACGAACAACCAGATCACCATCGTTCCCCAGAACAGGTGACCGGTCGGGAAGAGCGTGACCGCGGCGGTGATCGAGGCGGCCGTGCCGATCAGGGTGACGGCGTCCGGCGTCAGGCCGGTGCGCACCAGCGCCTTGCCCAGCGGAGCGGTGGCCTTGGCGAACGTCTCGCGGCCGAAGAAGCTCAGCACCGGCTACACCCGCGCCCGGTCGGTTCGGACGAACGACGCAGCGCGACGGTGGTTCACTCCGTCTCCTTCCACGCGGCGGCGAGCAGGGCTCTGGTCTCGCGCAGCAACTGCGGCATCACCTTGACCCCGCCGACCACGGTGATGAAGTTTGCGTCGCCGCCCCAGCGCGGCACGATGTGCTGGTGCAGGTGGTCGGCCAGCGAGCCGCCCGCGATGCCGCCGAGATTGAGCCCGACGTTGAAGCCGTGCGGGCGCGAGACGCTCTTCATCACCCGGATGGCCCGCTGCGTGAACGCCATCAGCTCGGCGCTCTCGGCCTCGGTGAGGTCCTCCAGGTTGGCCACCCTGCGGTACGGCACCACCATCATGTGCCCGGGGTTGTACGGGTACAGGTTGAGCACCGCGTACACCAGCTCACCGCGGGCGACGATCAGGCCGTCCTCGTCGGACATCTTGGGAATGTCGGTGAACGGGTGTCCGGTGGCGTCCGTCGGACGGGATCCCGCGGCCTCGGTGATGTACGACATCCGGTACGGGGTCCAGATTCGTTGCAGCCGATCGGGGTCGCCCGCGCCGATGTCCACGATGTTCCCCTGCTCCGTGTCGTCCAAGCCGTACAGCCCGTCCGCGGTCATGCCCGGCCCGCCGACACGATCTCGAACCCCTCGGCAGTGGGCGAGGTGTTCTCGCGGCGCGCGATCCACGCCACGACGGTGGCCACCGCGTCGGCGACCGGCACCCCGTTGACCTGGGTGCCGTCCCGGAAGCGGAAGCTCACCGCGCCCGCGTTCACGTCGCGCTCGCCTGCGAGCAGCATGAACGGCACCTTCTGCGCGGTGTTGTTGAAGATCTTCTTCTGCATCCGGTCGTCACTGCGGTCCACCTGGGCGCGGATGCCCTGGTCGTGCAGCAGCTCGATCACCCGATCCAGGTGCGGCGCAAAGGCTTCCGCGACCGGGATGCCGACGACCTGCACCGGCGAGAGCCAGGCGGGGAAGGCGCCCGCGTAGTGCTCGGTGAGCACGCCGAAGAAGCGTTCGATGGAGCCGAACAGCGCGCGGTGGATCATCACCGGCCGCTGCTTGGTGCCGTCGGAGGCGGTGTATTCCAGGTTGAAGCGCTCGGGCAGGTTGAAGTCGAGCTGAATGGTCGACATCTGCCAGGTGCGGCCGAGCGCGTCCTTGGCCTGCACCGAGATCTTCGGACCGTAGAACGCCGCGCCGCCCGGATCGGGCACCAGGTCCAGGCCGGAGGCCGAGGCGACCTTGGAGAGGGTCTCGGTGGCCTCCTCCCAGATCTCGTCGGAGCCGACGGACTTCTCCGGGTCCTTGGTGGACAGTTCCAGGTAGAAGTCGTCCAGGCCGTAGTCCTTGAGCAGATCGAGCACGAAGCGCAGCGTGTCGGTCAGCTCCGCGTGCATCTGCTCCTTGGTGCAGTAGATGTGCGCGTCGTCCTGGGTCATGCCGCGCACCCGGGTCAGGCCGTGCACCACGCCCGACTTCTCGTAGCGGTAGACCGAGCCGAACTCGAACAGCCGCAGCGGCAGCTCCCGATACGACCGGCCGCGGGCGCGGAAGATCAGGTTGTGCATCGGGCAGTTCATCGGCTTGACGTAGTAGTCCTGGCCGGGCTTGCGGACGGTGCCGTCCTCGTTGAGCTCCGCGTCCAGGTGCATGGCCGGGAACATGCCGTCCTTGTACCAGTCCAGGTGGCCGGAGACCTCGAACAAATGACCCTTGGTGATGTGCGGGGTGTTCACGAACTCGTAGCCCGCGGCCACGTGGCGGCGGCGCGAGTACTCCTCGAGCTCCTTGCGGATGATGCCGCCCTTGGGGTGGAACACCGGGAGGCCGGAGCCGAGTTCGTCGGGGAAGCTGAACAGGTCCAGTTCCAGGCCGAGCTTGCGGTGATCGCGGCGCTCGGCCTCGGCGAGCAGGTGCAGGTGCTCGTCCATGGCCTCCGGGGATTCCCAGGCGGTGCCGTAGATGCGCTGCAGGTCCTCGCGGTTCTGGTCGCCGCGCCAGTAGGCGGCCGAGCTGCGGGTCAGCTTGAAGGCCGGGATGAACTTGGTGGTGGGGATGTGCGGGCCGCGGCACAGGTCGCCCCAGATCTTCTCGCCGGTGCGCGGATCCAGGTTGTCGTAGACGGTCAGCTCTTTGCCGCCGACCTCCATGACCTCGGGGTCGTCGATGCCGGACTTGTCGCTGATCAGCTCGAGCTTGAACGGCTCCGCTGCCAGCTCGACGCTGGCCTCGTCGATCTCCACCACGCGACGCGAAAAGCGCTGCGCGCCTTTGACGATCTTCTTCATCCGGGATTCCAGCTTGGCCAGATCCTCGGGAGTGAACGGGCGGTCGACCCGGAAGTCGTAGTAGAAGCCGTCCTTGATGGGCGGGCCGATGCCGAGCTTGGCTTCGGGGAACTCCTGCTGCACGGCCTGGGCGAGCACGTGCGCGGCGGAGTGCCTGATCACGCTACGGCCGTCCTCGGTGTTCGCGGCGACCGCCTCGACCTCGACGTCGGTGTCCGGAATCCAGGACAGGTCCTTGAGCGCGCCCTCGGCGTCGCGCACCACGACGACGGTATCGGGTCCCTTGGTCGGCAGACCCGCCTCGCGCACCGCGGCGCCCGCCGTAGTCCCGGCCTGCACCCGGACGAGGGTGGCTGGGCTTATCGGGGCTGAGGTGGTCACGGCTGCGCTCTCCTTGGCGTTTACGTGGGCGGGCCTGTTCCCGCGCGGCGGCACCGGGCGGCAATCGCTCCGGCGCGACCAATGCTAGCGGTCCCGCCGACGCGCGATTCGCGCCGGTCGCGAGCGCCTCGGGCCTGGCCGCACGAGCCGGTGGCCGTGTTCCCCGCCGGGTTCTGGGCGTATCCGGTGCGGGGTCGGTGTGCTCGCGAAACCTGGTGTCGCCGTGGGGTAGCTCGTTGTCGGCGTGTCGGCACCCATCTTGCAGCACATCCGTGCGCGCGCAACTCGAATATCGCCGCCGCGAGCGGACCGGATCAGGACTCCGCGGCGAGCTTCGCGAGCAGCGCCTCGCGTTCGGCGACGGGGCGTTTGGGGCAGCTCGTGCACATCTCGCAGCCCGGGATCTCGAAGACGAGGCAGCAGGAGATCCGGCGGACGAAGGTGCGGCCGCCGATCGTCACGAAGCGCGGCGCGGGCAGCTTCCCGCCCACCAGCGCGGCCAGCTCGGCTCCCGCTTCGCCGTCGCCCGCGTCCAGGGCGCGGTTGCCCATCGCGTCGGCGACGATCGCCCACAGCGCGGGCACGCCTGCCCCGGACACGGCGGCCACGGCCGGGATCACCACGGCCAGGGTCTCCCGCAGGACAGCCGCGGACCGCGCGGCGTCGGGTGCGTCACAGGCGGCGATCCGGACGCGCTCGACGCCGCCGTCGGGGCGGATCTCGCAGTCGATGCGATCGAGCGCCGGTTCCCGCGGCGGCTGCCCCGTCGCCGCGGCGCGCGCCAGCGGCTCCACCAGCGCGGAGGCGACCATGCACCACCACAGCGTGCCCGCGATACGCGGCGAGGAGGTACCCCAGGACCGGCCCATCTCCGCGATCCGCGCGGTCAGCCAGTCCGGCCGCGCGAGCGTCGTGCCGGGGACCGTGCTCACCACGCCAGGGGACTGCGCAACCATTCCGATTCGACTCCGATCCAGCCGCCGACCAATCCGAACGTGCCGAGAACCCAGAGCGTCGCGACCACCAGCAACACAGTGGCTATTGCCGCGGTCGCCCGCATGGCCACGCCCAGCGAGGCATACCAGGCCATACCCTGCCGGTACCTGTCCCGCAGCCAGGCCAGCGCCCGGCGCGCCCAGGCGAATTCGGTGGCGAGGATGCCGAGTCCGGCGAACACGATCGCCCAGCCGGGACCGGGGTACGGGATCGCCAGGATGCCGAGTGTCAGCACCAGAACGCCGATCACCGCCACACCGATCCGGTAGGCGAGGTTCAGCGTAGGCCGGTTGGCGACTCCGGTGCGGAAGGCGCGCCACCCGGTCGGCTCGTCGGTCGGTCTCTGGTCCAGCTCGGCACTCACATCAGCCAGCGTACGAGAACGCCGGCACCTGGCATCGCGATCGCACGCTGGCAAACACGGAGAAAACCCGCGGGAACCGAGGCGGCTCCCACGGGTCGTCCCTGCGTATCGATCAGACCAGCGCGGGCACGGCCGCGTCATCGATGTGGGCCAGCCCGTCGACCGTCACCTCGATGACCCGCGCGTTGGCGATGTCGAAGAACAGACCCGAGACACGGACGCCGCGCGCGAGCACCGCCCTGTGCACCGCCGGGTGCCGGTGCAGCGTCTCCAGCTGCAGCGCGACATTCACCATGCTCAGCTGGTCCACC
Source organism: Nocardia sp. bgisy118 (assembly GCF_057708605.1). Classification (NCBI taxonomy): domain Bacteria; kingdom Bacillati; phylum Actinomycetota; class Actinomycetes; order Mycobacteriales; family Nocardiaceae; genus Nocardia; species Nocardia sp. bgisy118. The sequence goes on along the minus strand of NZ_JBYISM010000001.1, from coordinate 52,784 downwards.
TCGCCGTAACCCGCGGCGCGGGCGGCCTCGGCCACCGGATGACCGGCACGGAACCTGTCCAGGCTCGGATGCGCGTGCGCCAGCCACGGCCCGATGCCGGGACCGGTGTCCGCGCCCGAGTACAGCGCCTTCATGGCGCCGCAGGACGAGTGACCGCAGACGACCACCGAACGCACGTCGAGCTCCTCGAGCGCGAACACCAGCGCCGCCTCCACCGAGGCGTCACCCGCCTCCGGCACCAGGTTGCCGACGTTGCGGACGGTGAACAGATCACCGGGGCCGCTGTTGGTGATGACATTGGGCACGATGCGGGAGTCGGAGCAGGTCAGGAAGAACGAGTCCGGATCCTGCCGGTCGGCGAGCCCGTCCAGGTGCGGCCGCACCACGTGCGCGTGGCTGCGGTGGAAGGCCGCGACGCCCGCGGCGAGCGGGTTGGGGTGTTCGTCCTCGTGCCGCCACGGCCCGAGAATCTCGTCCCATACCGCGCGACCGAAACCGCGCGCGGGCGGTCCGGACAGCGCGTCGGCCATCCGCACGCTGCCGATCTCCACGAACTCGACGCTGCCGCCGCCGTGTTCCTGGTGACGCACCCACTCCTCGATGGCCTCGAACGCGGCGTGGTCGAGGAAGTCGACGGTCATCTCGACCGTCACATCGGCGCCCGCGGGCACCTTGGCCAGCTCGGCGGACAGCTTCGGCAGCGCGAGGAAGGTGCAGGAACCGTCGATGGTGACCAGCCAGCGCTGCGACTGCGGGATCTGCTTGGCGGTGATCGCCACCCGCACCACTCGCCACAGCAGCAGGCCGAAGGCCAGCGCGAGACCGATCATCACGCCCTCGAGCAGGTTCAGGAAGACCACGCCGAGGATCGTCGCCGCGTAGACCAGCAGGTCGCCGGTGCGGCGGGCCAGCTTGATGTGGGCGAGCTTGACCAGCTGGATGCCGATCACGATCAGCAGGCCCGCCAGCGCGGCCTTCGGAATCTGCTGCACGACAGCGGCCAGCGCCACCGAGAACAGCAGGACCCAGACGCCGTGCATGATCGCCGAGGCACGGCCGCGGGCGCCGGCGTGGACATTGGTGGCGCTGCGCACGATGACACCGGTGACCGGCAGGCCGCCGAGCAGGCCGGACAACACATTGGCCGAACCCTGCCCGATCAGCTCACGGTCGAAGTTGGTGCGACGTCCGGTGTGCATCTTGTCGACGGCGACGGCGGAGAGCAGGCTCTCCACGCTGGCGATCAGCGCGATGGTGAGCACCATGATCGCCACCGCGGACCAGCCGCCGTCCGGGATCTGCGGCAATCCGACGGCGTCGAACAGCGAGCCGTCGAGCACGATGCGTTCGACCTCGGTCGGCAGCACCATCGACAGCAGCGTGCCGAGGAACACCGCTACCAGCGGGCCGGGCACGACCCGGATCTTCTCCGGCGCGAACCGCCAGCCGAGCATCACCGCGATCACCACGGCGCCGACCAGCGCGTCGCCGCCGTGCAGCGAGATCAGCTGACCGGGCAGCTCGACGAGGTTGTTCCAGGCCGAGCTGTGCGACGCCCCGCCGAGCAGCACGTGGATCTGCTGCAGCGCGATGGTGATACCGATGCCCGCGAGCATCGCGTGCACCACGACGGGCGCGACCGCGAGTGCTGCGCGCGCGATGCGGCTGAGCCCGAAGATGATCTGCAGCACACCCGCGGCGACCACGATGAAACAGGTGACCCGCCAGCCGAACTTGTCGATGGACTCGGCGACCACGACGGTCAGGCCCGCGGCCGGACCGCTGACCTGCAGGACCGAGCCGCCGAGGGTACCCGCGACGATGCCGCCGATCACGGCGGCGATGAGGCCCGCGGCGACGGGCGCGCCGGAGGCGAGGGCGATGCCGAGCGACAGCGGCAGCGCGACCAGGAAGACCACGATCGACGCAGGTAGATCGTGGCGCAAGACGGATCTCAGACGATCGGACAGAGCGCCAGGGCCTCGGCCCTGCGCGGGTGGGGACAGCGGTGGAGCGAGATCGCTCTCGACAGCCATGACTTCTCCTTCGCCGACTCGACGCCGAGGCGCCGAGGTCGGTTGACGATCAACATGTCCAGCAGGGCAATAGACCGCGAACCGGCATCTCGCGGTGAAGCAGTTCCCGACACGGCACCGGGCCGAGATGTAAACCTGGTCAAGGGTATTGGTAAAGACTTAGCAAAGCCTGAGAACTGCGATGAAAGTGTCACTTTCTATATCGCGATTTCGGTGTGAAATCGTTCACAACTTCATCCAAATACGCCGTCGCACAGCCCCTTCCGTTCGTAATCCGCTCCGCTGACTCAGACCGGCTCGGCCGCGGGATGGCTGCCCGCATCGTCGAACTCCGCGATTCCGTCCACCCGCACCTCGATGACCCGTGCGGTCGCGATATCGAAGAACAGGCCGGACACCACCACCCCGCGCTCCTCGATCCCGCGGCGCACGGCGGGATAGGCGCGCAGCGTCTCCAACTGCACCGCCACGTTCACCATGCCCAGCTGATCGACCTCGCCGAACCCGGCCAGCGCCGCGGCCTCGCCGACCGGATGCCCGAGCCGGAATCGCTCCAGCGTCGGCCTGGCATGCGCCAGCCAGTCCCCCAGCCCCGGCCCGGCCTGCACCTCCCGGTGCAGCGCCTCCATCGCGCCGCAGCCGGAGTGCCCGCACACCACCACCGCGCGCACGTCCAGCTGTTCGAGCGCGTAGACCAGCGCGGCTTCGACCGAGACGTCGGTGCCGCCGACCGGCGCAAGATTGCCCACGTTGCGCACGGTGAACAGGTCGCCGGGGCCGCTGTTGGTGATGACGTTGGGCACGATCCTGGCGTCGGCGCAGGTCAGGAAGAACGAGTCCGCGTCGTGGCGGTTGCGCAGGCCGTCCAGGTGCGGGCGCATGAGGTGCGCGTGGCCGCGGTGATAGGCCACGATGCCGGCGGCGATCCGGTCCACCCGGCTGCCGGTGCGCCGCCACGGACCGATCACCTCCTCGAGCACCTTGCGCGCGTGGCCGCGCTCGGGCGGGCCGTGCACCACCGCCGCCATCCGCGCGGCGCCGATCTCAGCGAAATCGACTGCGGCGCCGTGCTCTTCGCGCTGCCGCGCCCAGTCGGTGATCAGCTCGTAGGAGGCGTGGTCGAGGAAGTCGACCGTCATCTCGACCGTCACCGGGACGCCGGGGGGCACCTTGGCCAGCTCCGCGGTGAGCTTCGGGAGCGCGAGGAAAGTGCAGGTGCCGTCGATGGTGACCACCCAGCGCCGCGCGTGCGCCACCGGCTCGGCCACGATCGTCACCCTGACCACCCGCCACAGCAGCAGCGCGACCGACAGCGCGAGCCCGATCGCCATGCCCTGCAACAGATTCAGGAACACCACCCCGAGCACCGTCGCCAGGTAGACGGCCAGGTCGCCGTTGCGCACGGCCAACCGGATGTGCGCCAGCTTGATCAGTTGCACGCCGATCAGGATGAGCAGACCGGCCAGCGCCGCCTTGGGAATCTGCTGCACGAGCCCGGCCAGCGCCACCGCGAAGACCAGCACCCAGAGTCCGTGCAGAACGGTCGCGGCCCTGGTCTGGGCACCCGCATGGGCATTGGTGATGCTGCGCACGATCACCGCGGCGATCGGCAGGCCGCCGAGCAGGCCGGAGGTCACGTTCGCCGCGCCCTGCCCGATCAGTTCGCGGTCGAGGTCGGTCCGGTTGCCCAGCCGCACCTTGTCCACCGCCATCGCCGAGAGCAGCGTCTCGACGCTGGCGATGAGCGCGATCGTGATCATCGTGACGGCCACCGCGAACCAGCCGCTCGCGGGGATCGCGGGCAGACCGATGGCGTCGAACATCGAGCCGCTCAACACGATTCGATCCACGTGGCTGTGCAGCAGCAGCGAAAGCACCGTCGCCGCCACCACCGCCACCAGCGGGCCGGGCACCGTGCGCACCCGGCGCGGCAGGAAGCGCCACACGATCAGGATCGCGATCACCACCAGACCCGCGCACAGGTCGCCTTGGTGCACCGACATCAGCTGGTGCGGTAGCTGGATCAGGCTCTGGAACGGCGAACTCAGCGACGCGCCGCCTAGCAGCACGTGCACCTGCTGCAGCGCGATGATCACGCCGATGCCCGCCAGCATCCCGTGCACCACCACCGGGGCGATAGCCAGTGCTCCGCGCGCGATCCGGCTGAGCCCGAACAAGATCTGCAACACACCCGCCCCTACGGTGATGAAACAGGTTGCCGCCCAGCCGAAATGGTGGACGCTCTCGGCGACCACCACGGTGAGGCTCGCGGTCGGCCCGCTGACCTGGACTGCCGAGCCGCCGAGCAGCCCGGCCACCACGCCCCCGACCACCGCCGCGATCAGACCCGCCGCGACGGGCGCGCCGGACGCGACCGCGATGCCTAGCGAAAGAGGAAGGGCGACAAGGAAAACCACGACGGAGGCGGGGACATCGTGGTGTAGAACGCGGGCGAGCTGCGACGTCCGTGGTGCGGGATCGGTGTCGGTCGACATAGTTCTCCTTCGCCGTCTCGGCGGCAGCCGATCCGGTTCATCGGGGCAACATGCACTGGCATCGAAAGCGAGCGGCGGGCGAAGCTTGGTGGAGCGACTCGGTGAAGCGCGGAGCGAGCGGGTTCAGCGACGCTGTGGATCCAGCGGGTGAAGCGGCGACCTCAGGCGCACAGGTCACCCTAAGAGTAAAGACTTCGCAAAGCGCGTGGAAAGTTATACGGTGCAGATGGGGCAACTGCTATCAAAACGTGATGCAAGTCACAGTTGCGGCGGGCGTCGGAACCCGCGAAACGGCACGGGCGGACCGGGGTGACCGCCGGTCTGCGGAATTGGTCCTCGCGCAGCAGGTCCTGCCGGATGGTCCGCACGATTCGCCGCGGACAGAACCCGTGCGGTGACGTTGCGAACTCGATTCGCCAAGGGGCGCAGGCGCGCCGAGCCGCAACGCTCGGCCGACGGACGCGTCGGCCGAGCGTTGCGGCTGGGCGAGTTACCGGGCGTCGGCCGCGGCCAGCGCAGGAGCGTTGTCGACGGCGGCCTGCGGGTAGGTCGGGTACTCGATGCCCGAGATGTACTGCACCGTCCGCACCACCTGGCACGAGTAGCCGAATTCGTTGTCGTACCAGACGTACAGGATCGCGGTGTCGCCCTCGACGATCGTGGCATTGGCGTCGATGATCGCCGCGGCGCGCGATCCGATGAAATCGCTGGAGACCACGTCGGTGGCGGCGGTGTAGTCGAGGTTGCGGCTCAACGGCCCGGAGAGCGAAACCTGACGCAGGTACTCGAGCACGTCGCTCTTCGTCGTCTCCCGCTCGAGCTGCAGGTTCAGAATCGCGACCGACACGTCGGGGGTGGGAACGCGGATCGAGTTGCCGGTGATCTTCGCCTTGAAGTCCGGCATCGCCTTCGCGACCGCGGACGCGGCGCCGGTTTCGGTGAGCACGAGGTTGAACGGCGCGGACCGACCGCGGCGGTCGGCCTTGTGGTAGTTGTCCAGCAGGTTCTGGTCGTTGGTGAACGAGTGGACCGTCTCCACGTGACCGCGGACGATGCCGTACTCGTCGTCCATGGCCTTGAGCGGCGGAACGATCGCGTTGGTCGTGCACGAGGCGCACGAGAAGATCTGCTGCGACAGGTCCTGGTCGCGGTGGTTGACGCCGTGCACGATGTTCGGCACGTCGCCCTTGCCGGGCGCGGTGAGGACGACCTTCGCGATGCCGGGGCGCAGGTGCTGTGACAGGCCGTCGCGATCGCGCCACTTACCGGTGTTGTCGATCAGGATCGCGTCGTCGATACCGTACTCGGTGTAGTCGATCGTCGTCGGATCATCGCTGTAGATGAACTTGATCACGTTCCCGTTCGCGATGATCGTGTTGTTGTCGGCGTCGACCTTGATGGTGCCGTTGAACTGGCCGTGCACCGAATCCCTGCGCAGCAGCGACGCGCGCTTGACCAGGTCGCCCTCGCCTCCCTTGCGCACCACCACGGCGCGCAGGTTCAGCCCGTTGCCGGAGCCGACCTTCTCGATGAGCAGGCGAGCGACCAGACGACCGATGCGGCCGAAGCCATAGAGGACGACATCCCTCGGGCCCTGCGACTCCTTGTTGCCGTTGGTCACGTCGACCAGGACCGTTTCGGCGAACTCGCGGATCGACAGTCCGCGATCGTCGGCGCGATACGCCATGACCAGCTGACCGATGTCGATCTTGCACGGCCCCAGATCCAGCTCGCTGAGCACTCGCAGGAAGGGAAGGGTCTCGTCCACCGACAACTCTTCGCCCTCGATCTGCCGCGCGAAGCGGTGCGTCCGCAGGATGCTGATCACCGACTTGTTCACCAGCGAACGGCTGTGCAGCAGGATCGTCACACCCTTCGCCCGATACAACGTGCCGATGATGGGAATCATCGCCTCCGCAGCGGCTTCCTGAGCATTCCAGCGGTCAAGTTGTTCGGTAGTCAACACACGTCCTCGGATTTCTCGGTCTCTTCGCCGCAACGATGCTAATGAGGGCCTGGAAATCACAGAGGGCGGATCCCCACTCGTGAGGTCGCCGGGTGGTTGCGCCGCTCGGTCACACGTCTGGTTCGAGCTCTGCTCGCCGGCGCGTCGCGTGGACAGGGACGCGCCAATCGAGTCCTGCCCAAAGCAATTCCGAGCGGAACGACATCGACGGGCTGGCGGTAGTTCCGTCGGTCACCGCCGCACGTGCGAGTTCGAGCCTTCATCGCGCGGCATGACAGAGTAGCGATTGTCACAGCGATGCGGACCACCAGTGCATTGTCTCGCCCATCGCATCCGGGCCACGGCCCAGCTCGGCGAGACGACCGTCACGCCGACGTCGAGCCGGATCCCGCTGGACAGTGATCAGTATTCGTTCATGAACCTTTCCAGGACCGGGCCGACGACGACCATGGCATGCGGGTGGCTCAGCTCGAGGTGGCGTGCGTCGACGATCGTGTTGTGCATGTTGCCGGTGACGTACGGGCGCCATGTCCGCACGAGAGCGCCGTCGTCCATGCGGTCTTTGCCTGCGGTGAAGAACACCACCTCTCCGTCGAAAACTTCTGGCCGGTGATCGGCCGCGATCTTGCTCGCGGTCTCGAAACTCTCCATCACGCGGTCCGCCTGTTCGGCGGTGAACAGCCCGGTGCCGACCACCTGGTCCCGGATGACCGCCCACGCCTGTTCGTGCGTGTCCGCCTGCACCCCGTCACCGAGGTCGAACAGTTCTCGCCAACCGCCGAGTAGGTCCGCCATCAACTCTCCCGGCGCGGGCTCGTCCCCGGTGGTGATCGTCGCAGCTGCCGTCGGATCCGAGGCGTCGGCGGAGGAATCCAGCAGGGCCAGCGTTCCGACGAGCTCACCATCGCGCTGAAGCTGCACTGCCATCTCGTGCGCGATCTGCCCGCCCAGCGACCAGCCGAGCAAGTGGTACGGCCCGCTCGGCTGTATCCGGCGAATCTCGGCCACATACCGCTCGGCCAATTCGTTCACGGAATCCGCACGTGGTTCGCCCGCCACGACATGCGGATCCTGCAAGCCGTATACCGGTCGATCCTTGTCCACATGTTCGACCACGCCGCCGTAGAACCACGCCAATCCCCCGGCGGGGTGCACAGCGAAGAGGGCGGGCTTCGATCCGCCGGCACGCAGCGGAAGCAGTACCTCCAGACCGGAGCCGCCCTCGGCCTCATCGACCCTGCGCGCCAGCGCCTTCGGTGTCGCATCGTCGAACATCCATGGCAACGCGATCGTCACACCGCGAGCACGCAGTTCGGTCACCACCATCGTGGCCAGCAGCGAATTGCCGCCCAGGTCGAAGAACCCCTCCGAGATCCCGACCCGCGTGACGCCCAAGACCCGCGCGTATACGTCGCTGATCGCTTTCTCGGTATGCGTCCGCGGCGCGACGAACTCGTCCACCGATACCTCGAAATCGGGAGCAGGCAAGGCGTTTCGATCGAGCTTGCCGTTGACGGTCAACGGCAGATCGGGCAACACCATCACTGTCGACGGCACCATGTAGCTAGTCAGCATCTCGGCAGCGGCCTCCCGGACCTGGCCCGGATCGATCTCCCGGCCGTCGACGCCCACGACGTAACCGATCAACTGATCGACGCCGCTGGCGTGCCGGTGCACCGCCGCGGCGGCCCGCGTCACCTGCCGGTGCCGGAGCAGCGCCGACTCCACCTCGCCCAGCTCGATGCGGTAACCACGCAACTGCACCTGCGCGTCAGCCCGGCCGACGTAGTTCAACTCGAGCCCAGTGGCGGTCTTTCGCCACCGGCCCACATCCCCGGACCGATACAACCGGGCACCGTGCGGGTCGAAGGGATTCGCCACGAATCGTCCCGCCGTCACAGCAGGGGCTCCCAGGTAGCCCCGCGACAATTGCCCACCGGCCACATAGATCTCTCCGGCGGCGCCGATCGGCGCCGGGCGCAGCCGGTCGTCGAGCACGTATACGCGCAACCCCGGAAGCGGTGTCCCGATCCCGGCCGCGTCCGTCCGATCGATCTCGGTGAACGTGACATGCACTGTCGTCTCGGTGATCCCGTACATGTTGATCAATCGCGGCGATCCGGGCTCGTGCGCCGCAAACCATCCGGTCAACCGGGACGCATCCAGTGCCTCGCCGCCGAATACGACGTAACGCAGCGTGAGTTCGCCAGCGGTGCAGCCGGATTCGCGATACTCGCGCTCTGCCGCGGCGAACCCGTAGAACGCCGACGGTGTCTGGCTCAACACCGTCACGCGCTCTCGCGCCACGAGATCCACGAACGCCTCCGGCGACCGGGATGTGTGGTAGTCGACGACGACCAGCCTGCCGCCGGACAGCAGCGCGCCCCACATTTCCCACACCGCGAAATCGAAGGCGTAGGAATGGAACATCGTCCACACGTCGTCCGGGCCGAAGTCGAAGCGTTCGGCCGTGTTGGCGAACAACGTGACCGCGTCGCGATGGCTGACCGTCACCCCTTTGGGGCGGCCCGTCGATCCCGAGGTGTAGATCACATAGGCCACGTTGTCCGGCCGCGGGTTCGGCGCCACCGGATCGCAGCCGCCCGCTGCTGTCGCGTCCGAACCATCCTCGACGAGCAACACCGGCGCGGCGTACTCCGGCACCGCCGATGCCAACTCGACCGATGTCAGCACGGCGGCCGGGCGTGCGTCGTCGAGCACGAACCGCAATCGGTCCGGCGGATATGCCACGTCCAGTGGCAGATACCCGGCGCCCGCTCGCATCACCGCGAGCAGGCCAACGACCAATTCGATCGAGCGCGGTAACGCCACTGCCACCAGTGATTCCGGCCCCACGCCCTGCTCGCTCAGCCGCGCGGCGAGATGGGTGGCCTGCCGATCCAGCTCCGCATAGGTCAACTGTGACGCACCGTCGGAGACCGCGACCGCGTTCGGCTGGGCCAGGACTCGGGCAGCGAACAGGTCGACGAGCGTCACGTCCGCGACCACGACGCCGTCTTCGCCCGCCGAGTCGAGCAATTCGCGGCGCTGTATCGGATCGACGATCTCGATATCGCCGACCGCGCCCGCCGGATTCGCGGTCACCTCCTCCAGAATTCGTACGTAAGCGTCCGCGAACCGAGTCATCGTCTCTTCGACGAAGAGATCGGTGGCGAAGGTGAGCCGACCCGCCATGCCATCCGGACGGCCTCGGTCACCGAACCGCTCGACCAATTTCATGCTCAAGTCGGCCTGTGCCTGCTCGAAACCGTCTTCCATCGGCTCGATGCCGATCCCCGGCAGTTCCAACGCGGCCTTGCTCAGGTTCTGGACGTCGAGCGTCACCTGGTACAGCGGAAGATGCGCAGTCGACCGGGGCGGATTCATCGCTTCCACGACTTGCTCGAAGGGAACATCCGCATGCTCGAACGCCGCCAGGTCCGTGTCACGGGTCGCGGCGAGCAATTCGGCGAACGGCTGTCCGGGCCGCACCCGCGACCGCAAGACCAGCGTGTTGACGAACATGCCGATCAGATCATCGAGCTGACGCTCGCCACGGCCGGCCACCGGGGTGCCGATCGCGATGTCGTCGACGCAGGCCGACCTGGACAGCAGGACGGTCAACGCGGCGTGCAGGACCATGAAGACCGTCGCGTTCGCGGCGCGCGCGACAGCGACAATCCGTTCGTGCAGTTCGGCGGGAAGCTCGAAATCGACGGCGCGGCCGCGCATGGACGCGACGAGTGGCCGGGGCAGGTCGGTCGGCAATTCGAGCAGCTCGGGCAATCCGTCGAGGGTGTCTTTCCAGAATCGCAACTGCCGGGACATGACCGAGTCCGGATCGTCCGCCGAGCCGAGCATCTCTCGTTGCCACAGCGCGTAATCCGCGTACTGGACCGGAAGGACCGGCCACATCGGTGCTGTCCCTTGTCTACTCGCCTCGTACGCCAGTGCCACATCCCGCGCGAGCGGCATCATCGACTGGCCGTCGGCGCAGATGTGGTGCACGCAGATGACCAGAACGTGGTCCCGGTCATCGACAGCGAACAATTCGATACGCAACGGGGGCGCCTGTCGCACATCGAAACCCGTCGAGACCACGGCGATCGCTCGTTCCCTCACATGCTTCTCGTCGACCCGGACGGGCGTCGGTACCGAGGCGACCTCGTCGACGCCGACGGCAACCTGACACGGCTGTCCGTCGGCCATCGGGAACTTGGTCCGCAGCGACTCGTGCCGGTCGATGACCAGTGAACACGCGTGCCGCAGCGCGGCTATGTCGAGTTCTCCGCGCAGCCGGATCACCAGCGGGATGTTGTACGCACCGACCGTGGTGTCGAACTGATTGAGGAACCACATCCGCTGCTGCGCCGGTGACAGCGGCACGAGCGGCGGCCGGAGTCGCGGCGTCAGCGGCAGTCGGGAGTCTCGGTCGAAAGTATCCAGGCAGGAGGCGAGTTCGGCGACCACAGGTTTCTCGAACAGGTCTCGGACCCCGATACGCACTCCCAGTGCCGTGCTCGATTGCGCGGCCGCCCGTGTCGCCGACAGCGAGTCGCCTCCGAGGTCGAAGAAGCTGTCCGTCGCCCCTACGCTGTCGATGCCCAGGACGCTTCCGAACACCTCCGCGATGCGCCGCTCGGCGTCGGTGCTCGGAGCGACCCATTCCCGACGGTCCGCGAATTCCGGGGCGGGAAGCGCCAGGCGGTCGAGTTTGCCGGTCGTTGTGAGGGGCAGCTCGGCGAGCATCGTGAACACGTCGGGCACCATGTGCGCGGGCAGTCGCAACCGCGCGGCGGCCCGAACCTCGTTCGGATCCACGTCCTCGTCGGTGACGAGGTAGCCGACGAGTCGATCCGGGCCGCGCTGGTCCTTCCGCAGCATGACGACCGCGTGCTCGATCCCGGGATACTCGGCCAGAACAGCTTCGATCTCACCGAGTTCGATGCGCTGACCGCGGATCTTCACCTGGAAATCGCGCCGTCCGAGGTGTTCCAGGGTGTGCTCCGGTGTCCAGCGGGCGAGGTCGCCGGTGCGGTACATGCGCGAACCCGCCGCACCGAACGGATTCGCCACGAACGAGCCTGCCGTCGCCGATGCCCAGTTCACATATCCTCGCGCCAGCTGCACACCCGCGAGGTACAACTCCCCCACCACCCCGACCGGCACCGGCCGCAACCACGCATCCAGGACGACAGCCTCGACTCCACGGCTCGGCCCGCCGATGGTCACCGCACCATCCGGTCGCAGCGCGGCACTGATACACGCGAGAACCGTGGTTTCGGTCGGGCCGTACCCGTTCAACAAGGTCCGGCCCGGCGCCCACATCGCGACCGTTTCCGGTGTCACCGCCTCCCCACCGGCCATCAGCACCCGCAGCGAATCCATACCGGTCGGCGACATCGTCGCCAGCACACTGGGCGTGACGAACGCATGCGAAATCCGCTGTGCGCGAATCAGTTCTGCCAGCTCGTCGCCGCCGAACACCGCTGGCGGCGGCACCAGGAGCACAGCGCCTGCGGTGTGGGCCAGCAGCACATCGATGAGCATCGCATCGAAGCCGGGAGCGGCGGCCTGCAGCACTCGCGAACCAGTGTCCACACCGAACCGGTCTCGCTGCACGGCCGCGAAACTCGCCAGCCCCTCGTGGGTGACCGCGACCCCCTTCGGCATTCCGGTCGAGCCGGAGGTGTAGATCACGTAGGCCACGTCCCGGACGTCCGGTGTGCGCACGCGCTCGGCGTCGGTCACGGCGGCCGCCGATCGCGAGGCGATCGACGTCGCGGTGTCCGGATCATCGAGGACCATCGGGCGCACCGTGCCGGGCAGCAGATCCCGCAGTGCCTCGACCGTGACCGCAACCCGCACCTCGGCATCCGCCACCATGAGCGCGACGCGCTCGGCCGGATTCCGCGAATCGACGGGCACGAACGCCGCGCCCGTCTTGGTCACCGCCCACAGGCCGACCACGAATTCCGCCGACCGCGGCATCGCCAGCGCGACCTGATCCCCCGGGCCTACGCCCCACGCGATCAACTGCCGCGCCACTCGGTTGGACCAGGCATCCAATTCCGCGTAGGACACGGTACGCCCACCGGAAACAACGGCCGCCGCCTCGGGATCGACCGCAACGCCCGAGGACAGCAGGTCCGCTACGAGGCACGGCGCCATGGCGCTGCCACCTGAGCGGGGCACGAGCGCGCACCGCTCGCCCGCGGACAACAGATCGATCGCACCGAGCCGCCTGCTCGGATCGGTCGTCACCGCACGCAGCACGGTGTCGAAACGGGCCGCGAGACCAGCCGCTGTCACGTCGTCGACGCGGGCCCGCTGGTAGCGGAGCCGGACTTGCAACTCGTCGGTGTGGTGCGCCTGCACGGTGATCGGGTAATGCGCCGCGTCGCGGCCATCCGCCGAGACCACCCGCATACCGTCGACATCGGCCTCGCCGAGGCCACTGCTGTCGACCGGATACGACTCGAAGACGACCAGAGTGTCGAACAGCTGGCTGCTGCCCGCGGCCAGCATGATCTGTGACAGTTCGAGGTAGTGGTGGTCGAGCAGACGGGTGTTGTCCGCCTGCAGTCGACGCAGCGCGTCCTCGATGGTCAGATCCCGCCGGACATCGGCGGCGACCGGAATCGTATTGATGAACAGACCGATCGTCGACTCGACGCCCGGCAGTTCAGCGGGACGGCCGGATACCGTGCTGCCGAAGGTCACCCGTTCGACACCGAGCAGATTGCCCAGCACCACGGACCAGGCGAACTGCACGATCGTCGCCATCGTCACCGCTCGCGCCCGCGCGAACGTCACCAACTCTGCCGTCGCGGCACGATCGAGGACGATCGGCAGATCGATCGGGATGTCCGCGGTCGTCGCCGTCTGTGGATCGGCGACCAGCGAGGGCTCGCTGATATCTCGCAGCGCGTCCCGCCACACCTCGGCGCTGGTAGCGCGATCACGCCGGCCCAGCCATTCCAAGTAGTCGCGGTACGAGGTCGCCGGGGGAAGCAGTTCCGGCTGTGCGGCCACGGCGTACAAACCGATCAACTCACGCCACAGCAGCGGCAACGACCAGCCGTCCAGCAGAAGATGGTGCGCGGTCAACACCAGCCGGAAGTCGTGCGGCCCCACGGCGACGAGCAGGAACCGCAACAGCGGCGGGTCGGCGGGATCGAAGACGACCGCCCGCTCGGCGTCGATCAGCTCATCCAATTCCCTTGTGCTGCCGCAGTGTTCGACGCCGCGCCAGCACACCGTTGTGGCGGCGGGAACAACCTGCACGGGAACGCCGTCGGCCGTTCGCGTGAACGCGGCCCGCAGGTTGGGATGCCGCACGAGCAAGGCTTTCGCGGCACGCTCGAGCCGATTCTCGTCGACCACGCCGGTGAGACCGAGGACCGATTGCGCCGTGTAGACGTCGAGTTCGCCCGCCGCGAATTCGACGTGGAACAGCAGACCCGCCTGCAGCGGCGCCAGCGACCAGACCTCGCCGAGTCGACCGTACCGGTCGGCGAAGGTGTCCAGATCGCGCTGTGTGAGGTCGACCAGTGGAACATCTGCCCGCGACAATCCCCATTCGTCGTCCGCACGAGCCATGGCGGCGATCTCGGTGACGGCGTCGACCCATCCGCCGACGAGTTCGGCCACCTCTTCGTGTTCGAGCAACCGCGAGGCGTAGCCGACATGTGCCGACAGCTCGGGTCCGGCCTCGGTGTCCACGATGTTCACGTCGATCGTGATCACCGCTGCGGCAGGCATATCCGGATCGAAGGCGGCCCGCCGATCGAACTGCTCGTCGGTCGGGACCCACGCGATATCCGACAGCGAGGTGAGGTCGACGCCGGCGCGGCCGAGATTGTTGAAACTGATCTGCGGCTGGGGCGCCGACGCGAGCCGGTCGGCCGTGTCGGTGTTCAGATAGCGCAGCAGGCCGTAACCGATGCCCTTGTCGGGGATCTCGCGCAGCTGGTCTTTGACGGACTTCACTGCCGCGCGGAGGTCCGTGTCATCGATTCCACTGAGGTCGAGCGCGACCGGGTACGTGCTGGTGAACCAGCCCACGGTGCGCGAGACATCTGCTCCTGCGGCGATCTCCTCTTCGCGGCCGTGTCCTTCCAGGAGGACTTTCGCGCCCGGGTGCGTGATGCCGCGGCGCCTGCGCCAACCGACCAGCGCGACCGCCAGAGCGGCCAGCAGCGCATCGTCGACGCTGCCGCGCACGGCTCGCGGCACCGCGTCCAGCAACGCCGAGGTCACTTCGGCCGGGATGGACACCGTCAGATGCCGCACCGTCGCCTGGGTGTCGACGGCGGGATCCCATTCCGCGCTCCCGAGTTGCGGATCGGCTGCCGCACTCATCCGCTGCCACAGCTCGAACTCGTCACCCCGGCCTGCCGCCGCGGCGATCGACGCGTGTGCCCACCGCCGCATGGATGTGCCCTGGGCAGGCAACTCGACCGCCCGCCCCTGGCTGATCTGCTGCCAGGCGGTGACGAAGTCGGGCAGCAGGATCCGCCACGACACCCCGTCGACAGCCAGGTGATGAATCACGATGAGGGCACGGGCATCGGCCTCGACACCCGATTCCGGAAGCAGGCACGCGACCTGCAGCATCCGGCCCTCGGCGGGATCGAGTCGGTCGGACGCGTCGGTCAGCGCCGCTTCCACCACGGCGGTGAAACCGGCGCTGCCCGGCGCCTCGTGCGCCCCGAAGGTTCGCACGAACACCGAGCCCGCGGCATCGGCAGTGCCGACGGGAAGCACCTCCATGCATCGTTCGCGCAGCCGCGAGCGCAGCATGTCGTGCTGTTCCAGCACCGCACGCACGGTCGCGATCACGTCATCGACTCGTGCGTCCCGCGGCAAGCGCGTCAGCATCGACTGCGCGAACCGATCGGCTGCCCCGAGCCGCTCGACGAACCAGGACACGATCGGCGTGAAGGGGATTTCGCCCACGCCACCGCCCGGCAGCTCCGCGAGCGACACTCGTTCCGCGGCCTCGGCCACCTGTGCGAGCCCCCGAACGGTCTTGCGCTCGAAAATGTCCCGAGCCGTCACGATGACACCCGATGTCTTCAGCCGCGATGCCAACTGGATCGACATGATCGAGTCACCGCCGAGCGCGAAGAACGAGGTCGTCACGCCCACCGACCCGATGCCGAGCACGTCCGCGAAGGCGGCGGCGATGGTGCGTTCCAGGTCGGTCGCCGCGGCGACGGCGTCGTCGCCATCGACCTCGAAGACGGGTTCCGGCAACGCTTTTCGGTCCACCTTGCCAGTCGAGGCGAGGGGCATGTGGTCGAGCACGGTGATCGTCGACGGCACCATGTAGGCAGGCAAGACGGCGGCGACGTGCTCCGACACGGCGCTCGACTCGACGACTTCCGCGGCTTCCGCCACGATGTATGCGGCGAGCATCGGTTGCCCGCCGGGCCTCGTTCTGCTCACGGTGACAGCAGCGGCCACCTTCGGATGGGAGAGCAGCGCGGCGTCGATCTCGCCGAGTTCGATGCGCTGGCCACGAATCTTGACCTGGAAGTCGATGCGGCCGACGTATTCCAGCGCGCCCTGCGCGGTCCAGCGAACGGTATCGCCGGTGCGATACATCCGCGACCCCGGCGCACCGTACGGATCCGCGACGAACGCACCCGCTGTCGCGGCAGGGCGATTCAGGTAGCCGCGCGCCAATGCGGCACCGGAAAGGTACAGCTCCCCGGTCACCCCCACGGGCACAGGACGCAACCGCGCGTCCAGCACCACAGCCTCGACACCACGGATCGGACCGCCGATGGTGATCACATCGGACGGCTGTACCGGATCGCTGATCGTGACCACGATCGTCGTCTCCGTCGGGCCGTAGATGTTGTGCAATTGCCGTCCCGGCGCCCAGGCGGCGATCAGGTCAGCCGACACCATCTCGCCGCCGACCGCCAGCACCCGCACCGAGGCGAAGTCCGCGAGTGACACCGTCGCCAGCACGCTGGGTGTCAGGAACGCGTGGGTCACCCCATGCGCGCCGACCAGTGCGGCCAGATCCGGGCCGCCGAACACCTCCGGCGGCGACACGACCAGGCAAGCGCCTGCCGCACACGCCATCAATGCTTCGAGCAGCACCGCGTCGAAGGCGGGCGCCGCCACTTGCAGTACACGCGACGTGGCGTCCACGCGATAGCGCGCCCGCTGCTCGGCCGCGAATCCGGCCAAGCCCTCGTGCGTCACCACGACACCTTTCGGTGTTCCGGTCGAACCGGACGTGTAGACCAGATACGCCGCGTCCCGAATCTGTAGTGCCCGTGCGCGCTCCGCATCCGTGACAGCGTGGCCCGGCTGTGCGGCGATCTCGGCGGCCGCATCGGGATCGTCGAGCACGACCCATCCGACATCTCCCGGCAGCGACTCTTGTACGGCCGCAATGGTGATCCCCACGGTGACACCGGAATCGTTCACCATGTGCGCGATCCGCTCCACGGGATATCGCAGATCCACGGGGACGAAGGTGGCGCCGGTCTTCGCTATCGCCCACATGGCGACGTGGTAGTCGACCGACCTCGGCACGGCCAGCGCGGTGAACACCCCCGGTCCGACCCCTCGGGCGAGCAGGTGCCCGGCGAGCTGGCTCGACCGGCGATCGAGCTCGGCGTAGGTGAGGGTCTCGGTCTCCCCGATCAGGGCGACCGCCGCCGGATCCGCTGCCACGGCCGCGGCCAGCAGTTCGGGCAGCAGGCACGGCGACGTGGTCTCCCCACCATGTGCCGGGACCAGCCGTTCGGCCTCCCTCGCACTGAGCAGATCGATGTCGCCCACCGCGCGCGCCGGGTCGGCGGCGACCGCTTCGAGGACCCGCACGAACCGCTCGGCGAGCGATTCCGCGGTCGATGCGACGAACAGGTCTGTCGCATAGGTGATCTCGCCATCGATTCCGGCAGGCCGCCGGCCGTCGACGCGTTCGGTCATCAGCACGGTGAGGTCGGTTTTGGCCTGCGCCAGTCCGGGGTCGAGCAGTTCGACATCGATACCGGGCAGCTCGAACCGGGCCGCACGCATGTTCTGCAACCCGAACATCACCTGATACAGCGGCGTATACGCCGTCGATCGGGGGCGGTCGAGGACATCGACCAGCCGTTCGTAGGACACATCGGCGTGCGCGAGGGCCTCGAGGTCCACGTCGCGGACCTCCACCAGAAGTTCCCGGAACGACCGGTTCTCGCGGACACGCGTGCGCAACACCACGGTGTTGACGAACATGCCGACCAGATCGTCCAGCGCCTGGTCGCCTCGACCGGCGACCGGGGTGCCGACCGCGATGTCCTCGCTGTGCGCGGTGCGCGCCAACAGGATCGCCAACGCCGTGTGCAGCACGACGAACACGGTGACGCCCTCACGGTGTGCCAGCCGCACGATGTCGTCGTGCAGCCCCGCCGAGATCGCGAAGGGAACGCTGCCACCGGCCATCGACATGGCGGCAGGCCGTGGCCGATCGGTCGGCAGTTCGAGCAGCTCCGGGGCCTCGTCGAGAACCTCGGTCCAGTAGGCGATCTGCCGCGCGATCAGCGACGCCGGATCGTCCTCGGCGCCGAGCATCTCGCGCTGCCACAGCGCGTAGTCGGCGTACTGGACGTCCAGTGGTTCCCATTGCGGCGCTTCGCCGTTCACCCGCGCTTCGTAGGCGGCGAAGACATCGCGGGCCAGCGGCGCCATCGATGAGCCGTCGGCGGCGATGTGATGGACCACGAGCACGATCACATGCTCGTCGGCGCCGGTGCGGTACAGCCGTGTCCGCACGGGCGCCGATTCCGCGACATCGAAACCCGTCCCGACGGCCTGCCGGATCCGGTCGGCCAGCTCCGCCTCGTCGGCGACCGGCTCCGGATCCGGCACCAGGTCCCTGGCCACCGCCGCAACGTCCTGCACGACCTGGCACGGCTCGCCGTCGACAGCGGGATACACCGTGCGCAGCGGCTCGTGCCGGGACACCACATCGAGCAATGCCGCCCGCAACGCGGCTACCTTCAGCCGGCCCGTCAACCGGGCCGCGAGGCAGATGTTGTACGCCGCCGAAGCGGTGTCGAACTGGTTGAGGAACCACATCCGTCGTTGCGCCGCCGCCAACGGGACCGCCGCCGGACGTGGCCGGGCGGCGAGCGGAACCACCGCCGAACCGGTTCGCTCGCCGAGGCATTCGGCCAATCCGGCGATCGTCGGCTCGTCGAAGATGTCGCGGATGCCGACCTCGATACCGAGCGCCGCGGCGGCCCTCGCCGCGATGCGGGCGGCGGTCAGCGAGTTGACCCCGATCTCGAAAACGTTCGCCGTCACGCTCACTCGGTCGATATCCGTGATCTCGGCGACGATTTCGGCAAGGGCCGCTTCGTATTCGGTGCGCGGCGGCACGAATTCCTCGCCGTCGTCGAAGACCGGCTGCGGCAAGGCGGCTCGATCGAGCTTGCCGTTCGGTGTCAGCGGCATCGCATCGAGCACCTGTACGGCGGCCGGAACCAGGTACGACGGCAGTGCACGGGTGAGCTGGTCGCGAATCGCGCGCCCATCGGTCACCGCACCGGGTACGAGCGTCGCGTATCCGACGATGTGTTCCGCCGTGGCGACCGCGACGGCGCGTGCGACATCCGGGAGCGCGGACAGCGCCGCTTCGACATCACCCGGTTCGACCCGCTGACCGCGGACCTTGACCTGGAAATCACTGCGGCCCAGGTACTCCAGCTCGCCGGCTTTCGTCCACCGGACGAGATCACCGGTGCGGTAGAGCCGCTCGCCCGCCGCGCCGAACGGGTGCGCCACGAAGACACCGCAGGTGAGATCGGCACGAGCGTGATAACCGCGGGCCAGCTGGACACCCGAGATGTACAGGTCGCCGACCACACCCACCGGCACCGGCCGCAGCCGCGAGTCCAGAACGTAGACCCGCATGCCGGACACCGGTGTGCCGATCGGGACCATCGCGCGGGTCGTCACATCCGGCACACAGTGTGCAGCCGTGACGACTTCCGCCTCGGCCGGACCGTACCAGTTCACCACCTCGGCCTTCGCGAACACGCGCGCCGCCGCGTCGACGGTGCGCTGCGCCAGCGCCTCACCGGCAACGAGTACTCGCCGGATCGACGACAGCTCCGTGCCGGCGGTGGTTTCGAGGAGAACGTCCAGCATCGAGGGGACGAAGTGCACGGTACTGATCCGGTGTCGCGCGATGACGCCCGCGAGGTACGCCGGGTCGCGGTGCCCGTCGTGTTCGGCGACCACGATCTGCGCACCGGTCTGCAACGGCCAGAACAACTCCCATACCGCGATGTCGAACGTGATCGGAGTCTTGTACAGGACCGTGTCGGACGCGTCGTGTGGCCACTCCCGCTGTGCCCACGCCAATTGGCTCACGGTCGCGGCATGGGTCAGCGCGACGCCTTTGGGAACGCCGGTGGAGCCGGAGGTGAACAGGACGTAGGCCACATTGGTCGGCCGCAGCGGCGCGCGGCGCTCCGAATCGGTGATCGGGGCATCGGCAAGACCTGCCAGGTCCACTCGATCGATCCGCGCGGTCTCGAACCCCTCCGGAAGTTCGTCGCCGTCCGCGGATGTGGTGAGCACCATCAACGGCCGCGCCGCGTTCAGCACGCCGGCGATTCGCGCGCTTGGAGTATCCGGATCTATCGGAAGGAACGCCGCCCCCGCCTTCACCACCGCATACAGCGCCGTGATTTGCTCGACCGATCGCCGAATGCAGACCGCCACAACAGTTTCCGGGCCAGCCCCGCGCGCGATGAGCCATCGGGCGACACGGTTGACGCGGGTGTCGAAATCCCGATAGGTCGACACGGTGCCGTCCGAGACGCGAATCGCCGGAGCATCCGGGGTGCGGGTGACCTGTTCGTCGAAGGCGTCGACCAGTGTCCGGACTGCCACGGCGGGAACGGCGGTGTCGTTCCATTGCTCCAGCACCAAGTGCCGCTCCGCGGCATCGAGCAACTCCATCCCGCCGACCGCCGCATCGGCGTCGGTCGCGGCAGCGTCGAGTACGCGCACGAATTGTTCGGCGAAACGCCGGACGGAGTCCTGATCGAAAAGGTCCGCGGCATACGTCAGGCGCAGCGTCATGCCGGTCGGCTCGTTGTGGGTGCCGTGCCCCTCCGTCATCATCAGCAGCAGGTCGTAGATCGCGGCACTGTCGCCCGGATCCACGTTCTCGACGGTGAGACCCGGAAGTTCGACACGCGCCTGCGCGATGTTCTGGTAGGCGAGCATGACCTGGAACAACGGCGTATGGGCCGTCGACCGGGCGGGATTCACGGCCTCCACCACCTGCTCGAAGGGGACGGTGGCATGGTCGAAGGCCTCGATGTCCGTGCGCCGCACCTGGTTCAGCAAGCTGGAGAACGATTGATCCACCGTGACCCGGGTGCGCATCACCAAGGTATTGACGAACATCCCGACAAGGTTGTCGAGCGATCGGTGACCGCGGCCCGCATAGGGCACACCGATGGTGATGTCGCCGCTGCCCGAAAGCCTCGACAGCAGCACCGCCAGCGCCGTGTGCACGACCATGAACGTCGTCGCGCCCGCTCGCCGCGCCAGCGCCTCGACCCTGCCCTGCAACTCACCGGGGATCGTGACATGTTCGACCGCGCCACGTTGTGTCTGCACGATCGGTCGCGGCCGATCGGTCGGCAATTCGATCACATCGGGGACGCCCGCGAGCTGAGTGCGCCAATAGCCGATGTCGCGGGCCAGGTACGAGTCCGGGTCGTCCGCCGAGCCGAGCACCTCGCGCTGCCAGAGGGCGTAATCGGCGAACTGGACGGCCAGCGGAGCCCAGTCGGGCGGGTTACCGCTGGACCGCGCACGATAGGCCGTCACGATATCGGCGGCCAGCGGCGCCACCGAAAAGCCGTCGCAACTGATGTGATGGACGGCCAACGCGACCACCCACGCCTGGTCCGACAGCTGATACAGCGCAATGCGCAGTGGCACGCCCTTCGACACGTCGAATCCGGCACCCGAGAACTCGGCCAACCGGTCCGACAGCTCGCGCTCGCCGACCGGCTGCGGCGTGAGGTCCCAGGTCGCGACAACGTCGGCCGCGTCGAGCACAACCTGTGTGGGCGTGCCGTCGACCGCCGGATACATGGTGCGCAGGCTCTCGTGCCGCTCGACGACATCGCCGACAGCCGCAGCGAGCGCATCGATGTCGAGCACACCGTCGAGCCGGATCGCCAGCGGTACAACGTATCCGGGTGAATCCGGATCGAACTGGTTGAGGAACCACATCCGCGCCTGTGCCTGCGACAGCGGAACGCGGTCCGGGCGCTGCTTCGGAGCGGGCTCGGGCAGATTCGGTACCGCACGCAGCCGCGAGATACGTTCGGCAAGGTCGGCAACGGTGGGCGCCTCGAATATCACCTGCACCGGTACGGCCACGCCGACGACCTCGCCGATCCGGCTCAGCGCGCGCGTCGCGACGAGCGAATTTCCGCCCAGGTCGAAGAAGTTGTCGTCCGCGCCGATCTCCGGGCGATCGAGCAGTTCGGCGAAGATCCCGGCGACTGTCTGCTCGACGAGTCCCTGCGGCGCGCGGTACTCGGATTCCTGGTTTCCCGGGTCTGGCGCCGGCAACGCTCGGTAGTCGACCTTGCCGTTGGCCGTGACCGGGATCGCGTCGATCCGGATCAGCGAAGACGGCACCATATACGCCGGCAGCCGTTCGAGCAGAAAGCCCCTGACTCCCTTGACATCCAACGCCTCGGTGGCCACCACGTAGGCCACCAAGCGTTGCTCGCCGCGATCGGTGCGCACCTGCACGACGGTCGCGTTCACCTGCTCGTGGGCGACCAACGCGGCTTCGATGTCACCGAGTTCGATCCGCAGACCGCGAATCTTCACCTGGGTGTCGGCGCGGCCGACATAGCGCAGGCTGCCATCCGCGCCCCAGCGGACCAGGTCGCCGGTGCGGTACAGCCGAGAACCGCTCGCACCGGACAAAGGATCGGCGACGAACGTCGCCGCCGTCAGACCGGGCCGTTCGTGGTAGCCGCGAGCCAGCTGGACGCCGCCGAGGTACAGCTCACCGGTCACCCCGACGGGAACGGGACGCAGTCGCGAATCCAGAACGCGCACCACCACATTCGCCTCGGGAATGCCAATCGGCACTGCGCCGCCGTCGAGCGCGTCGATGCGGTGCGAGGTGACGCTGACCGCGGCCTCCGTCGGCCCGTACAGATTGTCGATGCGCGCCGCGCCGAGATCCCGGAAGCGACGGACGGTGTCGGCAGGCAGCGCCTCGCCGATGCACAGCACCCGCCGCAGGTCCGGGAATTCGTGTTCGGCAGCCTGCTCGAGGAATGCGGAGAGCAACGACGGCACGAAATCCACGGTCGTGACGCGATATTCGGCCATCAGCCGGGCCACGGCGGCGGGATCGACATGCGCGTCGAAACCCGCGACAACCAACGCCGCGCCGCAGGTCAATGCGGAAAACAGCTCCCAGACGGACAGGTCGAAGGTGAACGGCGTGCGCAACAGCATGACATCGTCGCCGCCGAACCCGTAGTGGTCGCGCAGCCACCGCAGTTGATTCACCACCGCCGCATGCGTTACCGCCACGCCCTTCGGCACACCCGTCGAGCCGGAGGTGTAGATGACATACGCCAGATCGTCCGGGCGCAAAGCCCGGATCCGGTCGGCGTCTGTCACCTCCGACGTATCCGCGTGCTCGGTACCGAGCTGCTCGAACGTCCACACCGGAACGCCATCGGGCACATTCGCCCTGTCGACCGCTCGGGTGAGGACGGCAGTCGGCATCGCGTCGGTGAGGACCGCGCGCACCCGATCGACCGGGTGATCCGGATCCAGCGGCAGATAGGCCGCGCCCGCCGCGTGGATCGCGTACAGCGTGGTCAGCAGGTCAACGGATCGACGCATCGCAACGGCAACAACGGTTCCCGGACCGATCCCCCGTCCGATCAGCACGCGCGCCAGCGAATTCACCCTCGCCGCGAATTCTCGGTAACCGATCCGGTCGCCACCCTCGGCATCGATCACGGCGGTGTTCCCCGGGGTCGCCGCTGCCTGCGCGGTGAACAGGTGGGCGATCGTCGCGGACGAAGGACGGGTCGTCTCCCCGGTCGACCGCGCCATCAGCTCGCGCGCCTCGTTCGCGGTCAGTAGATCGATATCACCGACAGCGCGGGCGGGATCAGCGACGATCGCTTGCAGCAGCTGCAAGTAACGGTCGAAGATCGAGGTGATCGTCGCTTCGTCGAACAGATCTGTCGCATAAGCGAATTCGACTTCCATGTCGCCCGGTTCACCGTCCGGCTCCAGCGCGTCGACGAGATTCAGATGCAGGTCGTACTTGGCGACGCTCGAATCAGCCATCCGGGCCGAAACCGTCAGGCCCTCGAACGCCACGGTCGGGATCTCGATGTTCTGGAACGAGAATCCGACTTGCGTCAACGGCGCATGCGCTGTCGTACGTGGCGGATTCAGCACCTCGACGAGCCGCTCGAACGGGATGTCGGCGTTCTCGAAGGCGGCCAGATCGGTGGCCCGGACCTGATCGAGTATCCGGAGGAAGGACGCGGCGGGCTCGATGCGTGTCCGCAATACCAGCGTATTGACGAACATTCCGACCAGGGCATCGAGTCCGGGCTCGCCGCGACCGGCGATCGGTGTGCCGACCGCGATATCACCGCTTCCCGAAAGCCGCGCCAGCAGCGCAGCGTACGCCGCGTGCATCACCATGAAGACCGTCGCATCGTGGCGGCGGGCCAACGCGACCACCTCACGATGGAGTTCCGCGGGCACCTTCGTCGACACCGTCGCACCACGGAACGACTGTTTCGCCGGCCGCGGGCGATCGGTGGGCAGGTCGTGCACCTCGGGCACATCGGCGAGAGCCGCACGCCAGTAGTCGATTTGGGCGACGGTCTGGCTGTGCGGATCGCTCTCGGTGCCGAGCATTGTGTGTTGCCACAGAGCGTAATCCGCGTATTGCACAGGCAACGGCGCCCACGGCGGTTCCTGTTGCCGGACGCGGGCTTTGTACGCGGTCATCAGGTCTGCGGC
The DNA here is from genome assembly GCF_057708605.1 of Nocardia sp. bgisy118. NCBI lineage: Bacteria > Bacillati > Actinomycetota > Actinomycetes > Mycobacteriales > Nocardiaceae > Nocardia > Nocardia sp. bgisy118. The sequence continues at coordinate 28,212 of NZ_JBYISM010000001.1, read as the reverse complement.
GAGCGGCGCGAGCGACGACCCGTCGAAGCTGATGTGATGGACTACGAGGACCAGGGTGTGGTCGTCGGGTGCGCTGCGCAGCAAGGTGATCCGGAACGGAACCTCGGCCGTGACATCGAACCCGGCGGCCACCTCCGCGGCAATGTGTGCCTCGACGTCGCTCGCCGCGACCGGCAACGGCTCCAGCCGGGGCAGTGCCGTCTCCACCGACACGACCACCTGGTGCGGTCCGCTGTCGCTGTCCGGGTAGACGGTTCGCAGGGATTCGTGCCGGTCGAGCACATCCGCGATCGTCGCGCGCATGGCGGCGACGTCGAGTTCTCCCGACATGTGGACGACCATCGGAATGTTGTACAGCGCCGAGCTCGTATCGAACTGATTGAGGAACCACATGCGCGCCTGCGCGGGCGACAGCGGGATTCGGACCGGGCGCTCTTGCGGCGCAAGAGGTTCCCGTCCCGCCGTGTCGCTGGTCCGGAGATTCTCCGCCAAGGCGGCGATGGTCGGCGCATCGAAGACCGCGCGCAACGAGACATCGACACCGAACGCGACGCTCAGTTGCGCCGCCACCCGAGTGGCCGACAACGAGTTGCCGCCCAGATCGAAGAAGCTGTCGAGGACGCCGACGTGCTCGAGCCCCAGCACCGCGGCACACACGTCGACGACGATCTGCTCGGCAGCGTCTCGCGGTGCGACGAATTCGACGATGCCAGCGGCGAATACCGGTTCGGGCAAGGCCGCACGGTCGATCTTGCCCACCGACGACAGCGGCAGCGTGTCGAGCAGCATCACCGTGTCCGGGACCATGTGCGAGGGCAGGCGTTGCGCGGCGTACCTCAGCAGCTCCGCGGTATCGACGGTCTCGATCGCAGGCACGACGTAGGCGGCCAGTCTCGATCCACCGTCGGTCTCGACGCCCACCGTCACCGCCACCGCCACGGCGGGGTGCGCGGCGAGGACGGCCTCGATTTCGCCGAGTTCGATGCGCTGACCCCGGATCTTGACCTGGAAGTCGGTGCGACCGAGGTATTCGAGCGTTTCCTCCGGTGTCCAGCGGGCCAAGTCGCCGGTCCGGTACATACGGGTACCGGGGGGACCGTACGGATTGGCGACGAACGCGGTGGCCGTGGCGACCGGCCGGTCGAGGTATCCGCGGGCCAGCTGCACTCCGGACACATACAGCTGTCCGGTCACTCCGACCGGCACGGGCTGCAGGCCGGTATCCAGGACCACGGCCTCGACACCACGAATCGGGCCACCGAGGGTGACTCGCTCCCCGACACACAGCGGGTCGCTGATCGCGACCATGATCGTGGTCTCGGTCGGCCCGTACCCATTGAACAGCTGCCGACCGGGTCCCCAGACGGAGACCGTCTCCGCCGACACCGCCTCCCCACCGGCCACCAGCACCCGCAGTGAATCCAAACCGTCCGGCGACATGGTCGCCAGCACGCTCGGCGTCACGAACGCGTGGGACACCCGCTGCGCCCGAACCAATTCCGCCAAGTCGCGCCCTGCGAAGACTTCCGGCGGCGACACCACCAACGCCGCGCCGTTCGCATGAGCCATCAGCAACTCCAGCACCACCGCGTCGAAGCCCGGCGCCGCCAGCTGCAACACCCGCGAGGAACCGTCGACCCGATAGCGCTCCCGCTGCTCGGCCGCGAAATTCGCCAACCCCTGGTGGGTGACTGCGACACCCTTCGGCGTCCCCGTCGACCCCGAGGTGTACAGCACGTACGCCGTGTCCGAGATACGGCAGGGCCGCACCCGGTCCGCATCCGTCACCGTCGCCGAGGACCGTGACGCGATGCAGACCGTGGTGTCGGGCTCGTCGAGCACCAACCGCCGGACCGAGTCCGGAAGCAGGTGCTGCGAAGCCTCGACGGTGATCCCCACCCGCGCGTCGGCATCGGCCACCATGAGCGCGACCCGATCGGCCGGATTTCGCGGATCCACCGGCACGAACGCCGCGCCCGCCTTGGTCACCGCCCATATCGCCACCACGAACTCCACCGACCGCGCCATCGCCAACGCGACCTGATCACCCGGGCCTACACCCCACCCGATCAATTGCCGGGCAAGACGGTTCGACCAAGCATCCAACTCCGCGTACGACACCGTGCGATCACCCGAGACCACCGCCGCCGCGCCCAGATCCCGTACCGACAACAACTCCGCCAACACCCGCGGCGCCTCGGCACGGCCACCCGACGCGGGCAGCAACCCTGCCCGCTCGACCCCCGACAGCACATTCACACCACCCACCCGGACCTGCGGATCGGACACGACCGCCTCGAGGACCCGATTCAGCCGCGCGGCCAGCTCCTCGACCGTCGCCCGATCGAACAGATCCGTGGCGTAGTCGATCCGCAGTGCGACATCGCCTCCCGCGGCGGTGTTTTCGGCGACGGTGACGATGATGTCCACCTTCGCCGGTTGCGGCCCGGGATCCAGGATCTCGACGGTGAGGTCGGGGAGCTCCAGGCTCGGGCGGTCCATGTTCTCGAAGGCGAGGTACACCTGGCACAGCGGTTCGTACGCGGTCGACCGCTGGGGATCGATTTCCTCCACCACGCGTTCGTAGGGCAGGTCGCTGTTGGCAAAGGCATCGAGATCGACATCTTTCACCCGCGCCAGAAAGGCGGTGAACGATTCGCCGGAACGCACCTCGGTGCGCAGCGGCACGGTATTCACGAACATGCCGATGAGCGGTTCCAGCGCACGCTCGCCGCGGCCCGCGACCGGCGTCCCGATGGTGATGTCCTTCGAGCCCGACAGCCGGGCCAGCAGAACCGCCAGGGCGGCATGGACGACCATGAAAGTAGTGACGTTGGCCGTGCGAGCCAACCGCTCGATCCCGGCGAAGGTCTCGGCCGGTATCACGGTGTCGGCGACGTCGCCGCGCATGGACTGGTGCGCAGGGCGCGGACGGTCGGCGGGCAGCTCCAGCAACGGCGGCATCCCCGCCAACTGCTTTGCCCAGAAACGCAACTGGCGTGCCGCCACGGACTCCGGATCGTTCTCGTCACCGAGCAAGTTGCGGTGCCAGATGCTGTAGTCGGCATATTGCACCGTCAGGGGCTGCCAGGCCGGCTTCTTTCCTTCCGACCTCGCTTCGTAGGCCGTCACGACATCGGCCGCGAGCGGTCCGAGGGACGATCCGTCGCAGCAGATATGGTGCAAGACGATGACCAGGACATGCCGATGCCGGTCCGCGGACGCGAGCAGCGTGACCCGGATCGGCGGACTCGTACGCACGTCGGATCCGATCGACGCCAGGTCACGGAGCCGCTGCGCGAGGTCGGCGGAGTCGATCGGTTCGGGTGACAGATCGAGACCGGCGACAACGTCCTCGGCAGGCAGAACGACCTGTGTCCCTTCTCCGTTCACGACGGGATAGACGGTCCGCAGGGACTCGTGCCGATCGATCACATCCGTCAGGGCCGTGCGCAGCGCAGCGACGTCGAGACGGCCGGTCAGCTGCACCACCAGTGGAATGTTGTACGCCGCCGAGGCCGGATCGACCTGATTGATCAGCCACATTCGGTTCTGCGCCGGCGACAGCGGGATCGGCTCGACGCGTGGCTGCGCGCGCAACGCGAGGCGGCCGGGGCGGTGCTCGGCGTCGATGAGCGCGGCGAGTTCGACGACGGTCGGCTTGCCGAACAGATCCCGGACCGACAGATCGGATCGGGTCAGCTCGGCGATCCGTACGGCGGCGCTGGTCGCGGTGAGCGAATTACCACCCGCTTCGAAGAAGTTGTCCAGCACACCTACCCGCTCCAAGCCCAGCACCTCGGCGAAGACGTCCGCGATCGTCTCCTCCATCACCGTGCTCGGCGCGACGTACGCCGCGGCCGAATCGAAGACAGGCTCGGGCAGCGCCCGATGGTCGACCTTGCCGTTGACGGTCAGCGGCAACTCGGGCAACACCACGACGACGGCGGGGACCATGTATTCCGGCAGGATCGTCGCGACATGCGCGCGCAGGGTGTCGGCCCCACCGGCGATTTCGCCGATGGGCACGACATAGGCGACGAGCCGCGCCGCCTCCGTGCCGGGCAGATGCACGACGACGACTGCCGCTGAGACTGCGCTGTGGGTCAGCAGCGCGTTACGTATCTCGTCCAGCTCGATGCGGAACCCGCGCAGCTGCACTTGCTGATCGCCACGGCCACGGTATTCCAGCTCGCCCGTGTGGTTCCAGCGCGCGACATCGCCGCTGCGATAGAGTCGCTCGCCCGGCTTGCCGAAGGGGTTGGCCACGAAACGTCCGGCGGTGAGTGAAGGCCGGTGGAGATAGCCGCGGGCGAGTTGCGTTCCGGCGACATAGATCTCACCCCAGGCGCCCAGTGGCGCCGGACGTAATCGTTCGTCCAGGACATACGCGCGCAGCCCCGGCAGCGCCGGGCCGATCGTGCTCGGCGCGCCCGGCATCGCGATCTGCGGTGTCAGGCCGAGATAGGTGACGAAGACAGTGGTTTCGGTGATGCCGTAGCTGTTGGCCAACACAGGCAGCTTCGGGTTGTGTTCGTACCAGTCCGCCAGCGCCGCCGGGTCGAGACGTTCGCCCGAGAGAACGACCAGTCGCATCGACAGCTCACCGTCGGGCTCACCGGCGTCCGCGTAACGCTGTCGTGCCGCGGCGAATTGGTGGAACGCGGAGGGCGTCTGGTTGAAGACGGTCACCTTCTCCAGTGCCACCAAGCGCACGACATCGTCCGGCGAGCGAGTGGTGAGGCTGTCCACGACGACCACCCGGCCGCCGCTGACCAATGCGCCGAAGATCTCCCACACCGAGTAGTCGAACGCGAACGAATGGAACAACGTCCACACGTCTCCGGTCCGGACGCCGATCTCGGCGCACGCGTTCACCAGGTAGGTCGCGACGGCGCGATGGGTGATCGCCACGCCTTTCGGCCTGCCTGTCGATCCGGAGGTGTAGATGACGTAGGCGACGTTGTCGGGGCACAGTGGGCTCGGCCGATCGGCGTCCGTGATCGGCGCCGCCGATTCGTCGCAGGCCGCGCCGTCGAACAGCACCACACGGCCGGGATCGCGCGGCACGTGCTCGCGCATACCGCGGGTCGTCACGACGGCGATCGGATCGGCGTCGTTCAGCACATATTCCAGCCGATCGGCCGGATGCGCGACGTCCAAGGGCAAATACCCCGCACCCGACTTCAGGACGGCCAGCGCAACGACGATGAGATCGGCGTCCCGTGGCATCGCGATGGCTATCAGTGATTCCGGACCCGCTCCGAGGGCGATGAGCGTACGGGCGAACCGGTTGGATCGCTCGTCGAGCTCGCGATAGGTCAGGGCGGTCTCACCCGATCCGACGGCCACCGCGGAGGGTGTGGCGGCGGCCTGCCGCGTCAGCAAATCTACGAGCGTCGCTGTGCTCGTTGCGCCGTCACGACCGGCGAGCTGCCCGACGATGCGCGCCTCTTCGGCGGGGTCCACGAGCGGGATCTCGACCAGAGGGGTTTCGATGGGCGAATCCATCAAACGATGCAGGAAGGCGATGAACCGACCTGCGTGCGCATCGAGTTCGTCCTGGCTGTACAAATTCGCATTCCCGTGCAGTTCGATCAGCAGCGGCGCGTCGGCCCCGGAACGGTACAGATTCAGCTGCAGATCATCCAATGCACCCGACGTCAGTGCGCGGTAACGGCCGACGGCCGACCCGAGGCGGATCTCCGAGTCGAAGAAGAGGATATTGACAATCGGTCCGAACGAGGTCGCGGACGCGTCCAACGCATTCGAATCGCGACGCAGATCCTCGAACCTGTAGAGCTGATGCCGCATCCCGGAGACGAGTTCGGACACCGACGCGCGGATCACTTGCTCCACAGTGGTCGTCGCGTCCACGGTGAACCGAATCGGCACCATATTCGCCAGCATCGCGGCAGAATTGCGCAGGGCTTTCGTCACACGAGCGCTGACCGGCATCGACAACACCACGTCGTCGGTACCGGTCATTCTGGCGAGGAACGCGGCGAAGGCCGCGATGACCACTTGCGCGGGCGATGCGTGCAGGTCGTCGGAGAAACGGTCGAGCATGGTGGACAATTGCGACGGAAGCTGCTGGCCCGCGACATGATCGACCTTGCTCCACCGGGCTGTGCGACCGGACAGGCTCGGCGGCGTCGGAAGATCGGCAACCTTGTCGAGCCAGTACGCCTTGTCGGTCTCGAACCGCGAGCTGACGCGATAGGCGCGCTCCGCCTCGACGATGTCGCGCAATCCGGCCGCCTCCGACGGCACGGGCGGCCTGCCTTCGAGCAAGGCGTTGTAGTGCTCGGCCATCCGGGTGATGACGTTGAACGCGGCGTAGCCATCGACGATGAGGTGATGGGCACGCCCGTACCACAGGTACCGATCTTCGGCGAGCCGGATCAGCCGCGTCGCGGTGAGCCGGTCACGGCTCAAATCGACAGCCTTGGTGTTGTAATCGCGCCGCATCCATTCCATTGCCGCGGCGAACGGGTCGTCCTCGCCGCTGACGTCGAGAATGGACTCGTTGTAGGTGATGCTGCGGTCGACGAATTGATAGGGGACGCCATTCGACTCGACCACCCGGACGACGAGAGATTCGGTTTCGCGGCTGGCGTCGTTCACCGCCTTGGTGAATACGTCGTGGTCGATCGGCCCCGCGATTTCGATGTAATGTGCGATGTTCACCGTCGGCCCCCCCGACAGGTTGTCCGCGAGCCACATGCCGTACTGCGCCCTCGAGAGCGGAATCAGATCCAGCTGGTCGGCAGTTTCGGCTGACTTTGGGTTCATCTAAACCTCTCGCTCGGACTCGGAGGCATAGAACACGGCGGACCCCGCCCCTGCCCGTGCTCGAAATCGCCTGTATATGCACTTCGTCTACGTCGAAGCAGCGCCCAAATCTCTGGTCTGGAACGCGCCGATCAGCACAGCGTGCGGCTCACCTCGTCCGCACCCGGAATCACTCGGACGCCGACGGTCGTGCGACGAATCCCCAAGCTCCCACTCATTGACGTCTCCCAGCATCTCGAAATCTGAAATCGGACATCTCGAACATCTGGTGAAGCAACGCGGGCTCACATGCAAACAGCAATCTCGCGCAGTCTAGCGACTTCGCAGCACTTACTTCCGATCTTTCGCCGGGCCTTCGGCAGTGCGTGGTCGGGTTCGGATCGGTTTCCGGCGGCTGATCGGCGACCGGCGGGCAACACAGGGTGGCCCGCTCCGCAGGTGTCTGCCGGGTTCCACGGGCGCGGGGGTACGTCCTTTCGCGGGTTGCAGGAGAGTCGTGCGAGTCGGCCCTGCGGCAGGCGGTCGGGTGCGGTGATCAGCAGGCTGGTGCGGGGAACATGCCGGGACAGGCGCAGGTGGGTGCCGCGGGCGTGCCATGCGAGTTCGGCCGGTGACAAGAATGGTTGCAGGCGTAGGGTTTTCGACTCCCAGCGGCGGGTTGATCGGTCGCGCAGGGCGATCGTCGCAGCCAGGCGTGCAGTGCCAGGGCGAAGCGCTGCCGAACCATCGTCCCGGGCAGGGAACGCGTGCCTGCCCGGGACGCGATTCGGCGTCAGCCGGTGCGCGGGCGCCGGTCACCCGGACGCCCGATCAGACGTAGGTGTAGGACACCCCATTGCTGGTTCCACCCGAGCCGGTGACGGTGACCTGCACCGTGCCCGTCCCCGGAGGCGCGATCGCGGTGAGTTGCGTGCTGGAATCCACGGTGAAGGTAGTGGCGGTGGAGCCGAACCGCACCGTGAGGGGGCCGGTGAACCCGGTGCCGGTGATCGTGACGCTGTTGCCGCCCGAGGCGGGCCCCGTAGCCGGAGAGAGGGACGTGATGGTGGGCACGACGACATAGGTGTAGGTCACCCCGTTGCTGGTTCCGCCCGGGGCGGTGACCGTGATCTGCACGATGCCGGTTCCGGCGGGCGCGACAGCAGTGATCTGCGTGTCCGAGTCGACCGTGAATGAGGTTGCGGCCGTGCCACCGAAGCTGACTGCGGTGACGCCTGTCAGATTGGTGCCGGTGAGGGTGACCGTGTTCCCGCCGGTGGTCGGCCCCTGTGTGGGACTCACACTGGTCAGGGAAGGAACCGGAAGATAGGTGTAGGACACGCCGTTACTGGTTCCCCCCGAGGATGTGGTGACGGTGACCTGCACCGTACCCGACCCGGGAGGGGCGATAGCCGTGATCTGCGTGGAGGAGTCCACCGTGAAGCTGGTCGCCACCGTACCGAACTTCACGCTGGTGACGATAGGGACGAACCCGGTGCCGGTAATCGTGACACTGGTATTCCCCGACGCAGGCCCGGAGGTCGGAGAGAGGGAAGTGATGGTGGGCATGAGTATCTTTCCTTCGAGAGTCGATCAGAGCCCGGTCCGACCCTGAGGCAGTGGGCCGGGGCAGAGTGTGACGCTGCCGGGAGCCGGTCCCGGGCAGTGGCACGAGAGCCCGACCGCTGCCATAGCGGTACTGCCGATGACGTTGCCAGCGGTCGGTAATGCGGCTCACCGGTACGGTGACGCAGTTGCATTTCGAGCAGGAGGCGTCGCCAGGTTCACGCCGCCACTCTCGCCATTGTTTTGGAATTGGCTACATTTCCCCTCGCAGAAATTCGACTTGGAATAAAACCATCCCCAACATACGCCTGAGAAAATCGGAGCGCAAGAATACGTCCCGAATGCGAGCCGCGAGTACGAGCAGGTCAGCGATGGTTTCCGGGTAGTTTTCACGATTTCCAACGTCAATTTATCGTGAATTCCAACGGCGTTTTATCACCAATTTCGACAGCACTTCGGCTCGAGTTATCGACAACCTGCGACAACATGGGCGATGCACACCATTTCCGAATCCGGAACGTTTGTTTCTCACATACGGTCCGGGCCCTCCGATGGGTCCGAAGCGGGGCGCCGGCGAGCCATTTGCCGAGCAGCGCAGCGGCAGGTGCGGTGCGAGTCGGGGGGATCGGTCGGTCAGCGGGGGTCGGTGGGTTCGGTTGCCTTGGCACGGGCACCGCGATAGCTGTGAGTGCCGGTCTCGATGATGTTGCCGCCGAAGGTAAGTCGGTCGATGATGGCGGCGCAGAGCCCCGCGTCGGTGAATGTTGCCGACCAGTCGGCGAAGGTGCGGTTGGAGACGATCGCGACCGACTTCCCCTCCTCACGTTCGGTCAATACCTGAAACAGCAATTCGGCGCCGCGTCGGTCCAGCTCTGTGTAGCCGAGTTCGTCGATGCAGAGGAGGTCGACGCCGCTGTAGCGGGCGATGGTGTTGGTGAGCCGTTTGTTGTCGACGGCCTCGATCAGTTTGTTGACCAGCCTGGCAGCCAGGGTGTACCTGACGCGGTATCCGGCCTTCGCCGCCTCGGTGCCCAACGCGATGAGCAGATGGGACTTCCCGGTGCCGGAGTCACCGATCAGGCACAACGGCTGCCCGTCCTTGACCCATTCGCAGGTAGCGAGAGTACGGATCACGGCGGGGTCGACACTCGGGTTGGCACCGAAATCGAAGTCACGCAACGTTTTGGAGCGAGGGAACCCCGCGGCCTTGACGAGCCGTTCGGAGCGGCGGCGGGCTGTCAGTTGTTCCGTCTGTAGCTGTGGTCTGCGTTCGCGGACATAGGCACTGACTCGCTGATACGACACGTCCCTCATGCCGTGCTCCTCGAGCAAACGGTGATAGATCCGGGTCGCCGTGTGTTGTTGCCTACGAGGCACATCCAGATCGGCGCGCAGCACATCGTCGATGAACGGCTTGTAGGGATCCAGCTTCTGCGGTCGCGGCGGATACTCCTTACGCGGCTCAGGCCACACCGACTCCGTCGCGTTGGCCACCGTACGCCACCCGACCCTGTGCTTGCGCTCGATCGCACGCATGGACATTCCGGCGCGAAGATCCTGGCGGATCGCCGCGTACAGTTCAACTTTCGACATGTCAGACACCGGCAGGCTCCCCTCACCCCGCGACCCGTAATTCCACTATAACCGCAGGTTCTGCCGCGAATCCGTGACTCCGCAACGCCCCCGTCGAGATTCGTGAGCAAACGCTGTCACGGTTGATGAACAGGCCGTACTACTGCTCGTGCGCGTGGATTCAGCACCACTTGGCTCTGGCGGGACAGACGGTCCATCCTCTGCCGTCGGGGCGCGGTACTCGATGCCACTTCGACTGCCCGGAGTTGCCGCCGGGTTTCGTGGACGGTTCGGAACGCGGCACCTGCCGACGGACACCAGCGCCCGGCATTGTCGCCCAGGCCGAGTCGTCGACGGCACCATGATGGGCTGCGATGTCGACATAGTCGTCGGTTGTGGCGCTGTGAACTCCGAAACCGATCACGACGGCCACGGCCGCGGCGACCGCGATACCGGCGCCACGAGTGAAGCATTGCGTGTTGTTCGAGCGCATGTGGTGAATCTCCTGGGCGTCGAAGTCGATCGCATCATCCATGGCGAGCTCTTCGGTCAGGCTTGCCGCTGTCCGCGAGGGCGGCGCTGGGCGCCTGTTCGACGCTGACCACATTCGCGGTTGAGCCGATGCGGGCGCCGAGGTCGGCGAAGAAGCGGTTGGGGTCGATGACCGCTTCCGGTGGATGGACTCCAGGCGCTTGTGCGGTGCCGTCGAGGAGCTGGGCGAGGCCCAGTGCCAGGGGGATTCCGGTGAATCGGGCCATATCGGCGGTGAATCGGGCGATTTCGGCGGTATGGGTGAGATGGGCTAGGACCGTGCGGTGTTCGCCTCCCGCGCTACCGGTGACCGCGGCGAAGAACGGCGGCAGGGTGCCGTGCGAGCCGAACGTGGTGGCGCGGGGTATGGCTCGAAGCGTCCGCCGCAAGCTGGGCTCGGCCAGCTCCCTCGCCGCGGATTCGTTGGTGAGTCTGCCTTTGTCGATGTCGGTGCGCAGCACATCCAGGTAGGCCGCGGTGCCCGGCGTGACGACCATGAGGTTTGCGGCGTCCCCGGAGGGCGCGAGGGATCGGTGCAGGGTGACCGGTTCGGGGTGTCCCACGGTGTAGGCGGTGCCGCGGCGCCGGCCGGGTAGGGCCAAGGTGACCGCGCGTAAGGGCGCTTCCTCGGTCAGGAGGCCGCCGCGGACGACGGTGATGGCGCCGCTGATCTGCTGCATCCAGTGCACCGCGGCAGCCGATGGTTCGCCTCCCGCGCCCAGCGTTTCGGCGGTGTTTAGCGCCTCGGGAACGTCGACGGGCCATGCGGTGTAAGCGTTTTCGACGCGATCGAGGTCTCGGGCGGCTCGGGCCGCGAGCAGGTTGCTCACCCCGGGGCTGGCTCCCATGCCGATGATCGCGCACACCCCGGCGCCGCGGGCCGCGGCGTCGAGTTCGAGCATCCGCAACGTCGGCTCCCAGTCGTCGCAGATGTCGAGATAGTGCGTCCGCGTCCGGATCGCCGCCGCCAGTATCGACAAGCCGAAGCGGTAATACGGCCCGACCGTATTGAGCACCACGTCGGCGTCGCCCAGCGCGCCGTGCAGATCGTCGGACTCGGTCACATCCACCCGGCGCGCGCGGACGACAGCACCGTGTCCGGCCAACGCCTGGGCCAGCGCTTGCGCCGCGGCGAGGTCGCGATCGGCCACAACGACTTCGGTCACGGCGGGCAGAGTGATGGCAGCTCGGACGGCCGCCGCTCCCATTGCCCCGGACCCGCCCAGTGCGAGAACTCGCATGGCATCTCCCATCAAAATACAAACGATCGTTTTTGATACGAACGAATGTATCATGATCACATTCGGTATCACACCCCCGGAGGAACACATGGGCGCCCGCCTCGCGGTCGGTCGGTTCGAAGATCACTGCGGCGCACACGATCACGACCCGTCGTGGCCGATCCGCAGGCTTGTCGCACGAGAGGCGTGGTGCGGCATCGTCATCGGTTCGGTGACGCTGCCCTTCATGCCCCCGGCCGCCGCCGCGGTACCGGACTGGGCGCAGTTGCTCGGGCTGGCCATGCTGGTGCGCGCGCTGATGCTGAGGTTGCGCTGCTGGCGTGAGCTGATCGCACAGGGGCTGAGACGGTCGGGAATGCCCGCTTCGGCCCGGCTGCGCGAGCAGGTGCGAGGCGAACGCCGTATTCGCCTGGGCGCTTTCGCGGTCGGGGGTGCGACTGTGGCACTACTGCCGATTCCACCGACCTGGGTCGGATTCTGGTTCGCGCTGGGCGTCGCGACCATTGCCCTGGCAGCGATGACGCTGGTCGCCCAGCAGACGGCTACCGTTGCGCGCCGCCGGCCTCTCGGCCCGCGTCCTCGACCACGTCTCCGATGACCTCGGCGTAGAGCCGGAAGAGGCGCAGCCGATCCTGCGATGATTGCCGGCGCAGCAGCTGTGCCCAGCATTCGGCTACCACCGCGCGGGCGTGCACGCCGGGCCACGGTTGCGGCACCAACTCCGGCGGCAGCAGCGGGTCGGGGTCGGTGGCCCTGGTGAACTCGGCGGCGAGTTCGATGGCTACGGTGAGGATCTCCGATGAGGACAGCTCCCGCGGACCGGTGAGTCGATCGAGCCGGGCCCGGGCGACACCGAGCAGCCGGTCATGGCGCGCGGCGATCTCCTCCAGCGGCCACAGCCGGGCGACGATCTCCCGCGGCGAATCGAGCTCGCCCATGCGGAGATTCGTGGTGGTGAGGCGGGTCGTGTAGCCGCCGACACCGAGTTCGTCGACCAATGCCTCGATGTAGGGTTCCCACGGATTCGGCGAGACATAGAGCCCGCCTTGAATGGCCGCGCCGCCGAGGTGGACGATGCCATCGCGCATTGCATCCCGCGCCTGCCGCTCGACCTCGGGAATGGCGAACGCGACCAGATGCCAGTTCCCATCCCAGGGCGCGGCGCCACGGTCCTGGTCGTACATGAAGCGGATGAACTCGACGTTCGGTTCGACCGCGCCGCGGATCTCCGCATCGACCCGCAGCGACGCGCGACGGCCGCGCCCCTCCTGCACGAGTTGCCCCTCGGCGACGAGTCGCCGAATGTGCAGGCGCACCTGCTGATCGGTCATGCCGAGGGCGTTCGCCACCGCATAGAGCTCGGCCGCGTCGATGGTCGCATCCTCCCGGATCATGCTTTCGACAAGCACCCTGGTCGGTATATCGACCTCGACGTCCACGTTCTCTCCCTCTCGCAGCAGCAACCCCGGCTATTCGTTCAACTCTACAACGATAGTTTCTGATTTGAACGCTACGGTGGGGTGATGCAGTCGCACCGACGGAAGTCCATCCGCATCCTGATGTCGATCCTGGCCGTCGTCGCGGCGTGCGCGACGGCAGGCAGGGGGGTGGTGTATCAGCACACCTACGACCTGCGAGAGGAGCGCGTCACCATCCCGGGTGCGCGGCAACCACTACAAGGCGTACTCGCTCTCCCCGGGCACGGCGAGGGCCCCTTCGGTCTGGTGGTGTTCGTGCACGGCGACGGGCCCAGGGGTGCCACCGGCGAGACGTTCTATCGGCCGATATGGGAGTCGTTCGCCGCCGCCGGATACGCCTCGTTGTCCTGGGGCAAGCCGGGAATCAATGGGGCGCAGGGCAATTGGCTCGACCAGAGCATGGCCGACCGGGCCGCGGAAACGCTCGCGGCCATCGAATGGGCACGCATGCGAACGCGGATCGATCCAGACCGGATCGGACTGCGGGGCGCCAGCCAAGCCGGCTGGGTACTGCCCGAGGTCGCCGCACAGGATTCCCGGTTGCGGTTCATGATCGCGGTCTCCCCCGCGGTCAACTGGCTACAGCAGGGCCGGTACAACACGCTTGCCGAACTCCGCGAGCGTGGCGCCACCCGAGCAGAGGTCGACGACGCACTCACCCGGCGGGAGCACACGCTGACCTTGCTCGAGCGGGCCGCGACTTTCCCGGAAGCCGAAGCCGCGGAAGCGCAGGCACCGGGCTCACAGCCAACCGCTGGCGGTTCATCCAGAAGAACTACACCGCCGACGCCACCGCCGACCTGGCGCAAGTACGGATCCCGGTACTGCTGATACTGGCCGAGCACGACCTCAACGTCGACATCGCCGACACCGAACGCACCTATCGGGCGCAACTCGCCCGGCCGGACCAGCTTCAGGTGCGACGCTACAGCGACGCACGACACTCGCTGGTACGCAAAAGCATCGAGGACAGTGCGGTGAAGCCCTACCTCATCGCGCTCGCCGCACCACGCAAACTGTTCGCGGAGGGTTTCTGGCCGACCAACGCCGCTTCATCCAAGACACACATGCCTGCGCGTGAACTGGCGAGCATCCATCAATCCCGAGGGCACCCCTCGGTGACATGTCCTCCGAATCCGAGGGGCTCGAAGCCAGTGGGCCTCCGTGGAGCTGGGCCAGGCGTACCACGAGTCGTGAAGGCCGCCGTGTCGCGAGGGTCGGCGAACCTCCATCGAGATCCCATGGGGTGCATGGCTACTTCGTGGCGTACTGTCGAGCGCGCGAACCAGATCCCTTGCGGCGACGCGGTTTCCGTTTCCGCCAACCGTGCCCGAGGGACCGACGGGAGGCGACTCTGCGCACCGCCGGATGAGGGTGCACCAGCGCAGGCGAAACACATCACCACACACGGGCTTCGCCACACCATCCCCACCTGGGTCGAGCGCAACTTCGGATACGCCGTCGCATACGCCCACGCCGCACGCGGCGGCGGCCCGCTCCCAGCGGGCAAAACACATCTGGCCGATGTCGAGGAATGGGACGCGGCCGGCGAGCGTGATCATCTGTCGGTCCGTCGGTGTGCCGATGAACTTGCCCCAGATCGCGGAGTGCCACTGCGTCCGCGGACGAGTGAGTCGGCGTGCTGGTCGCGGGTCACCCGCAGAAGTTCCACCGGGTTGGGCGCACGGCCAGTGATCGGCAGACGATTACGCCCGCCGATCACCAGGGCCGGTCGGTCTGTCCTAGGCGCAGGTTCCCGCTGTCACGGCGGGAAGGTCGCATTGGGCGGCGTGAGGGTAGTACTCACCCATCTGCGCGGCGGTGTCGGCCGGGCTGGTGCCAGGGGCGACGCGCTGGATGGCCGAGTCGAAACTGTCCGCGGGCAGCATGTTGCGCAGCATGAGGATATGAACGCTGTCCGGGTGCTCTTCAGACCACGGGACGAAGGTGGCGCCGGGGATGGATTCGACTGCGGCACGCTGGGATTCGTCGGCCACGATGTAAGTGTAGTAGCCCGCGGCATCGAGCCGGGTCTCGGAGTCGGCGCGGCAGCCGGTATCCATCGCGCCGCCGGGTCGCGGGTTGTAAACAACCGGACCGAGAACAGAGGACAGGTTGTTACACAACGAGAAGTAGCGCACCTGCGTGCCGGGCTGCGGCCATACGTTCGGCTCCGAGCCCGCCGGGACGGTGGGAGCTTTGCCACGGACGACGACCACCTTGTCATCGGCCGGGCGAGTGGCAGCGGCCACAAGGTAGGCGTTGTCGCCATTGGGGAAGGCGCCCGCGCCCGTGACGCGGACGAAGTCGGTTCTGTCGGCAGTTTTGCCCGGAACGAAACCCGCCAGTGTCTGGACGCCCTGGAACGCTTGCGCCACCATTCCATCACCGGAGGTCGCGACGCATGAGTCGTAGGTGTGCGCCACGCCGTTGGTGGTGACGGTGACCTGCGGCAGGCTCGACGGATCCGGCGATTGGGCGGGCATGTACATGCGGTAGATCAGGTATCCGCGACCGCTGGTGACTCCGGCGGGCGCCAGTGGCAGCACGTTGGGGTCGCCCGCATGCGCGTCCGGGCGCACGGTGATGGTGTACTCGCCGCCCGGCGCGCTGGACTGCTGCCACGGATTGGCCGAACCCGCGTCGGGTGCGATGCCGTAGTCCGCCAGCGCGGAGGCTGCATCGTTGGTAAAGCTGGCGCGGTTGCTGTCGTAGGTGTTGAACGACATGTAGCGGGCGTCGGGGAACCGGCCCTTGATGGTGAGCGTGGTGTCGGGACCGACAGTGTAGGGCATGGCCCAATACCAGGCGTAGGTATCCGGGTACGCGACATTGACTCGGTCGAGGGTGCGTGGCGACAGTTCTATCGCCCATGCGCAGGATCCGCCGCCCGAGCTACCGGTATCGGCCTGCGCCGCGATCGGAATAACGAAGGTGGCCGTCATTGCTGCGATTGTGATGACTGAACGCAAGAGAACTCTCATGATCGATGATATTAGCAACTGATGATAGTTGTTCTAACGCAACGTGGCGTATCCACAGAATTTCCACAGACGAATTCAGGGCCGGGAAAGAAAAGAGTGACACACTGGCCGCAGTGTGTGCCATGGTGATTACGAGGTCGAATATGGGATGTACACGGATGAACGCAACGAAGACTTGCAGGTAACGTCAAAACTGCTGTGTAGCTGGATATCTCGGACGGACCGCATCGCAGGCGAGCGATTCGGTCATCGCTGAATTTGGAATGAGAAGACGCCTGCGGTTCTAATGCAGGAACATAGGCGATCGCATATTTGACGGAGCATGACGTGAGTCAAATTCCGAACAGATCCCGGCATCCTATTCGTGCTGGCGTTGGCAGTATTCGACGTGTCGCGCTTAGGCGATCGAAACGGTTCGGCTCGGTCACCGCGGATATGACGGGATCGGCGATGGCAATCGGTGGCGCGCCAGTCGGATTCGAGAAAGCGGAGTGCTTCCCGGCGATTTTCTGGCGCAGTTCCGACTCGAGTATGTCCTGCAGGTTCGTGACGGACCGCAAGTACGGCCCGAAAATTCGCCAGCCGAAGCGGAAGGCCGCCACGTGAGCGGCCGCCAATGCCGCGGTCTGCTCGTCGCCGTGACGGCCGCGGGAGAGGTCGAGCAGTTTCTCCATGATCGGGAACCGGTCCTGCAGTTCCCCAACCTCGTAGCCGTCGAGCAGACACCGGGACCCGTGTCGGGTTGCATGTCCGTCGCCTTCACTGTAGTCACATGACTACTACCTCCAATCCGGTGTAACCCGTCGACCGAGACCGCTGACCTAACGGAAGATTCGCCGGCGGCATGCGGGCGGCGCTGCCGCATCGCCGCCGACATCTCCCGCGAGGCCGACCATCGGCCGCTTCCCTCGTGACCCGAGAGCCACCATCCGCAGACAACGGCGGCATCCGCTCGAAGAAGCGTGTCCGCCAGACATGTCATGGGATGCTCCGTCGTCGTCGCGGTGCGGGAGTGTCCCGCGCCGACCTCACTCTTCCATAAACTGTCATCTATGACAAATGTCGCTTATGACAGTTTTTGCGAACGGGGTGACCGGGGACCACTCCTCGGGCGCTCCGAGCACGCGGATCGTCGAAACGATTTCGGTGACAATGCCTTTCGCGATCAGCGCGACGAACCACCCGATGAGCCCGCTCTGATCCCGCTGGCCGATCCGGTCGGCAGCTGGGGGCGAGCGTCGGGCACGCCGGTTCCGTCGAGGTCGAGCAGCCCGTCATCGTGAGCGTAGGGGCTTTGCCCGGGCGGGGCGTTGCGAGTGGTGATGTACTTCCACAGCCCGCTCGCCAGCGCGGCGCCACCGGCCACCAAAGTGCCGGCCACTCCGCCGCCCGCGGCGAACGCAGCCATGGCCACGGGGACCGTCGCGATGCAGCCGGGTCCCACCACCGCACACGAGGCCAGACCGACGGCGCCGCCCACCAGCGCGCCGATCACGCTGCCGACCACTGTGCCGATCACGGTGTTCCGTGTCAGGTTGGAGGCGAGCTCGTCGAGGGCGAGCTGTTCTTCCATCGGTGAGGCGATGGCCTCGGTCGCCGGTGGCCGAAGGGTCCGCAGGTCGGGTGTGAGCCGGACGGTGTGGGCATCGTCGGAGATGACGTAGCGGATATCGCCCTGCTGCCCATCGAGCACGAATCCGAGCGGCAATGCCGTCAGCATCGCGCCGGTGCGGTCGCTGATCTGCAGGCTCCGATCGTCGGAGACGCCGATCGTTGCCTGGTCGACGGTCATCACGACCGACCCATCGACGATCGTGGCGTTGTAGGTCGGTTCGGCCGGTTGAGCGCGCGCGACCGAACTTGCCATCACCAGCGAGGTTAGGAGGGGCCCCGCCAGGCAGAGGGAGCCGATTTTCATGAGTTTCTCCTGCACGGTCGTCCTACCGCGGCGTCTCGGGGGACACTGGTGCCGTCTCGACTTGCCGACCTCGGTAGTACTCGCCGTATTTCGACTGCCCCGGAGGTGCCTGAAGCGTGCGGACATACTCGTAAAGCGCGTACGCGGTAGTGGGTGCGCCACCAAGGGCGAAGCCGACGAGGCCGCCCACACCACCTGTCAGGGCCATGATCGGCAGGACGGCGACGACGCAGACCAGACTGAGAGCCACACATGATGCCCCGGCGAGCGCGAACCCGACGGCGATACCGACCGTTGCACCGATCGCCGTGCCGACAAGGCTGCCGATGGAGGTTCCGATACTGACACCGTTGATCAGGTCGTTCATCGCTAGCTGATTCTCCACCGGCGAGGCGACCGGCTTCAGCGTGCTGACGTCCACGTGCGAAGTATCCGGAGTCAGCCGCAGACTGCGCCTGTCAGCAGAGATCTGGCGAAGGATGGGGTAGCGCGAGCCATCAAGGGAGTAGAACAACGGGAGGGCGTCGAGCGCGACATCGGCGGCATTGCGGACCAGGACCGCTTGTCCGTCGCCGGAGTCGGCGAAGTTGCCGTTGTCGAGGGTGGCGACGATATCGCCACCGTCGACCACTGCGCGGTAACTGACTGGCGCGGCCGCGACATCAGGCTCAGCATGGACCACCGCGGCCGTCGCGAGCTCGAGGGTCGCGGCGGCGAGCAGCGCTATCATCATGGTTCGAGTGCTTCTTCTCATTGATTCCTCATCTGCCGTCCAACTGGGCCCGACGCGGCTGGTTGAGCCAGGACGCGTATGCCGGATCCCGATAGTCGTGAAGGACGCACATATGGCTCGTTCCTTGACGACATCCGGCACCTGTCGAGCCGAGTAATGACCTGAGTCGCAATCACTGTTGATCGTGATCTATATCTCAGGCTTTCGTCAGCCTTGCATAAAATGTCATACATGACAATTGTCATTTCTGACAATTTGTGAGGACCTGTGCTTGCGTCACCGTGGTGCTCACTGGATCGACGCTCAGCGACGTCCCACCAACGGAGAAAGCCGATCCACGATGCCTGAGGCCGGGCGGATCGGCTGGTTCGATACCAAGACACCACCGCGCACGTGCTATGGCTGGCGGCGGGTGCAGGGGTCGAGGCGGGCGCTCCCACGTCCGCCTCGACCATGAGTGATGCCATTACTGAGCGTTCAACACTCCGCGCGCATCATCTTCGAGATCGATGAATTTCCCGACTGCGGTCAGCGGCCGTCACGTAGTGAGATGAGGCCGCCGAGCACGCCGAGATAGGCGGCCCCGTCGGGCCCGAGGGCGATGCCCGCGTAGTTGTTGTTGAACTGCGGGCCAGCCCCGGATTTCTGCTTCCACACCAGGTTTCCGGTGCGGAAGTCCAGAGCGGTCCAATACCAGGGGTCGGTGACTTCGGCGCCCTTGGTGTAGGTGTAGATCAGCCCGGTGGCCAGCGACAATTTCGATACCACGCTCGGGGCGGCCACGGTGTCGTTGGTCCACACCGTATGGCAGCCGCCGCCGTCGGGGTCGATGTCAATGCGAGCGAAGCCGGCCGTGGTGGTGCGGCCCCCCAGGGTGGCATCGGGTCCGGTGTACCCGTAGTTGTTCTCCACGATCAGCGAGTTGCCCGCACCGATGAGCGAATTCTCTGTACTGCTCGCGCCTTTCGTGAAGACCGGGATCGAGCACACCTCACGCTGCGCGGCAGCCGGGTCGGTGCGGTAGACAACCACGTTCATGGGGTCGGCATTGTCGGTGATTGCCACGTACCCGCCCGGCAGCACGGTCGGTGTGGTGCCGCTACCGTCGTCTACCTGGCCGGGCTTGTGCTGTCCACTGTTGGCGTAGGTGACTCGCCAGCTCACCTCGGGCGCGCCGCTGGGTCCGGCATGCAAGCGCAGCAGCTCCCGGTTGGTGTTGATGTAGACGTCGCCCACAGCGCCGACAGCGAAGGAGTTCTCGATCTCGCCATCGGCGCCGTCACCGAGCCGGATCACCTGTACCGCACCGGTTTCCGGGTTGATGGTGCCGACGACACCGTTGGTCTTGGCCACGAACCACAGCAGCCCGTTGGAGTCGGGCAGTACCGAATTCAAGGTCTCCCCCGGGCGCAGCACGCCGGTCAGGTCGTAGTCATGCTCCAGGGTGAACCCGACGGCGCCCGGATTCTCGGCCAGCACCAGCACGTGTCCGCTGTTCGACCCGATCACCGCGCGATCCTCATTGTCGAGAAAGAAGTACGCTCCCCCACCGAAATTGGAGAAGACGCCGGGTTTCAGCAGATCGGTCGGCGCCAGGCCAGGCAGCGCGTATTTTCCGAGCACTTCCATGGTCGCCGGGTCGATCAGGTACAGACCGGAATTCAGACCTATGCAGGTGGTTACGATGCGCCCAGCCCGGTCGAAGGCGATGGAAGCACATTCACTGCCCAGCACTAGGGAGTTCACCTGAGCGGCGTGCCCGAGAGGCCCAGGGCGGGTGTAGGTGTCGCTCATCCAGCCGTCACCGTGCAAGTTCCCGTCACCGTTGGGGGCAAGGCCGGGATGCTGCGGGATCGGCGGCACGCCCTGAACCGGCTGTGCGACAGCGGGTGCGCCGAGAAATCCCGACGACAGATCGGGAACCGACACGATCGGCCTAGCGGCGGCGATGCCGCCACCGGTCGCGACGGCGCCGGCGAGTACACCCGCGCCGAGTAGCTGCGCCAGGGTGCGCCGTCGGCCAGGCCGCGGTACGAGCGGGGACGTCGAGCCCATGAAAATCTCCTGTATTCGCTTGCGACTCAACTAGCATTCGCTAGTCGACTTAGTTGAAACTGACTCGTGCACAACAGATTCCATGCGGCATGACATGGTGCGAGTTGACAGATCGTGCGCCGCGATCACACACACTCGGCCGTGGACGCCCTCTTCACCTACGCGGCGGCCCGCTCGGCGCTGCGAGCCATGAAACCGTCAGGGATGAAGGTTTTGGGGCTCCCGAGTGGCAGCTGCAGGTGACCTACGCTGCGCACAGCTGAGGCTTTCGAAATCTGCGGGTGTTCCGTCGTAGGCGCCGGTTGAGAGGTGGTCGCGCATTGCTTCGCGTCCGTGGTCGACGGTGACGGTCTGGATCGCCTCGCGGAAACCGGGGTCAGCGAACATGTTGCGCAGCGGCACCTGCTTGTCCGGGGCCTGAAACGACGTTGGCGTAGCGCCCCTCGGTGTCGACGGGAGAGCGCAGGAGTTGCGGCACCGAAATCCAGTACGTGACGAACCGATCTGGCAACTCCACGTTGATCTTGTCCGAGTTCACCTGCACCGGCCGTGCGCACTGATCGGCAACCGGACTCGCAGTCGCGAATCGTACAACCTCTCGTTGTGATGGGACGAATGTCGATGTGCCCGACGCGCGACAGACATCGGGGATGTGAAGTGCGCGAATACACGCAGACCGATTGCGTCCTGCCGTTGTTCGACGCAGCGTCGATGGGCCAACAGCTAGGAGTAGCGCGACATCAGTTTCGTTCGGGCACGGCCCCGACGTCGGCGTCGGCGATGCCCCAGACTTGTGGGGCCACCGCAAACGCCTGCCGAACCAATTCCGCCAGCGACGGTCGAGGATCGGCACCGACACTGCGCAACTGCAAGTCAAGAATCAGTACAGCTCGCAGAACGGCAACTGCCGTCCTACCGCATACCGCAGCGCGGAAGTCGACGTCGATCGGCACCAGAGTGATGCGAGTCAAACGGTTCCGGATGGCGGTCGAAAACACCTCTTTCGAACCTCACCATCAGCGAAGTCACCGACCGGCCCAGCCCGAGACCGGGCGGCGATCCAGATACAACGACAGGGCATTCGGCCGACTCTGGTCCTGAAATCTCGCGATCAGCTGGATGATCGCGCGCGCGACTGCCCATCAAGGGCGGCTCGTCATCAGGCCGGACCTCGATCGATTCGACGATGACCGGCATCTGAGCCAGCAAGTCCTCGACCAGCAATTCCTCCTTGCCGACGAACGGTCGCGGGCCGCACCGGAAGAAAGTGCGCTCGGTCACTCCGGCCCAATCCGCGATCTCACGAACGGTCGTCGCGGCGTAGCCCCGCTGGGCGAACAGGCATGTGACGGCATCCAGCAACGCCTGTCGCGTCGCCGGCTTGTTCAACTCACGCCTGCCAACTCTGGGCCACGTCGACAACCGTAGCGCGCCACGCATGTCAGTCATGATTGATATTCTCACCCCAATTCTGTCAGTTCTGTCATTTGTCATTACTGACACTACAACGGCACGCCCGTGCCGGGCAACACAGGGACAATTCAGCCCGGTTGAGCCGCGTTCTACCGGGCCCGACGACGGCCCGGGAAGCCGGAACACCTACATCGGATCGGGTGAGTCGCCGACGTCGCGCGGGCGGCTCACCCTGGGCAGTGCCGTCGGGTCGGGCAGTGCCGTGGGTCCTGCTAATGTCGATAGTGATGCGCGTCTCAGACGGGACTCAGCCTCGCGAAAAATGCCAGTCATACGTGGTGCCCGCATGACGCCGCGCAACAGATTCACACACAATCCGCCGTCGACGCGAGACATTGTTGCGTGCCGCGGGAGACCTCTGCCGCGCACGGATGAATCGACCGGTTCCGAGAACCACCGGCAATGCAACCCCCATGCGCGTCGGCGGCGGTGATCGGTGCACGGCGAGTGTCGAAACCGGTGTGCGCGCAACCCTTTCCACTCGGATATCGGCGTGCGTCGTTGCCGGTCTGCGCGGATCGAGCGTTACTGCACGGATGGTGTCGAGACCACGCCCGGATCCCAGGCCTCGGATGCGACCGCGAAGGCTTCGTGGATCAGCCCCGCCAGCGGCGGGCGGGGTTCAGTACCGATACTGCGCAGCTGCAGGTCGTGGATCAGTGCGCTCCGCAAGACGGCAACTGCCGTCCTGCCGTATACGGCCGCGCGGAACTCGATGTCGACCGGCGCCGGATCGAGACGAGCCAGACGATCGCCGAGTGCGCTCGCCATCGCCTCTTCGAACTTCAACGTCAGCGACGCCGCCGACCGTCCCAGACCCGAAACCGGGCGCCGATCCAGAAACAACGACACGGCATTCGGCTCATGGCGGTCCAGAGCCAGCTCGATCAGCTTCACGATCGCGCGCTCCACCGCAACCAGGGGCGGCTCCTCGTCGGGTCGCGCTTTGATCGATTCGATGATCACCGGCATCTGAGCCACCAGATCTTCGACCAGCAATTCCTCCTTGCCGGCGAAGTACCGGAAGAAAGTGCGCTCGGTGACTCCGGCCCGATCCGCGATCTCGCGAACCGTCGTTGCGGCGTAGCCCCGCACGGAGAACAGGCTGTTGGCGGCATCGAGCAACGCCTGACGCGTCGCCAGTTTGTTCAACTCACGCCTGCCAACCACCTCTGCCACATCAACCACCGTAGCGCGCCAAACGCGTCAGTCATGACTGACACGGGACCCTGAATCGCCCCGTGTTTCGTGCCCACCTCTTTCCTTGAGAGGATGGGCAGATCATGCCAGCGAAGTACGATGCAGCGACCCGCGCGAAGGCCGTGTGGTTGGTTCTCGATCACCGTGAGGACTACCCCACCGAATGGGCGGCGATCAAGGCCGTCTCGTCGCGGCTGGGGATGACCGCGGAGACGCTGCGCAAGTGGATTCGCCAAACCGAGATCGACTCCGGTGCGGCCGAGGGGACCACGACCGAGGCGGCCCGGATCATCCGGGAGCAGAAACGCAAGATCGCCGAGCTTGAGCAGACGATCGAAATCCTTTCGGCGGCAACGAGTTTCTTCGCGCGGGCGAGCGACCCGCGACAGAATTAGTCTGCGCGTTCATCGCCGAGCATCGGGCTCGGTTCGGGGTCGCTCCGATCTGCCGTGCGCTCACCGCGCACGGCTGCAAGATCGCCTCGAGAACCTTCTACGCCTGGCTGTCGCGGCCGGCATCGAAACGGGCGCTGTGGGACACCGCGATCACCGAGATCCTGGCCGGCTACTGCGAACCCGACGAGACCGGCCGCCGCAAACCCGAATCGCTGTACGGCGCGGAGAAAATGTGGGGCCATCTGCGACGCGAGGGCATTCCGGTCGCCCGCTGCACGGTGGAACGGCTGATGCGCGCCAACGGATGGAAAGGTGTGGTGCGGCGCAAGGCGATTCGCACCACCGAGGCCGATCCGGCCGCGTCGCGGGCAGCGGATCTGGTCGACCGGAATTTCCGGGTTCCGGCCCCGAATCTGCTGGTCGTCGCCGATTTCACCTACGTGCGCCTGGCCGGTGGCGGGTTCGCCTACATCGCGTTCGTCATCGATGCCTACGCCGGGCGGATCGTGGGCTGGGAATGCTCGACCAGCAAACAGACCGCGTTCGTGGAATCGGCGATCCGGCAGGCGGCGGCGCTGCGGGCGCGTCAGGGGCGGCCGTGGACCGGGTCCACGATTCATCATTCGGACGCGGGCCCGCAATATACATCGGTGAAATTCGGTGAGACACTGATGATTTCGGGCCTTCGTCCGTCGATTGGTTCGGTCGGGGACGCCTTCGACAATGCGTTGGCGGAGACCACGATCGGGCTCTATAAGACCGAGGCGGTTCGCGATGATTCTCCATTCCGGCGTGGTCCTCTGCAAGGGCTGGCTGATGTCGAGCTACTCACCCACGAGTGGGTCAGCTGGTTCAACAACTCCCGGCTGATGCACCGGCTCGGCCGCCGACCACCGGTCGAGTACGAAGCCGACTACTATTCGACCTGCTCCGAACAACCGGCCGGAGACAGATAACCCGGTGCGCACGGAACCCGGGGAGATTCAACACGATTTATCATGCGGGCCAGTTATGTGGGCCAGGAACGGCAATGCCAGGATTTGCCGTCCCACTCAACGAGAAACGGCACGGCATGCGGCAGAGGGGTTCCCCACACCCGAGCGCCGAGACCGCATAGCTGCGCCAACGTCACACTGAGGCTGGCCACATGACCGACGAGCACGACGGACTCGCCGTAATGCGCCAGTGTGATCTGCGTTAAGGCGACGGTCATCCGGGCCACCACCTGCGAACCGGATTCACCGTCGGCTACTCGTCGCCGGAGCTGCCGGTCGACTATCCAGCTCCGCAATACCGCTGCGGTCTGCCGCCGGACACCAGGATCGGTGGTTCCCTCTGCTGCGCCGATCCCGACCTCGGCCAGATCGGGCAACGCCACGATATCGATGTTCCGACCCGCTACGACAGCGGCGGCGGTCTGCCGGGCACGCAGCGCCGTGCTGCAATAGACGCGGGCAATCTGCTCATCGGCCAGCACGCGGGCGGCATCAGCGGCTTGACGGAGACCATGAGATGTCAACGGTGACTTCGGCACAGCGCCGGCCACACCGGCAGTGACGTTCTCCGACTCACCGTGACGCAGGCACCACACCCGAACACGACCATGCACGAACCCATCTTGCTCCA
This sequence comes from Nocardia sp. bgisy118, assembly GCF_057708605.1. NCBI lineage: Bacteria > Bacillati > Actinomycetota > Actinomycetes > Mycobacteriales > Nocardiaceae > Nocardia > Nocardia sp. bgisy118. The sequence goes on along the minus strand of NZ_JBYISM010000001.1, from coordinate 2,666 downwards.
CCCGGTTGAAGCCATCACCAACAGCCACCGCGGCGACCGTGGCAATATTGCCGTGCACACCCTGAATTGCCGCGAACGGTCATCCTGGTGGTCGAAAGCCGCTGGGCGGTGACAACAAAGCTGCCGAATCTGTGACAGAAACGCGGCCTCGCCAACAGGATCTGCCACCTCAACAGCGCCCACCAGTGACAGTTATGGAGCTTCGTCACAGCTGGCGGCTGACCCACGGTGCCCACTCAGGGTTTCTGTCACTAGATCGGCAGTGACAGCTGCTGATCAGGCCGGCAGGTCTGCCCTCGCCAACCCACCGCTCACACCGTCGTCTGCTCGAACAGATCACCGCCGAAGGATTGATGGTCTCGGAGTATCCGCCGCAAGCCCCGGCGACCAGAGATCAGTTCGTGCAACGCAATCGGATCACCGTCGCCCTGTCGCGTGCGGTGGTGATCGTCAAAGGCGGCCGTGTCCGCGGCAGCACCGTCAACACCGCCCGGTGGGCGCGCGAGCTCGCCCGACCGGTGTTCGCCGTGCCGGGCCCGATCACCCTCGGCGGCCTCGGCAGGCCCGCACGCCCTGATCCGCGACGGGCACGCCCGCCTGATCACCCACGCCACCCAGGTCATCGACGACCTGCACACCACGCCCGGCATCTGAACCACCCCCGGAGTATTCGCCCTGCCATTCCTCGGGCACATGCCTCATCCTCCCGTCCGATTCCCAGGAGGTTCGATCATGCCCGCAACCACGACCGCTCCGGCGTTGCCGACGCTGCCGCGCGCGGACTACGCGCGTCTCGAGCAGCGCGGCCTTGCCGGGGCGGTCCCGGCGATCCCGGACTCGGCGGTGGCCGAGCGCTGGCGCACCGACTACCCGGGGTGGCGCGGCCGCTAGTGGGCCTGGACCGGCGGCGACGACGATGTACTGCGCCTGCGCCCGACCAACGTCGCCCGCCAGTCCACCGCGCGCGCCGCCTGACCACAGCCAGGCACTCGCCACTGCGTGAACGCGCAGCCGTTTCCCTTTCTGCGATAACCGTTTCCGGCGCGGCGGCTTTACCAGCGAGGTGGGGTCGCCGCGCCCTTGTCTTTGTGAGGAGCTGTCTTGCGTCCGACCACGCTCACCGTTGTCACCGACTCCACCACCGAATCCGACTCCGTCGAGGCAGAGGTGTCGCTGCAACCTGAGGGATCGACCCGCCGCTACATGCGCTTCCTCGGCCAAATCGGCGCTACCCGGGATTTCGCACTGCGACGTCGAACAGGCCGCCGCCGACGAGATCGACTACCACGCCATCGACATCGACTTCCCACCGCACCAAGCAGCCTCGAAGGAGACGAAATCCCGTGGCTGACAACACCGACGATGCCCAACCGCCAGCCGCCGACGAGTCGATCGCGAGTGTTGTTCACGGCTACTGGGACCCGGGCCCCGAGCCGCGGCTACGGGTGGACGATCCCGGTGAGTTGATCGCGGCGCTGCCGGCGTTGATCGAATTCGTGCCCGAACGATCGCTGGTGGTCGTCGTATTGCGCAGGCCGGCCGCACCCGGATCCAACTCGACCATCGGTCCAGTCCTGCGATTCGATCTCGGCCAGGACGGCGGCAAGCGGAGATTGGCGGCGGCCATCGCCTCGGCGGTCGCAGGCATCTGTGCCGCCGAGGAGTCGACCGAAGTGCTCGCGGTGATCATCGATGACCGCGTACGCCAACCGCGCCGAACCCGCACACCAGGTGGTGCCAAGGCGTGGGGCGCGCTCATTGCCGCGTTCGCGCAGCACTTGGCAGGTGACGAGGCGACGCTCAAGGATGCGTGGGCCGTCCCAGCGATCCAGGCGCGTCAGCGGTGGTGGAGCCTGCTCGACACCGATCACCAAGGGACACTGCCGGACCCGACCACCTCGATGGTGACCTTCACCTATGTGCTCAACGGTCGCCCGATATACCGCACCCGCTCGCAGCTGACCGACATGGTTGCCCAGGACCAGGATTCGGCGCAGGAAGTGGCCGCACACCTCGAAGACGCGGCGGGGTACGACGGCTACGTTGCTGCCATCCGACGCGCAGATCCCGATGGCTACCGGCGGCGCGCGCTCGAACGGGTGCTGTATCGGGTCGCCGATCTGGACTCCGGGGCAGTGCCCACCGCGCGACAGATGGCGGAACTGGCTGTGGTGCTGCGTGATCGGATGGTGCGCGATGCGTTGCTCGCGCTAGCGGTGGGCGAGCACGCCGCTGTAGCCGAACAGTTGTGGGTGACCCTGGTCCAATCGCTGCCGAGCCGCGACCGTGCCCAGGCCGCGGTACTCCTTGCCTACAGCGCCTACGTCCGCGGCGAAGGCTCACTGGCGGGCATCGCCCTGGGCGCGGCACTGGAGACGGACCCCTCGCACTCGATGGCCATCCTGCTCGAAACCGCCCTGCGCAGCGGAATGCGCCCGCAAGAGCTTCGGCGACTCGCTCACCACGCGCTCCGCATCACCGATGACCTCGGCATCGATCTCGGGCCGATCCAACACTGACCCCCGGGCATCCACGCAACCCCGGCCGGTGAGCGCCGTCTCCCGACGGCGACACCCCGTCGACGCCAACCCGATTCCTATACACGCCAATAACTCTCGCGAAGGAGCATGACCATGGCTGCCGGAGATACGACACTCACCGTGATC